>CANETC010000007.1 GCA_947441055.1 Cytophagaceae bacterium | reverse complement strand
TAGACAAAAGGAATATTGATGAGCACCAAAAGAACAGGCAGGGAAAGTTTCATGGTCCCAGCCATCAAAAGGGAAATTCCCATTGTGCCACCATCAATAAATCCGCTTGGAAGAAGGAAGCCTTTTAAGCCAAAACCTGCAGCAAAAATTCCCAGTAGGAGCAGAAAAATATCGCGAATTCCCCGGCGGATCAGAACCCCAAGACGAAGTAAGCCCTTACCGTGGCTAAAACTTTTCTCAGGCGATGCAAGGGAAGGTATTTGCATGATGTAAGCCCAGATGCCAGCCCCAAGGATATTTTTCCAAATTCGTTTCATGTCTGATTGCTTAATTTGAATCGGTCTGCAATCAAGCCATGCAGGCCTTTAATTCAATTTTGTAAGTCATGAAAAAAGCAACATTTTTTCTCTTAGTAGCCTTCGCGTTTTCTTTTTCTTCATATGCACAAGAAGGAGTGCACCATCTGGTTCTTTTCAAACTAAAGCCTGGCATAGAAAAAACGGATGAGCGCTTTCGTGCCGCTATTGTTTTGTTGCAGGAGCTTCCAAAAGAAATTCCTCAAATCATAGATTTGAGAGCAGGAGGAAATTTTTCTGAACGACCAATTGCGGCAGATTATGGATTGATGGTGTTGGTGGCCAACGACAAAGCGCTTCAGGCATATTTAGAGCATCCTGCCCATAAGGCTGCTGCTACTGCTTGGAAGGAAATCGCCGACTGGATGATCGCTGATTTCTGGGCTTCAGCTGGAAAGGTTCAGGAATAGGCAGTCCACCATGCTCCTCTGTTTCTGGCTTTAAGGCCCTCAAACCAGCGGCAAAAAGGTAGTAAAGTAAGCAAAACCAGAATCCAAGCAATGTAAAGTCCGGGCAGTTCGAAACCTGGATGTTCACTTGCTGGGGCCAATTTTAGCACTTTTACCAAATGAAAGCAGAGCATGGAAGAACCATGGATTAGGGGCAGATGGAAAAAATAAAAAAACAAGGGAACCCTGCCAAAAGTGAGCAGGACCGATTTTATTGGCAAAAGTGATTTTTCTGACAACCAAAGGAATATTGCTAGAAAAGAAAGCGTTGCCATGCAATAGAGCATGGATGGCGGGTATTTTTCAACATCGAAAAAGGTGTAAAAAAACTCCTTTGAACCTGGGATGCCATGCCATTGTGAAGGGTTGCCATACCCATTAAAACTTCGGATAATAGCGAAGGAAATTGCCAGCAGAATGGCAATCAGGAGAAAGCCCTTTTGTCTTTTTTCTGGTGAAAAAGTAGAATTAAAATAGGGGCCGCAGCCAAAACCTGCAAGCAAAATTCCCAGCCAGGGAAGAAATGGGTAAGGGACGCTAATGTTGCAGCCACCCTGGGTTTTGAAATAGACCATTTCATAGGCAAACGACCAAATAACACCTAAAACGCCCTCTCCATTTAGTTTGATGCCATTCAAGTTGCTCTGAAGTGTAATTATTGAAATGCCCAAAATCAATGCAATTCTTGGAGGAAGTTTGTGCAGCATTGACATGCAAATAAATCCAGCCCCAAGCGCCCAGATGATCTGTAGGAAGACATTCTGAAACAGGCCATGAAATGTCCAACTGAAGTTAATTAGAGTGACTTCAAGAAAAATAAGCCATAACCCACGGCTGAAAAGTTTCCAGACCAGATTGTTGTTTTGTCTTTCCTTTTGGAAAAAAATTGAAATTCCAGCCAAAAAAACAAATGAAGGTGCGCAGGTATGTGTAATCCACCTAGTCAGATAAAGTAGAGTATTGCTTTGGTTTGGATCCAGAGGATTCACTGAGTTGCCGACATAAAAAAAATCCCGGCAATGGTCCAGTGCCATAAATACCATGACGAGTCCTCGGACCATGTCAATGGAAATCAGTCTCGGGGATTTATTAACAAAATTAGAGGGAGCCATTGTGCCAAAATCGCCTCACAATAAAAGGCAAAATCGCTTCATAGAAAATCGAAACCAGCATTTTCACAAATTAGTTTTTGTGCAGAAAAAATGATCAGACTTTTTCAGGTTAATAATTGTTAAGCCTGTTTCCCCTTTGTGCATTGCTGACCACCTTTGCATCAACGAAAACATTCAAGAACTAATCGAGTCCGTTATGAAAAAAATTATTTTATCCGCTATTGTTTGTGCTGCATTTGCATTCTCAGCTACTGCTCAGGATAAGCCTGCAAAACCAGCTCCAGCTCTGGCAGCGCAGCCAGGTAACATGGCCGCTTTCAAATGGGTTGAAACCACTCATGATTTTGGAAAAATTCCTCAAGGCAAGCCGGTAACATTTGAATATAAATTTACCAATGTAGGAAAAACTCCTCTCGTAATTTCTCAGGCTCAGGCTGGTTGCGGATGTACAACTCCAGACTATTCAAAAGAGCCTGTTGCTCCAGGCAAGACAGGTAGTGTAAAAGCTACTTTCAATGCTGCAGCTGTCGGTGTTTTCAATAAGAGTGTTACTGTAACTGCCAATGTAGAAGGCGGTTCAACCTACCTGATTCTAAAAGGTGAGGTTTCGGCTCCAGATGCCACCCATTAATTTGCAACAACGCGAAAGCTGATCGGAGTCCGGGGGACTTCGTGATATGAACCCTTCCTTAACCCGGAAGGGTTTTTTTATGCCGGAATGAATGGATTGAATTTCATCTCATGTCCGACCGTGGTTTCAGGCCCATGTCCCGGTAAAATTCGGGTATTGGAAGGTAGAGTGTAAATTTTTTGCCGGATGGATTGTTCAAGGATTGAAAAATCGCCCCCAGGCAAATCGGTTCTTCCAATGCTCTCTCTGAAAAGCACATCTCCCGAAATAAGTATGCCAGATTCCTCATGGAAAAAAGCAACATGGCCAGGAGAGTGGCCCGGAACATCCAGTATTCTGAACTTTTCAATGCCCAGTAGAATTTCGCCTTCGCAAATTTCTTTTCCCTGAAGTTCTGGCATTTGAAACCCGTGGAATCCATACGAAGGCGCATATGCTTGAACCGCCCTTAATTGCGAAATCTCTTTTTGGTGTAAAAAGTATGGTATTTGCCATTGCTGAAGACAAAAATTCAAACCCAAAACATGGTCAATGTGGCAATGCGTAAGCCAAATCGCAATTGGTTTCAGGTTTGAAATGGAAATGAAATCGAGCAACTTTTTTTCTTCCTGTGTCGATTCACAACCTGGGTCGATAATCACACAATCTTTATTCTCATTCCAGACCAGCCATGTGTTTTCCTGAAAGGGGTTAAATGAAAAGGACTTTATCTCAATCATTGGTTATTTTTAGATTCAGGTAAATCAAACAAAAACTACTTAAAGGTGGATTGATTTTCTGATTTTTTGTTGTGCGGGATTGATAGGGATTTTTTTTTCTTAGCTTTACCGCCCACTAATCGGATTGTGCCGTTGCAAAAAACTTTACCCCACCAGAATTTCCCTTACCGGGTCACTTTTTTCTGATATTTCAATCTAGCAATGGGTTTAGATACCAACGGTATTAAGTTTCTTTTATCCTCCCGAAAAAAAGGTGTCTCCTTTGAGAATACCCTTATGGTAGGAAGGCAAATCCTAAATTTGGATTTTAAAGAACTGAAGGAAAATCTTCAGGGTTTCGGCTTGTACAAGTCTGACGACCAGGTGGAAGGTTTTCTCACTGCCTCTCGTGGATACGGTGAAGAATTTTTGCGCTTTCTTGGTGCTCAGAAAATTGATTCTTTGGATTACAGTGATTATGAAGGAGCAAATCTGCTTCAGGATATGAACCTTGGAATTCCAGAAGAGTTGAAAGGTAAATTTTCTACTGTACTGGAAAGCGGATCGCTGGAGCATATTTTCAATTTCCCAACGGCAATGGCCAATTGTATGGAAATGGTTGCTGAAGGCGGGCATTTACTTATCATAACGCCTGTAAACAACATCATGGGCCATGGATTTTATCAGTTCAGCCCTGAGGTTTTTTATCGTGTGCTGAATGAGGCCAACGGTTTTATCATTGAGCAAATGCTCATATTTGAATATTCTCCTGAAGAGAAATGGTATCAGGTTGAGGATCCAAAAAAGGTTCGTTGCCGCGTTGAGTTGATGAACAGTTCTGCCACATACCTGTGCCTAAGGGCGCGGAGACTCAAAGAGATTCCTGTTCTTCAGCGCTCGCCCTATCAGAGTGATTATGAAGATGCATGGGAAGGGCGCGAGAATTACTATTCCAAGATTGCCAGAGACAACGATTCTGTCCAGTCTGGTTACAGCATTTCAAACTCAAGAAAGTTTATTAAAAGTATTCTGCCTGAATTTTTCATCAACATTTACCGGGCATATAAGCAAGCCGGTAAGGTTAAATTCAATCCGGAATTTTACCGGGAGATTGACATCTGGAATGCCTGATCTCCAGGTAAACTAGGTTTAATTTATCATTTAGAATTTCGGACAAGGAATAGGAGGTGCTCTGCGCTTTCTTCGCTTTGGATTGTCGAATTCATAGGAAATCGAAATTTCGTGGGCTCCGCCAGAACTTCCGGATAATCTGGAAACAGTCAGGTCATAACTGTAACCTGCACTAAAATAGTCATGCTTGAAACCGAGCAAAAATATTAAGGCATCCCTATTGAATCCACCTCTTTCTACATCGCGGTTGAATGGTATGTCTCGGTAATAAACCCCAAAAACAATTGGCTTGATCGTGATGTATCCTCCAAGGTCAAATTGCTGGAAATCTCCCTGACGCTTATAAATGATGGTAGGGGTGAAGGTTTTTTCAATATCACGGTTTCCGTAATTGGAGCCATACATTCGTTTCACCAAGGGAATTTTAGCACCTGCCATGATTGAAACCCGCATTGGGAGTTTGTCACTGTCAATATTTTTATCAGCCGCCGACAATCTTGGATCGTCGAAAATCGCAAGGTTGGGCTGACTCATGTGCATTGCGCTTCCGCCAAGCCAGAAATATTTGTTGTAAATCAGAAATCCTGAAGAAACATCAAATTTCAATACGGGACTGGTGTTAACAAATCCAATGGCATCGCTTTGCGGACCGGGTGTTCCATTCAGGTTTAACTGATCGCCTAGCAGGAGCTTGTTCCTGTTGATTCCTCTGTTTACGAAACCAAATGCCAAACCGCCCCTGGCAATCCAATTGTTTGAAAGGTTTATTTCGTACGCATAGTTGAAAGAACTATAAAGCGTATAAAGGCCTGCGCTTCCTTGTTGGTCAATTGTGGCAATTAGCCCAAAACCCGAATTGTATTTTTTCAGATAACTGTCCGCCGAAAAGGAGGAGGTTACAAAAGAACCAGGCACCGGCCATTGGTTCCTGTAATTGGCCACAAGCCTTCCTTTTTGAGCAGCGCCTGTAAAAGCAGGATTGTGATAAATAGGTGCCGCATAAAACTGCGAGAACTGAGGGTCCTGAGCCTGGAGCTCTCCAAAGAGAGTCAATAGAAGTAGAAGTGCGCTTAGTTTTTTCATGTTCTTATTACCTTAAAATTGTAACATCCCCTGTTATAGTCTGTTTGTCGCCGTTTGAGAAATCAGCCACAATTCTATAAATATAAGTTCCACCAGGAAGGGCTTTGCCTAAGTAGAATCCATCCCAACCTTTTCCAAGTTCATTGCTTTCAAACAGCAATTGTCCCCAGCGATTGAAAATGAGCATATTCATGGCCACCATTCCGCTTGTGAGTGGGTAAAAAATGCAGGTGGGTAGCTTTTTGAAATTGTCAATCGGGCAACCTCCCGGTGTGTTTAAGGGAATAAAGCCATTGGGTACAGCAATGTCCCTTGCTGCAACTGCCCTGATGCTGTCTTGGTTAAGTACCGAGCTGCAGCCCAGGCTATTGGTTACCAGCAAACTAATTTTATATTTTCCTGGTCCCTGATAACGGTGTCTGACTGGTTGGTTGTCATACAAGGTATCTCCAGTTCCATCTCCAAAATCCCAGCGGTAGGTGCAGCCCAGAGAATCATCGCAAGGTGGGATTTCAATAAAAATGGCATCTTCCTCAGGCGCCACAACTTCTTTGTTGAGCGGAATGGTTTCAAAGTAGCTGGAAGGTTTGGCATACACAAATATGTAATCATACTTGGTGAGGGAATCTCTGCCTCCAAGGCCTTTTACTTTAAGCTTAATTGTTTTACGGCCCGGACTTCCAAAGTAAACCACTGGATTACCGCCTTTTATGGTGATGTTAGGCGAGCCTTCGGTATCCTGATAGGTCCATTCTGATTCGCTGGAAAAGGAGGAAAGGTTTGTAAACTGAACCTGATTTCCAGCACAAATGATTCTTGGTGTTACTTCAAATGCTGGCACAGGTTTTCCGGGAATGATTACCATAGTTTTTTTCAAAGTATCGGTACATCCTCTTGGGCTAATGGCAACCAGACTGATCACGAAATTTGTATCGGTGAAATAATCATCTCCGAGGGGAAACTGGTGGGTGAATACCGCATCATTGCCTGTAAAAACACCTGATCCATCGTCAAATGTCCATTTGTAATTCCAGGCGCCCAAAAAGCGCGTTTTGTTTCGAATGGTAATGGAGTTTACAGGCAATTGAATGCTGGAATCCGATTGGAAAATGAAATCAGCTCTTGGACTTGCGTATACTTTGGCTTTTGCTGTACGGGTTTTTTCACAGTTCCCAACAGGTGATATGGAAGTGAGTGTTACATTATAAATGGTGTCTTTGTCGGTAAAGTTCTCATAAAGGTGCAAAGGATTCTTTTCTGAGCTTGAGCTACCATCACCAAAATTCCAAGTATAGGAGCCTAAAAAGTTTTCGCTGGTATTGAGGAATTTTACCAGATGAGGATGACAACCACTAGAGTCGAAATTGAATTCGGCAGTCAGGTTTGGAAAGATCTGAATGTTTTGTGTTTTGGTGCTGGTGCATCCACCTGTCGATGTTACAGTCTGTATTACCTGAATATTTTTGGAAACAAAGTTTGGATTGTCAATCAGGGTATCGGCCAGTCCGCCGGTGTCTGGCAATAAAATGGTGCTTACTCCACCTGCATTTAATGTCCAATAACTGCTGATTCCTCCAACTGACAAGTCTGTGAAAATTACCGGCAATGGCCCGCAACCGATGCTGTTGCTCATTGAGAATCCTGCCACCGGTGTTGGGTTTACAGTGATGTCGATATAGGAGGTATCCGGACAAGAATTTGTCTGGATTTTTCTAGCCACCAGTCGTACCCTCCGAATCTGAACCGAATCAGAATTGTTATTGAAAATATGCAATGGGTTAATCGAAGAACTGTTAACGGTATTGTCGTCAAAATTCCATTCAACCGAAGTGTAGTTTACAGAATTTGCTGCAGAAAATTGTACGGATAGCGGAGAACATCCGCTGGTTGTGAGCGCTGAAATGATGGCTTCGGTTCTGGGTTTCGCGGTTATCTGTCTTGTGGTGGTATCCGTGCAACCCTTTACAGAACTGGCAATTCGCGTTACATTGAAAACCTGGTTGGCAGTAGGACTGAAATTGAAGAATGAATGGCTGATTACCTGGCTGTTGGTCAGGCTATCCACCCCATCCCCGAATTTCCATAAATACTGAATTGCATTTTCGGCATAGCCCGTAAAGGTTACCAGCAAGGGGCTACATCCTGAGGCTGGACTTACAATCAGGTCGTTGGAGCGAGGCTTAGAAAAAACCTTTATTTTTTTTGTGGCGGTATCCACACAATTAAATCCGATATCGTTCCTAACTGCGAGTTGTATGGTATACACCGTATCCTGAAGAAGGGGATTGTTCAAAACATAATTTAGGATGTCGGTCTGGCTTTGGACTGCCATGCCATTCACAAGCCATCGCCTCACATTCGATGCCAGTGTGGAACTATCGGTTAAGGTAATTGCCATCGGGGCGCATCCGGAATCTGCTGATACCTTGAACCGCGCTTTTACCAAAGGATTTACAGCCAAAAAGTTTTGTTTGGTGGTTTTGCAGCCTCGTTTGGAAGTTGCAGTTAATGTGACTGGCAGTTGAATTTGCGCTGATGTTTCATTGCCAAAGCTTTTGTAAATCGTATCTAATGCGCTCGTAATGAGACTGTCTGAAGCACCGAACTTCCATTTGTAGCTAACTGCATTGTCAGAATTCAGGTAATAGAATTTGGCCCTGAGTAAGCCACAATTTTCATCTTGTGAAGTGGTGCTTTGAAATTCAAATTCTGGCTTGGGATTTACTTTAAGAGTTTTTTCGAAAATTGATGGACAATCCGCTGCAGAGCGCAGGATTAGACGGATTGTATAAAACTGTGGAACACCGGTGGCATTGTTGAAAACCTTCGAAAGACTTGTTTGCGTGGAGGATGAACCATCATAATCCGTGAATTCCCAGTTATAGGAAACTGCACCAACTGCACTGGCAGAAAGGCTGATTTCATCTCCAGAGCAAATGCTGTCTGGTGCTGAAATTACTCCCTTGGGCGCTGGGTAGGTAAGCACAACTGCCTCTTTGCAGTAGCTGCATCCATTAATGGTATTGATGCAAAGCTTGATTGTATCGCGTTTGTTGGTGTTTCCTTCATTTGTGAAAGTAAGTGGTGGCGGAGTGTTTCCTGAAAAGTTTCCAAGGGATCCGAGCTTCCAACTGAATGTTGCCGAGCCATCAAAGGGTAGGTTAAATGAAGTATTTTGAACTGAAACATTGTTGAGCGGTGTACATCCGTCCAATGGTGTAATGTTGATTCCTGCAACCGGAGTTGGCCCAACTTTTATAACTCTGGGGCTGCTTGTTGCCACACAAGAATCGTTGCCTGAATAGGTTACCGCGGTAATTGTAACAAAGTAATAAGAAGAATCACCCGGTGGTACATAGGAAAGGAATATCGGCTGATCTGTTTTATTGGTTTTGACATACTCAAGTAACTGTTGACCAATAAGTAATCCATTTCCCTTATAAATTTTGAAGATGTACTTATTGGCATTTTCAACCGTGGTGTTTTTTAGAATTATCTCTGAACTTGCACAATTGGCTCTCGTGATTGCCAATTTTGGAATAGCACTGGGTTTCACAATTACCTGTATGCTGTCTGCTGTAGGGCAACCTCCCCCTGCTGAAACAGTGAGCCTTATCCAAAATGTGCCATTGCTTTTGAATTTTAGAGCTGTAGTTCTTCTGGTATTAAAATTGCCGGTAATGGGGAATGCTGAGTTTATGATGGTGTCGTTCCCAACTTTTACCGACCAGGCTATGTTGTTGAAATTTGAAGGCAAACCTCGGGGATCGGTTTCAAGAACCCGGCTTGAGTCATAAAGAAAGAATGTTTCGCCCTGACAAAGATTCGTGGATGAAAGCCTGAAACGAAGTTTGGGTCTGGGTAAAATGGTAATGGTATCTAAACCCGTATTTAGGGCACAGCCGCTGGTGGTGGCTTTTAGTTTGACAATGTAGGCGCCGTATTTTCGAAATTTAACTTGTGCAGATGAATCCAAAGGGTTGGTAGACAATATACTTACAATCCCTGGATTCGAGCTTACGGGACCTGGGTAATAGTTTGTATCGCCGTTTATGGACGGTGTTCCACCAAATTCCCAGCCTTGCCATTTCACATTGTTGGTGAATTTTGATTTGTTTTTTAGGGTGACAATCAAAGAGTCGCATCCCTTATCAATGCTGGAGGTTACGATTGGAAGTACAGCCGGTCGAACACGAACTGTATCACTAATTTCCCTGTCGCAAATCTGGTTGTTGTATCCGATTGTCCTAGCCTTGAGCTTTACCGTATAGGTTCCACTATTGGTGTAAGTATGGTTTACATTGGTTGTAAACGAGGAGTCAATTTTTCCATCTCCAAAATTCCACACATATCGAACCGTGCCAAAAGTTACTACAGAGTTGTTTGCAAACGGGATTGGAGAACCAGCACAACCATTTTGAGTTAAAATTGAAAATTTAGGTGCTACAGAAGGGATTATTCTGACAATGGTTTCGGCTGTATCTGCACCGCATTTGTTTTGAATCCTCATCCGGATTTTAAATAGGCTGTCAGGTGGTACCACCGAAAACATGTCCGCAGGAATTGTAATCGTTTTGTTCTTAGCGGGTCCCCTTGGTCTCCATATGTTATTTCCTGGATTAGGTAGGGGTTGCCCAAATCCATCCATAGCTGTCCAGCTTACAAGCCTGTTTGCGGTATCCAGACAATTCAACTTGGAAATATCGTTGATGGTAATGGCTGTTGGACTACAAATCAGGACAGAAGACGGGCTTACAATGGCAGAGTCTCTTTCCATAAATCGGTAAGGACCAAATACCCCGCTTAAAGCCTGACCGCAGGGAATTACATTGCAAGAATTTCTGTACCCAATTGAGATGACTGCATTGCATATCTTACTACCCGCTTTGTAAACATGGGAAAATACTTTTCCATAACTGGGATAATCTGCAGTATCTCTCTTGTTGTCTCCCCAATTGATCACCCATTCGGTAAAACCATTTTGCCGGGGTGAAAAATTGCTCAGCTGAATCGTGGCGGGCATACATCTTGTAGAATCATTCGGGGGCGCAATCCAGCCGACACCCGGACAGGTTTTGTTGTAGTTGTTTACAAAATAACCGCTTATTGGGGTCGGACAATTTTCTTCTGTAATGGTATACGCAAATGTGCCTGTGTCTTTATAAGTCCTTGAAACCGTGGTGAGCGGACCTTCATAAGTTGCAATAGTATCGCCCCAATTGATGTTTACATTGCTTACCGGAAACTCAAATGTTAGGGTGAAAGTGGTGATTGGCGACTGGTTGTTGGCCAGACACTTGAAATCCTTTTTTGGTGTAAAAGTCCAGGCATTGTTTCGTCTTCTGTCTCTGATTCTGACACATTGTGCCTCTGCATTTTGTAATGGAATGAAGCTTAAAAAGCCTTCCAAAATCCACAAAAGCATCAGCCCTTTTAAGCCAGAATTATTTCGTAGAAGTTTTGTCATTTGTATAGGTTCTTTCAAAAATTGGCCGGATGATGTTTGAAATGAATGGCTGATTCTTATTCCTAACCAACATGGATCCGAATTTCAAATATTCGCTATAAATCGATAACGCCTGATTCATCAAAAGGCTTGAACTTACAAATCAGTTTTTCATTAAAAACTGCATAAAAAACACTGTTCAGTTTTTTGGAGCTTATAATTTTCAGCACTTCTCCATCTGTCTGCTTGGTTATTAAATTTTTCTCTTTTAGGTTTAAAATTGTCGTATGATTTAGTCTCATTACATTGAAATTGAATAATTTATAAATTAATTTCAGTTTATGATTTTTGGATTTGACAGTCGCTTAACCAAAGGTTTTTTGGTAGGATAAAAGGATCAAAAAAATACCCCTTCCTGATATTTTCAGAAAGGGGTAAGGGTAAGTTTTTTTCCTTAAGGTCAATTGGAACTCAGGTTTTCTTGCGGCTAGCCGCCTGATTCTGAATTCTTGTATGTCCGAAGGTGCTGCTATTTAAAGGCCGATATTCCTGTAATCTCGTTTCCTAAAATTAAGAGATGAATGTCATGTGTACCTTCATAGGTAATCACAGATTCAAGGTTCATCATATGGCGCATAATTGGATATTCTCCGGTAATGCCCATGCCACCGTGAATTTGTCGCGCTTCTCTGGCGATGTGAAGTGCCATGTCAACATTATTTCTTTTAGCCATGGAAATCTGCGCCGTTGTTGCTTTGCCTGCGTTTTTAAGCTGGCCAAGTCTAAAGGTGAGCAATTGTGCTTTTGTAATTTCAGTCAGCATTTCAGAAAGTTTCTTTTGAATCAACTGAAATGATGCAATCGGTTTGTCGAATTGAATTCTCTCCATGGCATACCGCCTCGCAGAATCATAACAATCCATGGCTGCACCAATCGCACCCCATGCGATTCCATATCGTGCTGAGTCGAGACACATCATCGGCGCACCAAGCCCAGTTTTATTCGGCAACAAGTTCTCTTTTGGAACTTTTACATTGTCGAAAACCAGCTCCCCTGTACAACTTGCACGGAGTGACCATTTGTTGTGGGTTTCCGGGGTGGAAAATCCTTCCATGCCTCTTTCAACAATAAGGCCATGAATTCTGCCCGCTTCGTTTTTGGCCCAAACAACCGCTAAGTCTGCCTGCGGAGAATTGGAAATCCACATTTTGGCCCCATTAAGCAAGTAGTGGTCGCCCATATCTTTGAAGTTGGTTACCATGCCAGATGGATTAGAACCAAAATCTGGCTCGGTCAGTCCGAAGCAACCTAACAGCGTTCCTGCCGCAAGACCAGGCAGGTATTTATTTCTTTGCTCCACTGTTCCGAATGCATAAATCGGATACATAACAAGTGAACTTTGCACAGAAACAGTTGATCGCATTCCTGAGTCACCGCGTTCAATTTCCTGCATAATCAAACCATATGAAATGTAATCCATTTCTCCGCCTCCGTATTTTGCCGGAATGGTTGGTCCAAATGCACCCAGTTCGCCAAACTTTGGCAAAAGATAGCTTGGGAAAATGTTCTTCTGACAGCAATCTTCGATAATTGGGCTAATTTCTTTGCGGACAAATTCCCGAACGGAATCGCGGATGAGTTTGTGTTCTTCGGTCAGGAGCTCATCGAGGTCGTAAAAATCACATCCAACGAAGGCATCTGCCTGTGTTTTCCTTACAATATCATCTTCAGTATGATGCATGGTGTTTTCTATATTAATGGCGACGCAATTTAGAACATGAACCGGATATTCTGACCGGAATATTGGCATGCAATTAAATTTCAGACTCTGGAGTTTCGAAGTCCTTGTATCTTCGAATCTTCAAGAAAGTTATTTCCTCTGCAATTATTTGCAGTTTGTGCATTGCCAATCCTATAACACCGGATTTTACAAAGGTGTTTTCAAAAGTTAAAAATCTATAGCCAAATGAACGAGCAAATCCTGCTGGAAAAACTCAGGAAATTAGAGTCGAAGTATGAAGCCTCGGGTCAAAATCTCGAATCTTACCTGGATGGGCTTTACGAAGCAGACTTCCTCAATTACTGGGATTACATCCACATCGACACACTTTTAAGTCTGCAAACCAAAAGAACAACCTTGCCAGATGAGGAGATTTTTATCATTTATCATCAGGTAACGGAACTCTACTTTCGCTTAATTTTAGTGGAATTGGAGCAGATATGTAAATCACCGGAAATGGAAATTCATTTTCTTGAAACCAGGCTCAGCCGAGTAAACCGGTACTTTGATATTTTGGTTCATTCTTTCACGGTGATGTCGGAGGGAATGGATGCTGCTCAGTTTATGAAATTTAGAATGGCACTTTTGCCTGCATCCGGATTTCAGTCTGTTCAATACCGATTGATTGAACTTTCATGTACTTCGGTTGACAATCTTCTCGACCAAGGACACAGAAGTCGAATTGCAGGTGGTTCGATTGAGGAGAAAATGCCTTTTCTCTACTGGCGTTCCGGTTCTACAGATGCGGTAAGTGGAAAAAAAACACTCACACTGACCCGGTTTGAGGAAAAGTACGACATCACCTTACTTGATTTTGCAAATCGCCATAAGGATTTAAACCTTTATGATAGATTCCGGGATCTCGACTGGAACCTGGATGTGAACCAGCCAATCAGATTGTTGCTCAGGCAGTTGGATAACAATGCAAACATTGCTTGGAGAATGGCACATCTTCATTCGGCTTCAAAATATCTTAAAAAGCCAGATTCCGCAGTAAATGCAACGGGTGGTACAGATTGGCAGCGTTACCTTCCTCCAAGATTTCAAAAGCTTGTGTTCTTTCCATTCCTCTGGTCTCCGGAGGAACTCGCCAACTGGGGCAAACCGGGTGAATTTAATTCCACTGTAAAGCCTTTTTAAGGAGAAAGTAAAGTTCTTGTTTTTTCGCTGATTGCAAAACATTTAAGACTTTGTTCATCAAAAAATCTACTTCGGTTTTTCTGGTATTTCGGCTGATTTTTAGCCTGATTCTGCTTGTGCAGACTGGCTTTGCGCAAACTCGGAAGTTTATCATTTCCAATATGTCGGGCGTTGCAAGGCAAGGAGATCCGGTGCTTATTACCAGAGAAAACCTGCTCGCATTGATGGACATTCCTGAAGACAAAATCCCTGTTTTATTCCAAAATGATTTGGTTCTTCCATCTCAAACGGATGATTTAACCGGGGACGGAATTTGGGATGAACTTGCTTTTCAAGTTGATATGGAAAGAAATTCAAGTCTGGAAATTAAGTTGAAATGGATGGACAAGTCTGATGCACCCACTTACCCGGCTAAGGTTTCAGCATGTTTTAAGGTAAGTGATTTGGAAAATGGAAAATACCAGAATGTGTCTTCAGAAATAAGGCCGGATTCGCTTAGTGCCAACAGGTTGTCTTCCCGATATTGCCTAGGTGGTCCGGTTTGGGAATCTGAAAAAATTGCCTTCCGGCATTGTTTTGACAACAGTAATTTTAATGGAGTGCTGGGTAAAATCAAGTCTGGTCTGTTGTTGGATTCGATTGTTTCTTTCCAAAGCGGAACCAATCGAAAGTACAATTGGGGATCCGAATTGCTTTCCCCGGATTCTGGATTTGGACTAGGTGGTTATGCGATGGTGGAAAAAGGGAAACTCATTCCACTTCGAAAACCTGGTTCAGTTTTATACAAGTTTATTAGCAGCGGCCCGGTGAGGGCAATGTTTGATTTGGTTTATGAAGATTATAATGTGGGCGGTAATTCCATCAATGTAAGGCACAGAATCAGTATTTGGGCTGGAAAAAACTGGTACAAAAGTGATTTGCTTTTTACTGGTTTTTTAGGGCAGAAAGAACTTGTTTTCGGGTTTTCACTTCCACCGGGAAGTCAGCAGTCAGAATTTTCTAAATCAAATTCAAGCCATTCGGCCATCTCTGTTCATGTCAATCAGGGTAAAGAAGGAAATGGCCATTTTGGTTTTGGTTTGCTGTTTCCGACCAATGATTTTCTTGGACAGGGAAAGATTTTGGCTAAAAGTTCCAGCCCGGATTCGCTCTCAACTTCCTCTTTTGTGCGGTTCAAAATCCGAAGCGGCCAAACCCTTAGTGTAATGAACTTTGCAGCCTGGGAAAAACCAGACGATCGGTTTGCCAACGCTTTTAATTTCAATGGTATTATACAGGAAGAAGCAGATCGGCTGGAGCAAGCATTGAAAATAGGAAAGAAATAATTTTCCTGATTCAGTAGCATGATTTGAGTGACTTTCAAGGAATTTTCACCTTGATTCCTTTTATTTGAAGCGAATGAAGAAGATTCAAAGTTTGGTTTTGATTCTGTTGGCCGCTTTCGCAAGTCATTTTTCTGTTTTGGCGCAAGTCGGAAAGTCCCCTGGCAGTTCCCGTGAAAAGGAAATAGTCCGGCCAGCCCCCAATCTGGCTCATGAAAAAAAGAAAATGCTTATTTTCATACTGGAAAAACAGGAGACGGACTGGAACAAAGGAAATTTAAAAGGCTTTCTGTCTGCTTACTGGAATTCAGATACACTTCGCTCACTTTCGGTAAGAGGTCTTCAATACGGCTATGACCGGCTTGAAAAGAAATTGTTAAAAAATTATCCGGATTCAGTTTCCATGGGTCATCTCGATTATGATGTCATTCAAATCGAATTAATCGGAGAAATGGATGCCATGATTACTGGAAAATGGCTTAGAAAAAACGATAAGAAATTCCAGGGAGGGTTTTTTACTGTTTTAATGCGAAAAATTAAAGGACGGTGGCTTATTATTTCGGAGCAGCTTAGTTGAACTTTTTCTGAAATTCTCTGTTCCGTTCCAACCAATAGGACTGATACAATGTCTTCTTGGTGTCCAAAGCGCAATCATCACTTTTTACTTTGAAACTTTTTTCCATACGACTTTCACTACTCTTTCTGTGCTTCCTTGCCCTGTCTTGTAACAGGGTTAAGGAAAGCCCGGAACCCGATTTTTTCATTCAAAATGAATTGGAGCTTATCAAGCTCGCTGTAACTGGCGATTCTGTTGAAATCAATGTAATGGCCGCGAATGGAATTAACTATCCGGTTACCGTTGAATTTTCCAAGCCAGCCCACGGAAATATTTATCCAAAGAAAGATGGCCGCAGTTTTATCTACAAAGCCGAACCTGGTTTCTCGGGCACGGATACCGTTCAGTATAAATTATGCAGGCCAGATATTTGCAAGGAAAGTCGGGTTCTTATTGATATCAGAATCAACCAAAATGTCTGCAGTCCGGTTTATAGCCCAATCGACACGCACAAGGTTATCCTGAGTTCCGGACCAAAAAACATTGTGTTGCCATTTCTATCAGGGGATGTTTATTGTCCGGATGATGTTCGCCAGCTGGCAGCGGTTCCTTCCGGTTTAAGCAATGTGACACTTTCGGATTCGATCCGCTTGAGAATTACTTTTTCAAGGAATCAAAGACGAAATCTGCTGCTTGCCTATTCCAATAAGGATTCGAAGTCTCAAAGCAAAACCCGTTTTATAAAATTGTCACTTCTTCCTGACAGCAATTATTGCGATGATTTTTTTAGTGTAGAAAATAGAGAGGACCCGTATCATCTCAATAAAGATGATACACTGAGGGTGAACTATTTTACCTTTAAATCCAGTGTTAACTCCTGTGAGGGAGACCTTGATCCGGAATATTTTGTACTTTCTGCCACGTCAAATTTGAAAATCATTCCATTTGGAAATGAGTTTAAAGTAATATCAAAAAAGAATTCTTCGATTGGTCCAGGGTATTTGTCTTACCGTTATCGCAACATTAGGGGTATAACAGACAGTGGATTTTTGAGAATTTATGTACACCAATAAGGAAATATTTTAAGGTTAGATTGAACAGTTAGTTAAAGGGTAAATCAATTGGAAAGGGCGGACTGTTTTGGTCTGCCCTTTCTTTTTATATTTGCACAAATGAAGCCGGAAATCCTTCAAAAAATCCTCAAGGGTTGCATCGAAGAAGATGCCCGGCAACAGCGCGCCCTTTATGAGTCTTTTGCCAAGCCAATGCTTGGAATTTGTCTTCGGTATGCTGCCGATAGGATGGAGGCAGAGGATGTTCTTCAATTGGGTTTTATTAAGGTTTTTAAATCAATTTCTACTTTTCAGGGGGGAAGTTTTGAAGGCTGGATGAAGCGGATTTTTATCCGGGAATCCATCAACCAGTACCACCACCGAAGAAGGCGTCCACTCGATTTTGTGGAGGATAATTCTGCCGCAATTTTCAATCATTCGGATGGTTTTATTGAGGCAATTTCGAATCTAAGTACCCAGGAGATATTGAAAATGCTGGCTCGTATTTCCGAAGGTTCGCGGATTGTTTTTACACTTTTTGCCATCGAGGGATACACCCACGCTGAAATTGGAGAAATGCTTGGAATCAGTGTTGGAACTTCCAAATCACAGTATTCCAGGGCAAGACAACTTCTGAAACAACAACTCAAAAACCATCTCTATGAAACAGGAAGATGAAAGGGGTTTCCTTTCGGACCGGTTTGATGACTGGTCGGGAGAGCCAATTCCAAATGGATGGAATGGCATCGAGCGCAAACTAAGATCAGAGACAATAAGGCGTAGATTGGCTTTGGCTGTTTTGCCTTTGATTTTGCTGGTTTCGTTTTCCGTTTCCTATTTTAAAAACCCATTTGAGCCTAAGGTGGAGAAAGCATCAATCGCCAAAAACGAGGTGGTTCAACAAGGCCTGCAGTCTGGAAATGCCTTCATTTCAAAAGGGGCTGCTGCCGATAAAATTCAAATGAATCAGGGAGAAAATCCTGCTTCAGACAATTCTAAAGTCGCTTCCATTCAAAATGAAAACCAAGAGATAAGGCAGCGCCAGAACTTGTTGCAAAACAGCGCAACACCAAAACCTGAACTTGCTGTTTTAGACACAGATTTGGCTAATGCCGTTGCCATTCAAGAATCAGAAAATCTAATTACAGAATCAGAAAATCAACCTTTACTGGCTGGAAGTGTTGACCCGACTACAACTTTACCATCGAATTCTTCAATTGAAGAACTCGCGTATTTGAATCCAAAGGAAGCTTCATTTTCAACATTCATTTTCGAAACACAAGCAATACCTCAATTATCTGAAAAGCCTGTCTCGTCCATTCCTTCCAAAGCAAAACCCGGATTTTTGCGTTCTATTTCGATTCAAACAGGATATGCCGTTTCAAGCGTTGAACTTAATTCGGCAATGTCTGAAAAATGGAAGTATTCCATGTCTGATCCTTCCTTTACACAAGCTGGTTTTGCAAGCATTGGAGTCAGACTTGAACAGCCAATTAAGCGACAATTTTCCTGTTTTTATGGTCTTGAAATCGGCACTTTCATCCGGAGCTCTACTTTGACTGCTGTTTCCAAATTGCCGGAATCTTATGAGATTTCTTCCATGGGCGATGGCCGATTTTCTGTGAGTCCGCAAATGGAAGGGGGCAAAGAAGTTAGAACGAGCTTAATGGCTTTTTCCAGAGCTGAACTCGGTGTTCGCGCTGCCATTACCCGGCATTCTGGCATTCTGGCATCTGTGCAAGGATGGGGAAGGCTGGGAAGCAAATCTACCACCACGAATAATCAAGGCGCAGCTTTTGTAAAAAGCAGTTCTTCAATTGCTCCGGGATTCAGAATTGGGACCTGGTGGCAATCTGGACCATTTTCACAGGTCGAATTTACCTATTCTGGCTTTTCTGAAAAGCTGACAGATTCCACCCCGGGAATATCATTTAGAACAGGCCTTTTGGGATTGTCTTTCAGGCAGTCATTCTGATTTCAGAGTCCTGCAAACTGTGGAATGGCATTCTCCCAACCTGCCCAGTTTGGGTGCTCATTGTGGAAAATCGCGTGCACGGGAAATCCGAGCTCTTGTCCTTTTTTAAATTGTGCTTTTGCTGATTCGAGGAACACTTTGCTGGAATTTCCTCGGAAGGCAGCGCTGCTGTCCATCAGGCTGAATGGATGAATTGTCAGGCCGCTAATTCTGTTATTTTCTAAATCAAACCATTTAAAGGAAAGGGCAGTACCAGCCCGAAATCCTGGAAAACCAGAAAATCCCATGGAGTAATCTTCTGTAAATCCGACTTCTTCTAAAGTTCTATAGGATTGCGGGATGCGGAAGCGCAGAAAATGAAAGCGGCTTGCAATGATTTCTTTGTCCAGAATTTCTTCCAGCCTTTTTTTCTCTTCAAGGATCAATTCAGGCTTTGTAAAACTTGCGTACGAGGGGTGTAGACCCGGCCTCATTTCCTTGCTCAAATTCCGGATTTGATTTCTATACCATTGATTCTTAAAAGACAGTCCTTTGTCGTGCTTCCCGTAATTTCCCAGCCAGAAAAAAATGTGCCTTCCTTTCAAAAGCTCCATCGGAATGCGGGTTCCCAGATTGTCGTATGGATCAGGATTTTGGCCTGAAAGTACTTGATACCGTTCTCTAAGCTTCGACCAGTTCCCCGAAGCAAAATCGCCTGCCATTGCCGCGGTTTGTCTCCAAAGACCCTTGTTCAGGTAGGCCGTGGGATTGTCCCAATCCAAACTGAATTGGGGACAGGCATCGGTTTTTTTGCAGGTAAGCCCAAGAGAATTGAGTTTCTGCCTCAGACCTTCCACCCAATATTCGATCAATGGAGTTTCGCGGAATTCGATTTCATTGAAATGCAATTCATCAGATAAACGACCATGGGCATCTGGTTGTATGGGCTGGTTATGTTCTTGGTACCTGCTCAAAAGGAAAAAGGCCGCCCCAAAGAGGTCATTTTGGATTTCCGTTTTGCCATTAAAAAGGGAATGCTGTTCGAAGCCGGGGGTAAATTGCCAGAGATTTTGAGCCTCATCCTTCAGAATACCGGAGTCGGGAAAATGGATATTTCCACCTGAAATTCCATAATGCAGGCAAACTGAACCTTGTGGTACAGGCTCTTCATTCAACACAAGCCGGTATTTCAAGCCAAGTCTTCTTTCCAGCACTTCGTCTAATATGTATTCGAGACGGTTGCTGCGAAAAGTAGCTCTGAAAAATATAGACGAGCCATTCATTGCGAAAGCAATGTTAAGCAATTAGTTTTGCGCCTCTTTCAAAAATCCTGGATTTTGAAAATCTTTCGCCAACTTCTCTTTTTATCACTGGCTTTTGCCCTTCATTCTTGCTCAACCGACCTGGATGTAAATGCGCCATATCGTGAGACCAAGGTCCTTTATGGTATTTTAGATCCAACTCTTCCGTATCAAACGGTTCGTGTTGGGAAGGGGTTTTTGAGTGAAGGCCGTTCTGCATACGACATTGCCCAAAACAGTCCGGATTCAAGTCTTTTCAATCCCGACAATCTGGAAGTTCGATTGTTTGAGCTAAAACTTTCAACATCCGGGCGCTTCGATACCACAAAGCGCATCTTGTTGTACGATACCACCCTTACAGGCAAAGATGACAACGGAGATTTTTACTCTCCAGATCAGTTGGTTTTTCGAACGCCGCCAGTTCAATTGGATACCAATACACGGGCCGATTTGCTGAAGTATTTAATCCGGGTGAAAAATAAAATCAGCGGAAATGTTTCCGAAGCGATTACAAATTTTCCAGGGAAAGAGCTGACCATCAGAAACTGGGCTGCCATCGGACCAAATGATAAAGGACCATTCTCACTCGATTTTGGTTCGAGGAAAAAGACATCCATCAACATCAACAAATCTGTAAATACCGCGGTTGTTCAATTGTCTTTGAATTGGAAACTCAGGGTAATTAAAAACAATGGAGATACTGTTCTGGAAACATGGAAGTTGAGCAGTCAACTTGAGAATGACATTGTGGGAGATGAAAAAATCATTGACTTCGGTGCTGGTGCTCTTTGGTCATTTATCCGGGGTGAACTCAACACTCGGGGGAATGAAAATGTGGTTAGTCGCAAATTTGTTCCAAGCCAAATGGAAGTGTTTGCGGGAAACCGTGATTATGACAATTACAGGGTTGTGAATGGGAATTACAATCCAATTACCCAGAGTCAGCCAATTTTTACCAATGTGAGCAATGGAGGTTTGGGTATTTTCTGCGGACGCAACAAAAGGACCTATACCATTTCCCTGGACCGGCAGGTAATCGACACTTTGCAGGTGCGTTTTCCGGAAATGAAACTGATAAAATAAGTCAACAAATAATGCTAAGCGGAAAAACGAAGAAGTACCAGGTACCTGTAAATACATATGTAAAAATCGGGCTCAACAACATTATCAAGCAATGGTGGTGGGCTTTTTTAGTGCCGGTAGCCCTTCTCGTTTTGGGTGCAATTATCGGTGGCGGCTGGGCCTGGGGATTGGGCATCACAGCCATCGTGGTTACCGTTGTTTATTTACTTTTCTGGGCTGCACAATTTTATGGTTTGAGTCAGGTTCCACAGGGAAAAGTGCTTTTTGATAAACTCAGCTATGAGTTTGAGCAAAAGCAAATCAAAATCATGAAGAGCCAAAAGGAAGGAATGATGATGCCTTGGGAAAACATCAAAACAGTTGTCAAAACCAAGGATGCTTATACTTTAAAGCTGTCGGTGGTGCAGTTCATTCATTTGCCTTTCAGCATTTTTCAGACTGAAAACGATTTGAAGTTTACCGAAAGGCTGTTCAAGCAAAAAGGACTCCTTTAAAGCTCTACAGGGATTATTTCTCTGGAACCGTGAATCAGGAATTTTATGCCTGATTTTATTTCAAGGCAAAGTACACGGGTCCTTTTCATTTCCAGTTTCCTGAATTTCTTGTTGTCGATGCTGAAGGTTTTGCCAATTGGAAGGGCAGAAAGATTGAGGCTGTTTTCAGAAGATTTAGAAACACTCAGTTCCATTCCTATTTCAACAAATGCGGAACCTGAAATTCTAAAAATTCTTCCGCTTTCCAAACAGCGGCATTCAATTCTGGTTCTAAGGTTTTTTAGCCAGATAAAATCTCTACCCTGAAACCTAAATCCTTGTCCCGGCCGAAGTGAGGATACTTTTTTCTGGTTTTCAGATTCCTCTTTTCCGGAAAGAAGTTCATGCAGAATTGGGTCTGAACAAGAACTTGCTGCCGGGCTTCGCATGTGTTTGATCAAAGCTTCCAGCGTGCCGGAACTAAAAATTTCCTCCTTCAGCAAAGGTTGCATCAGCGAGGAGAATTCAGATTGCCATTCTTTGCCATGGGGCTTCAGCCTTTTGCGGAATTTTTTTCGAACCAGCAAATGGGCAACCTCGTGGATATAAGTTACTAAAAATGCCTCTCTGCCAAGATTGCCATTGACGCTAACATGATGAGCGCCATCTTTGTAAAAATAATTGCCGTAAATTGTTTTACGCGGTCTGGTAATTTTAAACTGAATGGAATGTTCATGCCAAAGCGCATAACAATATTGAATGCTATTTTCGGGCAGGTATTTGCCGAGAATTTCTATTTCCTTCGCAGCCACACAACAAAGTAACCAAAGGAAGCGCAAACCAAATGGAGAATTTTGAAACAGATTATATCCTCAACCATCTGGGAGAAGACAGAAGCAATTGGATGCAATCGGCTTCACCGCCGGTTTTTCTAAGCAGCATTTTTATTTATCCGGATTTGAAATCCATGAAAGAGGCCATCAGCAAGGAATCGAGCGTGCCTTTTTATTCGCGTGGTACGAATCCGGGTTTGAGTCTGCTTGAAAAAAAGTTGGCTGCACTGGAAGGTGGGGAGTCATGTTTGCTTTTTGCATCCGGTTCTGCCGCCATTGCAGCGGCGGTTTGTTCGCAGGTAAAAGCTGGAGACCATGTGGTTTGTGTGAAAAAGCCATACAGCTGGACCTCCAAATTACTTCATATCTACCTTTCCCGTTTCGGGGTGGAAACGGATTTTGTTGAGGGAGATGAAACAGCAGTGCGCGCAGCACTGAAACCCAACACCAAAGTCCTTTTCCTTGAAACGCCGAACTCTTTTACATTTGAAATTCAGGATATTGAAGCCCTTTGTAAACTGGTAAAACCATTGTCAATCAAAGTGATAATAGACAACAGTTTTGCCACACCCCTCTATCAAAATCCAATCAAACTCGGCGCTGATATTGTGGTGCATACTGCCACAAAATACCTTGCCGGACATAGCGATGCTTTGGGCGGCGCTTTGATTTGCAGCCTTGAAGACCGTGAAAAAATCTTCTCAGGTGAATATATGACTTTGGGTGGGGTAATGGCGCCCATGAACGCCTGGCTGATTTTGCGAGGACTTAGAACCTTGCCCCTCAGGCTTGAAAAAAGTGCGGCCAACGGATTGGCAGTCGCCCGTTTTCTGGAGGCCCATCCACTTGTGGAAAGGGTCTGGTTCCCTTGGTTGGAATCTCACCCTGGGCACCAGATTGCCAAAAGGCAGATGAAAGGTTGTGGTGGATTGCTCAGTTTTACCATCAAAACGGAAAGTCCTGAAAAAGTGGAAGCCTTTGTTAACTCACTGAAGGTATTCCTTTTGGCCTGCTCCTGGGGAAGTTACGAGTCTCTTTGCTATCCAGCGATTGCGGCTCAGGATTCATCCAATTATGCAAATGGGCCCTATCCTTTCAATCTGATTCGGCTCTACTGTGGACTTGAGGAAAGTTCTACCATGATTGCCGATCTGGAATCTGCATTTAAATTGGTTTCCTGATTGAACCTTTTCGAATTAGGTTTTGTCTTGAACTTGTAAGTCTTATCCCAATAATTAGTTTTTATCAATCAAACTAATGGATAGTCCTTGTTTACTTTGCCAATCAATCGTTAATTACTTTAAAAGTGAAAAAATTCAGATTCCTGGTCTTGCTATCAGCCTTCACAAGCCTTTTTGTTTCGGGTAATGTGTCGGCGCAATGCCCGATATCAAATACTTGTACCCCAGGTGCGGCGTCCAATCCTCAGGCCAATTTGTTTGGAGGCGGAATCCTTCAGGTGAAGATTGGGGACACTTTTATCAACAACACTGGAGGTGCATCTGAAGGCTATCAGGATTATTGCAGTCTTGGGCCTATCAACATCGCATTGGGAACCAATGTTGCTGTTTACATCAAGACGGGAAACAATATTTCTGAGAACCTTAAAATTTTCCTAGACAAGGACAACAGCGGCTCTTTTACCACGGATGAATTGGTTTTTAATTCTACCAATGCCAAGGTTCATACTGGCAATATCAATATTTCATCCGGAACCGCTGGCCAGCAAATAAAATTGCGAATCACTTCCGATGCAGTGGTATCGGCAGTTTTGCCAGGTGCTTGCACCACACCAGAATATTCTCAGGTTGAGGATTATGCCGTTCTTCTGGGTCAAAATGCAAATCCTCCAGTGGCTCGTTTCACTGTTTCGGATACCCTTACTTGTTCTGGATCTGTTGTGTTTACGGATCAATCTTTGAATAGTCCGACTTCTTGGCTTTGGAATTTTGGTGATGGACAAACTTCGAGCCTTCAGAATCCAAGTCACCAATATGTGCAGCCAGGACTTTATTCGGTAAAACTTTTGGTGAACAGTGCCAATGGTTCGGATTCAATTTTAAAGAACAATTTCGTTCGTTACAACGATTCAGTTCCTGTTGCAACTGTTTGTCAGCCGATTACAATCAATCAGTGTTGCGGATATGGAATCAGTCGCTTTGCACTGAATACCATCGACAATTCTTCCGCCCTGGGTTCTTATGAGTCATTTACCTGTACACAGCGCACAACTTTGCTGCAAGGTCTAAGTTATCCGATTCAGGTTGGAACCAATCCAAATCAGAATCAGGATACCCGAGTTTGGATTGATTACAATGGAAACGGAATTTTTGAGGGAAGTGAATTGGTTTTTGAATCACTCAACTCCAAGAATCCAAGTGGAACAATTCAGGTATCCTCAGATACTTCGGTGAAGATCAATCGGGCGCTTCGTGTTCGCGTAATGAGTGAGTTTACGGGTGGTCCATTTTCTATCTGCACCAATCTGGACAAAGGTCAGTGCGAGGATTATACCATTTATATTAAGGCCAATACAAATCCTCCCTCTGCTTCTTTTGTAGTTACTGCAGTAGATGGTTATTGCCAGCCAAATTTTCAATTCACAAGTACTTCAACCAACTCAGTTCAATTTTATCATTGGTATTTTGGAGATGGAACAGATACTCTTACAACTTCTTCGCAGGTTGGCCATACCTATTCAAACTTTGGAACCTATGATGTAAAGCTTTTGGTGGTAGGCCAATTTGGTTCTGATTCAATTACCAAAGCCAAAGCAGTAAATTACCTCGGAGCACCAAAAGCAACCTGCGTTGCACCCACCCAGAATTTTGGTGGCGGAGGTGGAGGTTTTGGAACCGGTATAGCCGAAGTTAAATTCGGAACCATTTTCAAGCGCTCTGGTAGTTTTCAGGAAGGCTATCAAGATTTTACCTGTACCGATCAGACATCTGGACTTGGTGGCCAAGGAATTACACTCACAGTTCGCAATTCAGTGGATCAGCCTAGTAAAGTTAGTGCCTGGATTGACTGGGACAACAGCGGAACTTTTGAAACCAACGAGCAGGTAATGTTTTCCCAGAATGATACTGTTCATACTACAATTGTAACTTTGCCATTAACAGCAGTAAATGATACTACACTTCGCATGCGTGTGGTTACTCTTCTTCAGCAGGTCAATCAAGCTCCAAATTCCTGTGGCAATGTTTTAGGCGGTCAGGCTGAAGATTATGGTGTAATTGTAAAAGCCAACACAAGCAAACCGACTGCTATTTTCCGAGCCGACAAACCAAATTCCTGCACAGGAATTGTTCAATTTACCGACAGCTCCCAGAATTTACCTGAAACTTGGGCCTGGGATTTCGGGGATGGAAATACTTCCTCCGATCAATCTCCTTTGCATGTGTATGCCGCCACAGGAACTTATACTGTCAAGCTGATTGTTTCAAATGCTTTTGGTTCTGATACATTAACGAAAAATAATTATGTGACTGTTTCTCAGACAACTGGAATGGTGGCAGCTGAATGTTATCCAATTTCATTCGGAAATTGTTGCCAGTATGGAATTGCCAAAGTTGTCTTTGCTGGAATCGATCAATCTTCACAAAATGCAACTGAAGGGTACAAGGACTTTACCTGCAATACCATTGGCAGTGCTCAAATTGGCAGCAGCCTTCCGATTACCATTCTTAATTCAGGCACAAACAATGAAAATGTGGCCGTTTGGATTGACTGGAACAACGACGGTGCATTTGCAGACGATGAATTGGTTTTCACTTCTACCGGATCTACTACGCACGGGGGAAACATCCTTATTCCTGGAAATGCTCCTGCCGGTCTCGGACTTCGTATGCGGGTTAAATCTGCGATTGGCGACCAACCAATTGGTGGGGCCTGTGAGGATATGACTTTCGGTCAGGTAGAGGATTATCAAATGGTGCTAACGGGCAACAATCTTGCACCTCAAACATTATTCACCGCAAGTGAAACGATTACTTGCGCTTCAGGAATACAGTTTACCGATACATCCTTTAACGCCCCAACCACCTGGCTTTGGAAGTTTGGCGATGGACAAACATCCAACATTCGCAATCCATTTCACCAATATACTGCAGCTGGTGTTTACACGGTGACACTTATTGCCGGAAACGCAAATGGAACTGACTCGCTGAAAAAGGCTTCTTATATCACCATCATTGATAATAAATTTCTTAAGCCAGCACCTTGCACGCCTCAAACCCTCAACCTTCAAAATAACCCGGGTGTTGGGATTACAAATGTTACCCTCAATACCATTTCGAATCAAAGTGGTACAGCCCCTCAGGAATCTTATGTAGACAATTCATGTGCAATTAGGACCAGCCTTTTCGCTGGTCAACCCTACACAATATCTGTTCAAACCAGTGGTAATTTTAATGAAAATTGCCGTGCATGGATTGACTGGAACAACAATGGAACATTTGAAGATCCGGCTGAGCGTATTCTTAATGGAGCTAACGGAAATACATTCACAGCCAATATAAACATTCCTGCCACAGCAGTAAAAGATACCGCGCTCAGAATGCGTGTTATTTCTGATGCTGCCCAAGGCGGCGGCGGCGGTGGCGGCGGAAACATTGCACCTTGCAGTAATCCAAATTTTGGGCAGTGCGAAGATTATGCGGTAATAGTAATTCCGAACACCATTCCACCAGTAGCAAATTTCGGAGCACTAAATACTACAAGTTGTTCTGGGTTTATTCAGTTTGCGGATAGTTCCCAGTTTTTACCCACTTCCTGGTACTGGCAGTTCGGAGATGGACTTACTTCCACCCAGAAAAATCCGATTCACCAATATGCCGCCAACGGATCTTATACTGTTAAATTAAAGGTTTCCAACGCATATGGTGCAGATTCACTGATTCGTGTAAACTATGCAAACATTACCGGAAACAATGGACCAATTCCACCTGCATGTGTAAACACCGTTGCGACTCCGGGTGCAACCAATGGAGTTGTTCAGGTTCAATTTGGTTCCTTGAATGCAAGCAGTGGCCTTGCTGCAGCGGAAGGTGGATACCTCGATAAAACCTGTTCGGATACAGCAATTGTGATCATTAACCAGCCAAATCAAGTTGAGGCCTTAATCGTAAATACTTCCTCTGGCCAGACCCGTGAAAACTGCAGGGTTTTTATTGATTTCAATAATGACGGGATTTTTACCAATGCCGAATCTGTGCTTAATGGTCAAAACAACAATGTCCATATAGCCAACATTACCCTGACTCCTGCGCAATGTCTTGGCGTGCCAGTTCGTATGCGTGTTATGTCTGAAAATCGCTTCGCCCAGATTACTTCGGCTTGCTACAATCCGCAGGCTGGTCAGGTTGAAGATTATTCCGTTAGGCTTGTATGGAATTACTTTAATACAAATCCACCACAGGCGAGTTTCTCCGCAAGTACCGATCTTACCTGCAGTGGTTATGTGCAATTTTCAGACAGCTCACTTTTTGAGCCAAGTTCTTGGAAGTGGAGCTTCGGCGATGGTACTTTTTCTTCCAGCCGCAATCCGCTTCACCAGTACACTCAAACAGGAGTTTTCACGGTTAAGCTTAAAGTTACCAACGCCTTTGGTGCCGACTCGCTGGAAATTCCCAACATGATTACAGTTAATGACCTCAGTGGAATTATTCCGGCAACTTGCCGCAGTATTGTGCAAAATCCAGGTCAGCAAAATGGAACCACCAATGTTCGTTTTGGTAGCCTGAATGTTACAAACGGACTTTCCTTTGAAGATGGCGGATATGTAGATTACACATGTACTGATTCTTCTCTTGTGGTTGTTTCCAATGCCGGTCAGGTTGATTCTATCATTGTAAGAACTTCTGCCGGTCAGGTTCGAGAGAATTGCAGGGTATTCATTGATTTTAACAATGATGGAATTTTCACCACGGCTGAGCGGGTTCTTTCCACCACAAACAATACACTTCACCGCGCGGTTGTTAGCCTCACAGCTGCCCAATGCCTTGGGGTTCCGGTTCGTATGCGTGTGATGACCGACAATCCAAACAACCAGTTATTTAATGCTTGTTCCTTTATTCAGGCTGGTCAGCAAGAAGACTACAGGGTTCGTTTGGTTTGGGCGGCTCCTGCCACAGTTGCTCCGGTTGCCAGAATTTCTGCTGCTCAAACTACAACTTGCAATGGTGTGATTCAATTCCGCGATAGCTCCAGGTTCCAGCCTGAAACCTGGATGTGGAATTTTGGTGATGGTCAAACTTCCAGTCTGAAGAACCCGCTGCACCAGTACGCTGCTTCCGGAACTTATACAGTTAAGCTAAAAGTAAGCAACACCATTGGTGCAGACTCAATTACGAGAACCAATTATATTTCTGTTTCGGGAATCGCTGGAATTATTGCCCCAAGTTGTTACCCAAATGTTGCGACGCCTTCACCAAACAATGGAACTACCCGCGTTCGTTTTGGAAATCTTGATAAGACTTCAGCTTTGGCTTCGGTTGATGGTGGTTATGTGGACTATTCCTGCACCGATTCTGCGGTTGTAACCATTTCAGGATTTCAGGGAATTAACCTGACCGTCAACAGTGGTAATGCAAACACTGCAGAAAATTGTAAGGTGTATATCGACTACAACAACGACGGAATAATGGAAGACTTTGAGCAGGTGTTGAACAGTACGAATAGTACGGTTCATACGGCGCTTGTTACTCCATCAGTATTCCAATGCCTTGGTGTTCCTGTCCGCATGCGTGTAATCACAGACAATCGTTTTAATCAGATTTACAACTCTTGCTACAATCCTGCTCAAGGACAAGTTGAAGATTATTCTGTAAAAATTACCAATCCGGCTTCAACTGCGAGTGTTAAAAATTTGCCTTCAATTCTTGTGTATCCAAACCCATCAACAGGAATATTCAACATTTCTGGATTTGGAAATGGACGCATGGATTGGGAAGTTTGCGACATAAGTGGTCGGAAAGTTGCCTCTGGTGTTGAAGAGAATATTTCTTCAGACCGCCAACTTGACCTCCGTGATTTGCCTGCTGGCTTGTATCAGGTTAAGGTAATTACTCAATCAGGTCCTGTTGTAAAAAGGATATCAGTTCAGAAATAGAATCTACCAGTTTTGTTCAATCAAATTATTATGAAAAAGTTCTCCGGCATTTTGCTGGTCATGCTCGCATTGTGTCTTCCTACTTTCGGGACACACATTTTAGGTGGGGAGTTGACATATAAATATATTGGTAGCGATGGGCCTGTTGACAGGCCCTTTCGTTATTTAATCCATTTTGTAGGTTATGTTGACCGTGTTGGAACTCCCGGCCAAGCAAGTAACTGGGGTTGTGGCAATCTTGGTGGCAACCCAACTTTGTTTGTATTTGATGCTTCTAATAATCAGCAGATTACAAAATCACCATTTGAAGAAGGCTGGAGTCTTCCAACGCATGGAGATCAGATTCAGGGTCCATGTGCGATTAACCCATATTATGGTGGAATCAGGCCGCTTGTTTTGCCTATTCCTCCCGGCTGCATAGTTCCTGGGGCATCAGACCTTAATATTGCCATCACCGATACGATTTTTGAAGTTCAGCTTCCACTTTCATTTTCGGGATACAAGATTAAATACGAAAACTGTTGCCGTACCGAGAATACCACCAATCTGCTTTTCACTGGAGGTGGCGGAGGCAATAGTAATCCAGGGAATAGCTGGCTGGCTACAATTCCTTCCCCCATTTATGTGAATAGTTCGCCTCAGTTTATTGGAGATGCTGTTCCATTTTTTTGCAACGGAGATACCGCAGTTATTTCAAATAACGCCTTTGATCCGGACGGTGATCGACTGATTTATTCCTTTGCAACTCCCTACAGTGGGGATATTCAACCTTCTAATACATATATAGAACCATTAAATGCGTCTTTTGCACCTGGCTATTCGCAATCGGCTCCATTTGGGCCTACTGGTTACGCTTACATCAATCCAAGTACAGGGCTTACAAAATACTTTTCCAACACCAATGGAAACTTTGCAGTTGCCATTGATATTCAGGAATATAGAACCCTTTCCAACGGCACAGAAATTTTGCTTTCCACCACCCGCAGGGAATTTCTGGTGGTGGTGAAAAACTGCGATCCAAATCCACCCCCAAGTCCGATTATTGATGGTGGAACCAGTGCAGGAACTACCTTCATTAAGAATGAAGGCGACAGTGTGGTTTTCAAGATTAGTTCTTATGACCAGAATACAACCACGATTGTTGCCCAGTCCGAACTCTTTGACCCGGCCAATGAAACTGGACAGGTTGCCATTTGCCCATCTGTGTCGGGAACAGATACTGTTTCAACCACTTTCCGCTGGAAAATTGATTGTGGAGTTACGGGTGGAATTGTGCGGAACTATTCTGTGGTGGTTAAATATACCGATGAAGGATGTCCGCCAAAGACGAACAATGTGGTTTATACCATTATTGTAAATCCATTTAAAGCTCCAAAGATTACAGGCCGTGATTCCATTTGCTCCACTGATGGTTTGCTTACTTATTCGGCGCCATCCGGAACCGGCAGGAAGTGGAAGGTATTTGGAGGAAATATTTCTGGAATTGATACCTCAAGTTCAATTTCACTTTCTATCCCTGGAGATACTGCTAATATCCGACTGGTGGTTACAAGTGGACTTGGTTGCAAAGATTCTAGTTTCTTAAAAGTAAAGAAGTACCAATTTGTACCTGTTCTAGCTACTGCACCATCTAATTTTATTTGTCAGGATTCCAGCATCAGGTTGAATGCGGCTGGTGGTTATGCTGCCGTTTCCTGGGCGCCGTCTACAGGCCTCAGTTCTGCTTCTGTTCGAAACCCACTTGCTACTCTGGCTGATACCTCCACTTTCGTTGTAACCAGTAATGGTCCAGGGGGTTGTGTGGCAAAAGATACAATTACCGTAAACTGGATTCCTGAAGTCGCCAATGCTGGACTTGATTCCATACTTTGTTCTGGATCTACCCGTGGAATTGGTACAGTTCAACCAACCGCATATTCGCAATATTCGTATCAATGGTCGCCTGCAATTGGTGTTAATTCTGATACCAGTTTCCAGACAATTGCCACAGTAAGCAATTCTGGTCAGGGGAATCAAACGGCAACTTTTGTTCAGACTGCTACCCACCGCGCGAGCAATTGCCGGTCCACCGATACAGTTCGGCTTTTTGTAAAACCATTGCCAGTTGTGAATGCAGGTCCTGATTCACTTACAATTTGTTCAGGTGGAAAAACTTTGATTGGCACGATTGATACAGTTACAGCCATTTATAGCTGGACTCCTTCGAATGGTTTGCTAAATCCAAATTCAGATACCAGTTCGGTGAGTTTGAATCCAGATTCTGTTGAGGTGCAATTCCAGAAGTATTTTCTTTCCAAGACGGAAACTTTGGGATTCCCATTACCGGGCGAACCAACTTGTTCCAACACCGATTCCATTGTACTCAAAATCAATCCGCTTCCATTCTTTGAACTGGCTGATAAAGATTCCATTTGTTCCGGGTTCTCAATCAACATAGGTACTGTAGCTCAGAGCGGATTTAATTATGCATGGACACCAACAAGAGGTTTGGCAAATGGCGATTCGGCATCCACCATTGTTAGTCTTGAAAATCTGGGTCAAAATCCGGGTGATACGCTTTATACCTTACTTGTAAGCAATCAGTTTACGGCTTGTTCTAGGGAAAAACAAATTGCCATTCGGGTTAATCCGTTGCCGATTGTTGAAGCTGGTTTAGATACCAATTTCTGTTCAGGTGATACAATTCGCATCGGTGAGGTTAAGGAAACCGGATACTCATATGCATGGACTCCATCCACAGGCCTGATTACAGATTCATCTTCTGATCCGGAAATTACCCTGATCAACCCAAATACAGGTGGTTCAATCGAAACATTGTTATATAAAGTCACCAAAACCAATCTGCAGACAAAATGCCGGAATTATGATTCCCTTATCGTGGTGGTGAAACCATTGCCGATTGCCATAGCATCGGCTTCTGATACTTTGGCGGTTTGTTCTTTGCAGGATTTACAATTAGGAGTTGATAGTCTAACTGCCCACACTTATGCCTGGGTTCCAGATTCAGCGATTACTTCCGCTGAAGTTTCAAACCCGATTTTGAATATCAACAACCCAAGTCAGCAGGCGCAGTATTTTACCTATACCGTGAATGTACAGAACAGTTTTACCAAATGCCGGAATTCTGATTCTGTAGTGGTTCAGGTTAATCCTTTGCCGATTGTGCCTTTGGCTTATGCCGATACAATGGTTTGCAGTCGTGATACAATTTTCATTGGAGGATTGTCCGATTCTGGATATGAGTATGCATGGACACCAAACCTGAATCTCACAGATTCAACTCTGGCTTTAACCGGTTTTTCGGCTGTAAACAACACCGACCTTCCTGTGAATTATGACTACAATTTATTGGTTACCATTGAGGAAACTGGATGTCGCAATAATGCAGGCGTTAAGGTTCAGGTAAACCCACTTCCAGATGCCAATGCAGGTGTTGACAAAGTTGTTTGCTCTCGTGATTCCATTCAGATTGGTTCGGACCCACAAGCTGGAAAGCGGTATAGCTGGTCGCCTGTTGATGGCCTTTCCAACCCGAATATTTCCAATCCTTTCTTGAGCCTTGTAAACGATAGTAGTTTTGAAGTGAATGTGGTGTACACCGTAACTGTTTACGACACTACATTGATTACGCGTTGCGACAGCTCTGATGCTGTAACCGTCACAATTAAGCCTTTGCCAAATGTTGTGGCTTCCGATCAGGATACTTTAGAAATTTGTTCTGGCTTTCCACTTTCACTTGGAATTTCTGCTGAAACAGGTCTTGGTTACAACTGGATTCCTGCCGACAGTCTAAGTTCTGCCATTATTTCCAATCCAGTATTCACCTCTAATCTTTCTACTTCTCCAGCAGGAAATGCTTATGTACTAACGGCCACGATCCAAGCTACCGGTTGCAAGAAAAGTGACACCGTTCAGGTGCTTGTAAATCCGCTTCCAATCGTAAGCGCTGGTCTTGATACTGCGCTTTGTTCGGGTGACAGCATTCAGATTGGAGAAAATTCTCAGGACGGTTTTGCTTATTCCTGGTTTCCAAGCGCAGGCCTTGAAGATTCGATTGTCGGTAATCCAAATCTGGGCCTTCAAAATCCGAACACTGGAGGAATCAGCATCTCTGTTCCGTATAAGGTTACAAAAACAAACAACATAACTGGTTGCAAGAATTATGATTCATTGACTGTGACTGTCAAGCCATTGCCGATTGCCATAGCAGCTGGTGCTGATACCTTGGTAGTTTGTTCCCGCACTGATCTGGCCCTTGGTGATACTACTTTGGCAAACCATGTGTATGCATGGGTTCCTGATTCCGCTTTAAGTTCATCAAACTTGAGCAATCCGGTTTTAAACATCAACAATCCTACACAATCTGTTGCCTATTTCACTTACAAGGTAAAAGTCAACAATACTGTGAGCACTTGTCGCAATGAAGATTCTGTCTTAGTTCAAGTTAATCCATTGCCACTTGTTCCTTTGGCCTACGCGGATACCGCAGTATGTACACGCGATACCCTTTTCCTTGGAGGCAATTCTGAAAATGGAATTCAATATGCATGGTCTCCTTCAATCTCTTTGGTGGATTCAAGTCTGGCCTTCACAGGTTTCACAGCAGTAAACAACGCGGATACGGTAAGTCTCTACCAATACACGCTATTGTCTACCAATTCAACCACGGGTTGTAAAGACAACCGCAGCTTGACAGTGGCGGTAAATCCACTTCCAGATGCAAATGCTGGTGCAGACCAGATTATTTGTTCCAGAGATTCAGTTCAAATTGGTTCGGCACCTGTTGTCGGTATGCGTTATCTCTGGACTCCATCCACCGGACTTTCAAACCCATTCATTGCCAATCCCAAAGTCGCTTTGGTGAATGATGCCAGCAGCAATATTGTTGTGCAGTATTCGGTTCAGGTTTGGGACAGCACCCGCTACACAGGTTGCGACAGCTCTGATGTGGTGGAACTCACTGTGAAACCTTCTCCAGTTGCCATTGCTTATTCACAGGACAGTTTGGCTGTTTGTGCCACTTTAAGCGCACAACTTGGAATTACAGGCGATATCAATCTGGAATACAGCTGGTCTCCGGCTGTTAATTTGAATTTTGATTCAGTTGCAAATCCAATTTTCAGCTCGGCTACTTCTCCCGGAAGCGCTGCGCAACTTTATGTTCTAACCGTCACCAATCCACTCAGCACATGTAAGCGCTCGGATTCGGTTAATATTAATGTGAATCCATTGCCAATTGTGAATACCGGTCTGCTGGATTCACTTTGCTCAGGAGATACAATTCAGATTGGGCCGGGATCTATTCAGGTACCAAATGATTATCAATGGATTGGAAGCGGTTTAAGCATAGGACCAAATTCTGCCAATCCGCTTCTGACGCTCGTTAACAGCAGCGATACGGTTCAAAACCAGACGTACAAACTAATTGTAAGCAACATTGTGACTGGTTGCCGAGATTCTTCCAATCTGAATGTTCGGGTTAATCCCTTGCCTGCAGTAAATGCCGGTGCAGACCGCAGCATTTGTTCGGGTGAAAATACCCAAGTGGGTCAGGCCAGTCAGACAGGTTACCAATACAATTGGTCGGCCAATTCAGGACTTGGTTCACAAACCATTTCTGATCCTGGTTTCAGCATGAGTACCCCACTGAGTACTGTGAGGAATGATACGCTTGTTGTGTTGATGACGAACAGCAAAACCCAGTGTCTCAAGCGTGATTCTGTGATCATTACCACGAACCCAAGACCAGGACCTGTTCAGTTTGCTGTGTTCAGTCCAACCATTTGTCCGTTCAGCCCTGGTATTTCTTATCAAATTACCAATCCTGAAATTCAGGGCGTATATCAGTGGACAATCTCCGGAGGTACACAAGCCAGTGGCGATAGTTCTTTCGGAATTTCGGTGAACTGGGGTGACACAAATCCAAATGCGGAAGTAAAGGTGCAGGTTACCAACCAGTATGGTTGCGTAGGCACTGCTGATTCTTTGGCAATTGCCATAAACACAAATTTGACACCTGTAATGCCATTTGGTGATACGGTGCTTTGCTCTTTCAATAAGACCGGAAGAATTTACAACACCGCCTTTACCCAAGGTTCCACTTATATCTGGAATTTGAATGGCGCAACGATTTCTACAGATACCACTACAACAGGTCAGGTTTCTGTGGATTGGAACATAAACGATGGCCTTGCTCAAATCTGGATCCGTGAGAAGAGTTCTACAGTTGACCCAATTACCGGAACCCCGGTTCAGTGCTTTGGTGAATCTGATACACTTTCTGTTCGGATCAATCCAAGTCCGGATTCTACCCTCAACATCTCTGGTATCTCTGCTGTTTGCGCTACGCCGTCAGGAAGGCCAGAGTTTTACAGCCTCGCCGGATTTGCTGGTTCGAGTTACCAGTGGGAAGTAAGTCCGAATGTGGTTGCCATACTCGGTGGACAAGGAACAGATTCACTGCAGCTCAATTGGGTTGCGAACGGCAATTACCAGCTTTCCGTTTTAGAGACTTCAAACAAAGGTTGTGTGGGAATTCCAAGGACAAAGAATATTGTGGTGAATCCTCTTCCTAGTCCGGGAATTTCTTCCTTGACTACACTCAACATTTGTCCGAATGATCTTTCAAGAGGATACATTGCTCAGCCTGCAATTGGATTTGAAAACTCTACTTTTTCATGGTCAATCACTGGTGGAACAGCCAGCACCCCAACCAATGAGAAATTGCTGGGTGTTAATTGGGACAATTCAGGAATTTATGGTTTGGTGCTGACGGAAACAAGTTCTCAGGGTTGCTCTAAGGATACCACCTTGCCACTTCAGTATGATCCTTCTTCGCTTGGTATCAATCTTGTAAGCTTGCAGGAGGACGATGAAACCAAAGTGGACATTCAGTTTTCAATGGCAAGTCAGGCAAGCAATCCATCTGACATCACACTTTGGAGAAGAGAATTTGGAACCAATACTTGGAATCAGATTCAGAATGGATTGGCAAAAGATGCTACTTCTTATACCGATCAACCGGGCGAGACTTCAGGCAAAATCTGGCAATACAAAGTTTCTGGAACCAATCTTTGTCAGCGTGGAATTGAAAGTGATTTCCACAATACAATCCGACTTTTTGGCTCTGCAGACAATGCCTCAGAAACCAGCAACCTCGTCTGGAACCCATACATTGGATGGGTGCGTGAACCGATATATACGGTTTTAAGGGGATTTGATGAGAATAGCCTTTCCGATTACGAAACAGGCATTGAGGCTTCTCCACTTCCAAATGCCAAGTTTAAAAATGCGGGTGATGCCTTTGTTCAGTGGTACCGGATTGTGGCACTTAATTGGGATGGCCAATTTTCATACTCCAACAAAGTGAAGCTGGATTTTGAAAACAAACTTGATTTCTACAACCTGATTACACCAAATGGTGACAATGCAAATGATGGCTTCGTGATCAAAAACCTTGATCTGTATCCAGAAAATGAATTGGTGATTACCAACCGTTGGGGCCAGGAAGTTTTAAGCCAGAAAAATTACAGCAATGCAAATCCTTGGAATGGGGGTGAACTTCAGGACGGTTTGTATTTTTATAAATTCAATGCAAAGCTGAAGAATTTTGCTACTCAGGGCTGGATTGAAATTAAGAGAGAAAGGGATTAGAACAAGAATTGGTTTTTTAGAATTGCCCGGTTTCCATTGGAGGCCGGGCATTTTTTATGACTTCCTTTCTGGAAATTTTAGCGCTTCAAACCGGTAGCCTTTTGCCGCAAGTTCACTTAGGATTTTGGGTAAGGCGTCCTTGAGACTTTTTTCAGCTTTTAGGTTGTCATGAAATACAAGGATAGATCCGGGATTTGTATTGGGAATTACATTGTTACAAACATCCTCTGCTTCTAGACTTTGGTCGTAATCTTTGCTTAAAACATCCCACATCACAATTTCATATCCAAGCCGTTTGATTGCTTTGAACTGAGCTGGTAGTAATTTACCATAAGGAGGTCGGAACATTTTTGGCATGTCCTCTGGCAAAAAAGCGGAGAGTGCCTCCTGACATCTTTCTACATTTTTAAGGTAATCGGGCGTAGGCGTTTGAAAGCCATTGAGGTGATTCTGGGTATGGTTGCCAATGGTATGTCCATCTTCCAGAATGCTCCTTACAAGTTCAGGATGCTTCAGCACATTATCCCCAACCAGAAAAAAACTTGCCTTGGCATTATGCTGTCTCAGACATTCAAGAATCCATTGGCAATGGAGGTTTACAGGACCATCATCAAAAGTCAGGTAAACGATTGGCTCAATGGTTTCAATTGAGAAGTGCATTCCGGGTAAAAGTTTCCGAAGAAAGCCCGGAGTTCGAGCCGGAAAACTAAACCGCATGTCGCCTGAATTGATCTTTTTGAACAAGGAAAATTATTCCACCATAAACCAATGGAATTGCAATCCCAACAAGCAGGGAGTACATTCCGGAAACCGGTACCATTTCTGGAATCCAGCAAAGAAAGAGCGCTGTGAAAAATAGGATGCCGGTTTTGCCATAGGCCCAGGCCACCGGGAAAGCAGTTTTACCCAGAAACCAGGAGGCAAGACACATGAAACTGTAGCAAATCAAAAGGGAAAGTGCCGCACCGGTCATGCCCAATTTGGGTACAAGCAGGTAATTCATGACTGCATTGATTGCCAGTCCGGAAATGGAAATAATAGTGCCCCACCAGGTCCGGCCTGAAAATTTATACCAGAACGACAGATTGTAATAAACCCCAAAAAGAAAATTCGCGAGTAGGAGGATAAAGATTGCGTCCATGCCAAGCGCAAACTCAGGCTTCCGAAGGAAAATGCTGAGAATCAATCCAAGGTTGGCTTTTATGGCTACAAGCGTGAGCAGGCCTGCTGCCACAAACCAGGTGAAGGACGATGCCATATAAAAAGCAGTGTCTTTTCTATCCTTGAAAGAAAAAAAGAAAGGATCTGCAGCATATCGGTAGGCTTGTATTCCAAGGTTGATAAAAACGGCAATTTTGGCCGCACCTGAATAAATCCCAATGAGGTTTTCATTGCTGATTCCCGGATAAAATCCGGGTGGACAAAGTTTTTCCAGCCAAATTCTACCGAGGATGTCGTTGCTTACGCCCACCAGACCTATGCCAACAAATGGAATTGAGAAGGCAAGTACTTTTTTGTTCAGCACAGAATTGATGGCCCATTGGTATCCGTAAATGAGTTTGGTGAGGGGCAAAAAGGATAAAAGAGAACAAGCGAAGTTGATCCAGAGGATTAGCTGGTAATTGATTCCAAGTGGATTGATTGCCGAGGCGGATTCCCAACCTGAAAGGAAAAACAGGTTAAGCGCGATATTCAATGCGATGGAAACGATTCGCACCTTTAAGAATTGGAGGCTTTTCTGACTGTTGCGCAGAGATGCCAGGAAAATGCCCAGAATGCTGTCGAGTACCAAAGTTGAAGTGAGCACCAGAATGTCGCTGCTGGAAAGGCTGGGCATCCGCCAATGGAGAAAGAAAAAAGAAAGCGGGCAAAGCAAAACGGCTGTCAGCATTTGAAAACTGATGATGCGGTTTTCAGTTTCGGTCTTTTGTTCTGGAATTTCATTGCTGAATCGAAACAGGGCGGTTTCAAGACCGAGCGGAAAAAGCACTGAAAGCAAGGCTGCATAGCTCAATGCTTCCGAGAGAACCGAAAAATCATGGAGGCTAAGCTTTCCTGTTTGCAAGGGAAGGAGCAAATTCCCAATCAATCTGGCAATAATGCTGCTCAGTCCATAAGTGGCGGTTTGGCCGGCAAGTTTCTTTAGCATCCGGTTTCAAAGGAACAATCCTGCATTCTTCTATCCAAACATGACAAGTTCACAAACTGAAATTTCATTCTTTTTGATGTAATCGGTTGTCTATATTGAAAATGGCTTGCTGAACTTAAGCAATTCAAAAGCTAGGTTTTATTTCCTTTGCTCAGCGATGTTCATGGCAGAATCAGGAAAACCGCCATCATCAAGAAGTAAAAGACAAAATCAGAAATCAGAATTTTGTTTGATAAAATCCGAAAAACCTGAACTTTATTAAATATTCTAATTCCTTCTCTTGTTGGTAAGGCGATAAAGCCTTTTATTCGCACCTGAATTATAAGACCCTTAAAATGGCGGCACAAAGCGCAACAGCATCAAATGTAAATCTGTGGGGTGGGGGAGTA
>CANETC010000006.1 GCA_947441055.1 Cytophagaceae bacterium | reverse complement strand
TAAACCCAGAATCCATAAATTCCACAATACCACGAGGCAAAATTGGCCATGAACAATAAAAACAAGAATATTCCTGTAATTTGGTGCCAATTAATTTATGTGATAAACATCTGATTTAATCAAACTAATAAGATTTAACCATGGTAGAATCATTCATCCTTCTAGGCCCAATTTTAATTATCATTACTTGGCTAATCATTACCAACAACAATTTGGTTGCGTTAAAAAACAATCGAGAAAATGCGTTTGCAGATATTGATGTTCAATTGAAACAACGATATGATTTGATTCCGCAATTATTGGGCGCGGCGAAAGGATATATGGATCACGAAAGTAGTGTATTAACAAGGGTAACTGAAGCCAGACAAAAAGCTTTAAACGCGAAATCCATTAATGAAAAAATAGCTGCCGAGAACGAACTTAGTGCCTCTATGGAGGTTCTTAACATCCAGGTAGAGGCTTATCCTGACTTAAAAGCAAATACAAGTTTTATTCAATTACAAAGTGAAATTGCCGATATAGAAAATAAAATCGCAGCAGTTCGAAGATTTTTTAATTCAGCAACAAAAGAACTGAATAATGAGATTGAGCAAATACCTTCTAATCTGGTGGCCAAATTAAAGAAAATGAACATTCAACCAATGTTTGATCTTGGTTCAGAAAATAGACTCATGATGGACAAAGCGCCTGAAATCAAATTCTAAATACCCATGGAGTATATTGGACTTCATAATCAAATTGCTCGAAATAAATGGATGTCCATTCTACTACTAATTGCCTTTCCAGGATTGGTTCTTTTGGGAATATTTGCATTTTTAGTTTTATCTTTTGGTAATGATATTGACCAGGCAAATTTGGTGTTCATTGACATTGCACCTTATGCATTGGCCGCTGTTGGTATTTGGTTTTTTATCGCATATTTTATTCAAGAACGAATAATAAAAATGTCTACCAATTCTAGGCCCTTGGAAAGAGATGAAAATTTAAGGGTTTATAATTTGACTGAAAATTTATGTATTTCAGTAGGTATGAAAATGCCCAATTTATTTGTAATTGATTGCCCATCTTTAAATGCTTTTGCTTCAGGAATAGATGAAAAATCTTATTCGGTGACACTTACAACAGGGTTAATTGCCGAGTTGGATAATTCAGAATTAGAGGGTGTGATAGCACATGAGTTAACCCACATACGGAATAAGGATGTGCAACTACTAATTATCTCCATCATTTTTGTAGGTATTTTTGCGTTTGTTACTGAATTCCTTTATAATTCATTATTCAATAAGCGATCTAGAGGCGGTCACATTTTTTTTCTGATTGCCACAGTTGTATCAGCTGTAGTTTATTTCTTCTCCATCCTCTTCAAATTTGCTCTTTCACGAAAGAGAGAATATTTGGCGGATGCTGGCGCAGTTGAACTGACAAAAAACGCGCTTGCATTGGCTTCTGCATTAAGAAAGATTTCAGAAAATAGCAATCTGGATGTTAAAAATGAAGATTTAAAGCAGGCTTTTATTGAAAACAGTCCCGAGAATGGTAATAGTTTTTTATCCTTTTTCAGAGAATTATTCAATACTCACCCACCCATTAAAAAACGTATAGAAATTTTAGAGAACGGCTTGTAACCGAATATTAATCAAAATTCAATTTTTACAAATTATCAACCCAATTTGGAATTGATTTGATTGAACCTATGGGTTTTTACGATTCCAGTATCTGGTCAACTTTTTAATCGTATCTCATAAATCCTACATGGATACAATTATTACCCGGTACAGAATTACAACTTAATGCGGGTGTTGTCTTTTTCATTAAGAACTGAATCCAGCATGATTTTCGAAATCATTGGAAGGAAGTGCTTTCTGTCTGGAAAATTATATGGATCGCTCGTGAAAGAATTGATGCCGGAAAAGTCAGAAATTCTGTTACCGAAATACTGCTTAAGGATGTTCAAATCACGGGTGTTGAATCGAATTTGGTCGTATAAAGGGCTTATCACCACATAAAAGTTTGTATGGTGCTTTTTCAGGATTTTTGAAATCTCAGCCAACTTAATTTCTTCAATTTCAGAAATCTGGTTGGCACTGAATTGCTGGAGGCTTTTACGGGGATAGAGAAATCCAACATTAAACATCGAGTCAATTTTTACTGAATCCCGATGCGTTTGATTGCGAATTCCATACTTTGAAATAACCGCAGCTGAACATTGGTGTTGGCAATCATTCGTAATTTTATCAGATCTCCAGTTGGGGAAAATTTCTCCATGAACATCCATGCCAAGTAAAATTTTCATGTAGTCCAGATCCTTAGCTAAGAGGTAGGTCTTCATGTGCTTCAACCGATACATGGTTTCATTTTCCCCGGTAAACAGGAAATGTTGTGAGAAGCTGCTCCCATCCTGATGAAAAGTATTGTCCGTATCGATATATAAAACCACATTTTGAATATCAACTCCAGTGCTATCGAGGAACCAAAGTTTCTGGTGAATTGCGCCAATGGGTTCACTCCAACTGCCATAGTGGAAAAATCTGGAATTCGGAATTTTCGTCTGAAGATAACAGCCATATACACCCACAGAGCGGCTGCTGCCCAGAATAAAGGAATTGTAGTTTTTTTCTGACTGCAAATATTTCTTGGTCGACAGATCATCCAGTTGTTGAAAATAGTATTTCCAGGAATAGTTCGGGTAGGGACCAAAATCCATGTAAACATCTTTCCTCAAATACAATCCTACCACCACCATAACCAAAAGAACCGGAGCGGCGAAAAACAAAAGGAGCGTGCGGATAAATTTGTTCATCTTAAAACTGGAAATAGATGAATTGTTGTTCCGCACCTGAAAAGTAAAAAATCAAAAACCCCAATGCATAGTAGAATGACCACCGAAACAATCTGGGATAACGGGTTCCGAGTTCTTCAAGGGCAAATTGCTTTTCCCTTCCGATCCATTCAATCAGCACAAAAAACGACAGAAGCAACCCAATCACGGTAAGACTTTTACCCTCAAAAACCGGAGTTGAAAAAAGGGTTTCATTTGCCATCCCACCAAGAAATTGAAATGCTTGCTGCACACTATTGCTTCGGAAAAAAACCCAGGCCAGATTGGTCAGAACAAAAGTAAAGAGCATGGAACCCAGCTCACCAACTGTAGGAAATATCCGTCCTTTGGCGACAATTTCAAGATTGTTCCGGTTTGTTTTGAAAAGAACAGAAGGAAGAATAAACAAGGCATTCAGGAATCCCCAAATGATAAAGGTGAAAGAAGCGCCATGCCAGAAACCACTCACTATAAATATGATGAACACATTGCGAACCTGAATCCATGTCGATCCTTTACTGCCTCCCAAAGGGATGTATAAATAATCACGGAACCAGGATGAAAGGGAAATATGCCACCTTCTCCAGAATTCGGCGATGTCTCTTGAAAAGTAGGGATAAGCAAAATTCCGGAGTAGGTCTATCCCAAACAACTTCGCTGTACCCAAGGCTATGTCAGAATATCCTGAAAAATCTCCGTAAATCTGAAATGTAAAAAACAATGCACCTAATGCCAAGGCACTTCCCGAATGTTGGCTCGAATTATTGAAGGCAATATTTGCAAATTCGGCACATTGATCTGCAATCACCACTTTTTTAAAAAGGCCCCATAAAATCTGACGGAGTCCTGTCTTTGCCTTTTCAAAGTCAAATGCGCGTTGACTTTTAATTTGAGGAAGAAGGTGCGTAGCACGCTCTATTGGACCAGCCACCAACAGAGGGAAAAAGCTTACAAAGAGAGAGTAGTCAACAAAATTTCTTTCTGGTTTAATTCGATTGTAGTAAATGTCAATCACATACGACAAACCATGAAAAGTATAAAAGGAAATACCAACAGGAAGAATTACGGACAAAGTCCAGAGATGCACTTCAAATCCAAACGAATCCAGAAGCCTTGAAAAGCTGAGTGTGAAAAAATTGAAATATTTGAAAACTCCAAGGAACCCAAGGTTTACAATAATGCTGAGCCAGAACCAGAATTTTTTCCGGAAGAGCGTTGTGGCATCCTCCATTTTCAATCCTGTGTAGTAATCAAGCACGGTTGAAAACATCAGCAAGAATAAAAAACGCCAGTCCCAGCAGGCGTAAAAAAAGTAGCTGGCAACAAGCAGAAAAGGATTTTGGATCTTCCTGAACCGGACACCCATTGTCCAATACAAAATAAAGATAACAGGCAGAAAAATACCGTAACTTATTGTATTGAAGAGCATTAATTAATTTCTTGACTGCTTTTTTCTGTGAAACCTGAATCCATCTGGATGCCCTGTTTTGGGAATACGGAAAGACATCCTTGAGGCAGCAATTCCGTGTTTGAAATCCCAACAAGAATTAAAAACCTGCCAAAGAGGAAGGTAAAACTAGAGGTAATATTGGAAAGTTTCAAATGTGGTTCTTTGCCTGCTGAGCCGACCTGATTCGGAATAGTTCTCATTGATACGAAGAAAAAATCTTCCTTTGATACTTAAAATACCGGGATACTTCAGTAACAGAACCATGAAATACACAATCACTTTTTTAATCCTGTTTACATCCGGGTTAAATGGGTTTTCACAGGTAAAGTTCATTTATACGGATTTAAACAGTGATACCATTCTTAATCGATTGTATGACTGCGTTTCATTTGATTTGGACAGCCAAACATTGAAAAAAAGTGGATTGTGGAAACCCAATCTGAGTGAACAGTTAAACTCGTCGCTGGATCACTACAGCGATTTTTTCATGACTCAATTGGATACAATTCTCTATTTTCAGAAAGCCAAATCCAAAGTTGCTATAGCCGTATTTACCACTTATAATTATGAAGACTCCACGTTCTTGTATGGCGGGGAGATTCGTCCAATGAAAGGATTAGCATTATTTACAAAGGCTGAAAATCAATGGGCAATAACAAAATTCAAAAAGATGTTCAATTCTTCAGAATATGATTTTGACCCAACTTATACTGTTGAAAAATTTGGAGAAGATTTATATTGTTTAAAACAAGAAAATGTTCAGGAATTTTACGGTGGACATGATATTGAAAGTACATTATACTTTTCCTTGACTGATTTTTCCGAGATTTTTAGCTATCTAAGATACTATTCAGATAACACCACCGAAGTCTTTGAAAATGAGGATATTTATACACAGAGAAATAAAATTAAAATACTTAAAACAAAACCATACTATACAATTGAACTAGTCACCACAACAATAAAAGAGAACCCTAACAAACCAAACTTCAAAAAGAAAAAGATCTATAAAACCACATATAGATTCTCCCCGCAAAACAATCGGTATGTGAAGTCAAGCCATTGACGCTTAATCACAGGGGAAAGTAGTATTTGGACCTCTTGATCGATTTCTAATGGCTGTTCATAAACCCTCCTCGGCTTTATTTTTGTACGCCCATCTCACAATACTATAAATCCAAAGTAAGCCAGGGAATCCAATTTTAAACCTTGGTCAAAACGAATTTTTAGTCGAAACAAAAAAACCCGGATTTCTCCGGGTTATTGATGCTGGAACAGGGTATTCTTATTGTATAAGGACCATTTTCCTGGTTGCCTTTACTTCATTTCCGGTTTCAAGACTATAGAAATAAACACCAGCTGGCCAGTTGCCCCGGCTGAGCGAGACAGACTGCCTTGCCTCACCTGAAACCTCTTGAACATGCACAATTTTTCCTTCCAAACTCCGGATAATGATTTTTCCAGATTCTTTTCCGGCAGGAAGCTGGAACTGAATTTCTGTTTTATCTTCCCACGGATTGGGCTGCGCATTGCCGAGGAAATATTCGTTGGTTAAAAACTCATTTTGTTCCTCTTCAGCCAGACGGCAGGTAAGCAGGGTAGTTTTGTGGCAATTAGTGAATCTGGCGGTACCGCAGGCCGGCGTGCTTCCATTTGACGCTGGCGTAATTTTTAAAACCCATGTCCTTCCAGCTGCACCAGCGCTGCTCGGGTCGAAACTGATGCCAGTTCCGGTTGTGGAGGTTCCAAAGAATCGGACATCTGTTGTGGAACTTGTCCAGCCAGTTGGATCTGCGCTTCCGGTGGGACAGGTAGCTGTTGTATTCTCTACATAAAACCATTTCCAGTTGTATGCTCCGGATCCCACTGGATTCGTCGCCATGGTGATGGGATTCGGATTATAGCCGGTGCAGCCACTCTGGTTGGCGATCAGGCTTCCCGGATTGAAAACCAGCAGTACTGTAATCTGTCTTACGCTGGTAGCCCACTGGGAATTTATTCCGTTGGTAACCCGGCAGGCAAAGGTTCTGCTGGCAGTAAGTCCTGTAGGCGGGTCATAGGAAGCGGAAGTTGCACCTGTGATGCTTGTCCATCCGGTGAGCGCTGCGGTGTTGGCAGGTGCTGCGATTATTCCGCTTTGAAAGTACCACTGAAAGGATGAACCAGTTGTTGCAGCGATTGAGAAAGCTATGGCAGCCGGGTCGGCCGGATTGCAGAGGGTCTGATTGCCGGAGGCCAGCGTTCCTGGGCTGAAAGTCGTGGCTGGAGTTACGGTAATCTGTCTTACCCCACTTGCCCATGTGGCTACGCCGCAATCCGGTGTGCCGGTCGGATCCACCCGGAGCGCGTAAGAAGTACTCGCTGAGATAACAGGAGGATCGTAACTGGCTGTTGATGCACCGGTAATTGCAATCCATGCTGCCGGGATGCTGGTACCGCTTGGCTGAGCAACGATTCCAGATGCAGAATACCATTGATAAGAAAAGGTTCCTGAACCTCCGGACGCTGCCGCAGAAAGGCTGATTACAGCTGGATTGCCACTGCTTGTAAAGCTCTGGTTTCCAGCTGTGATGGTTCCATAGTTAAGCACTGCCCGCACGGTAATCTGTCTTACTCCGCTTGCCCATTGTGAATTGGTGCCATTTGTTACGCGGCAGGCATATGTTCTGCTCGCGGTAAGGCCTGTAGGCGGATCGTAAGTAGCAGCACTTGCTCCGGCAATGGAAGTCCAGCCTGTTAGAGCAGCGGTGTTGGCCGGCGCAGCAATGATTCCATTTTGAAAATACCACTGATAAGCAGAGCCGGCAGTGGCAGCAGTTGAGAAAGCAATGGAAGCCGGGTCTGCCGGATTGCAAAGGATCTGGTTTGCGGAAGCCAAGTTACCAGAGCTGAATGGCGTAACAGTAACCTGTCTTATGCCAGATGCCCATCCGATGTCGCCACATACCGCCCGATTAACCAGACATGCATAGGTCCTTGAACTTGTCAAACCGGCTGGCGGGTCATAAGAAATTTCGATTGCTCCAGGAATTAGGGTCCAGCCGGTGGTACTGCTACCGCTGGGCTGAGTAACAATTCCATCCTTATAATACCACTGATAGCCAGCAGATGTAGGAGCAAATAAGGTGGGTGGATTTGAACTGAAGGTTATGAGAGAAGGATCGCACGGCGAAATCAAACTTTGATTGCCAGAAGAAAGCACTCCGAAATCCGAAAGACTGAAGACAAGGACCGAATAGGGTTTCCGTACCTTACTGGAACAACCCTCATTGGAAATTACACTCATCCACACAGTATTACTTGATGTAAAATTAAAGGTAAAGGGATTGCCTGTGGAAATCAGGAGTCCTCCTGTTTCTGCTGTATACCATTCATAGATACCTGTTGATATAAGATCACTCTGACCAGTTATGGTGACTGGACCTGGACCGCACCTCCATCCAGCCTCAGAAATTTCGAAGCCCTCAGGCAACGGATTAATGGTAATTTGCCTCACACCTGTTGCCCACTGTGAAATGGCTGGATTATTTACCCGGCAGGCAAAGGTTCTGCTGGTTATTAGCCCGGCTGGCGGATCATAGCTGACTGCAGTGGCACCTGCAATTGAGGTCCAACCTGTGAGGGCTGCTGTATTAGCCGGAGCAGCAATGATGCCATCTTGGTAATACCACTGAAAAGTAGATCCGCTCATGGCTGCTGTTGAGAAGGCGATGGATGCCGGATCACCCGGACTGCAAAGCGACTGATTTCCGCTTGCAATTATTCCCGGAAAAATGATCGTGACTTGCCTGATTCCAGAAGCCCATGTTGGGTTGCTGCATTCTAGTATTCCAGGGTTTACCCTGAGGGCATAGGATTTACTGGCAGAAATTACCGGTGGATCGTAGCTTGCAGAAGTAGCGCCAGAAATGGCAGCCCATCCGGTAGGAATGGTTGTTCCGGTAGGTTGTGCCACGATTCCCGATGCAGAATACCACTGATAAGAAAAGGTACCCAAACCTCCTGAAGCAGTTGTTGAAAGACTAATGGCAGCAGGGTCACCGCTTCCATTGAAAGTCTGGTTTCCACTGGCCAGTGTTCCGAATACAAGCACAGGCAAAACCCTAATTTGGCGAACACCGGATGCCCAAATAGTGCTGATGCCGTTGGTTACCCGGCAGGCATAGGTTCGGCTAGCAGTCAGTCCCGAAGGAGGATCATAACTTAAAGAATTTTGACCCGGAATAATTTCCCAGGTTCCAACCGGGTCTCCTGCAAAAGGTGCGGCTGAAAGTCCTTCCTTTTTGTACCACTGCAGATTCGCACCTATGGTGGGGCTGGTCAAAAAAGTAATGCTACCGGGGTCGGCAGAACCTGAGCAAAAAGTTTGATTTCCCGAGGATATCACACCACTGGATAAAGTTCCGCTGGTAAATATTACCCTGTAATCATCTGCCTGTCCATATAGGAGATTTCCACAAGGTTGAGGATTGGCGTTGGTTGTAAAATCAGCCACAATCCGAAGCCGGCGGTAGACATTTTGAATTGTCCCGGCAGGAACGGTAAATGACCCGCTGTAGGTTTGCGGCGATGTACTTCCATTTGCACTGTAAACCAATTCACCAACAGCAAAAACATTATCCCCGTTGTAGTCGATGTACATCCGTACATTTTGTGGGTTCGTTTCGGTTGTAATGGTAAAGGGGTAGGTATTTCCAACAAGTAAGCTGGTGCCAATTGTACAGGATAAATCCTCATAAACACCATATCCAGATCCTTTGGAAACCACATTAATCGTATTCAGATTGAATGCAATCGGACCCATATTGGCAAGGTTATTCGGATTGCTTGTTGTTACAGCACAGGCTGAGGCAAGGGGCGTGCTTCCAGGTCCATATGTCAAACAAGTAGCAGAACCCACTTTGTTCCGGATAAGGTTGCCGGGCAGGGGTCCAAAACCGCTTGCCAGGTTGATTCCTGTCCCTGTCAGGTGGCAATAGCTCATGATCGTGCCCGTATTAAATGCAGGTGTAGGAGCGGTGGTACAGGTTCCTTCAAAGGGAACACCAGCTGAAGGGCCGCAATTGTCAATGGCTCCGCCCGGCCAGGAGCAGGAATGGGTGTGCGGAGATCCCAGATTATGACCGATTTCATGTGAAACCACAAAAACCGTCCATGAGTACACTGGAAAATTGGAAAACGTGGCATCGATATTGCTGAAACCGTGGCGATTAACCGGATCACAAAGTGCATTAAGATAGGCTCTTCCTCCAATACCTATAGGCCGGGTCGACAATAAGTGACATATATCCCCATTAAAGGTCGTTCGTGTTGATTTGTATTGAGTTAAATATTCGGATGTTGTTGAGTTAACTGAGTAAGGATCGTTACTGGTCCAAACGAAAATCTCTGAAACTGTAGCCAGTATATTTTCATTGTCATAAATCAATGCCACCACATTAAACATTCCGGTTACATAAGTTGTGACATTGGCGACATTCGATCCAAAGTCCTGATACATCTTGAAATCGCATTCCAGATAATTCCGGAATTGGCGGGTACAGGAATACGGACCACTTACAGCCTGGGTAGAGGGCTGGTCGATCGGTTCTTCAGTATTGCAATTAAAGGGGAGTTTTTTGAATATTTGGGATGAGTTGTACAAAACAAAAACATCCTCCGCTTGGCCTTTTTCATGGCCCAAGTCAAAGGTCTTATCCCCTGTGAGTATAACACCTTCCAAACCTTTTTTGGTAAGTGTAATGGCTACTTTCGATCGGGAATTACCTTGAATTTTGCCATGGAAAAACAAATTCGAAGCCAGAATTTCCTCACCGGAAATGGTTTTTCCATCAGAAGTTGAAACCTTAAAATCCGGACTAAGGATTTCCTTCTTTGCCAGTTCCAACACCCAATTACCAGCACCGGATGGATTCGGGATTTGAATGGCCAGATGTTTGGGTCGGGCTGCAACCAGGCTACGAATTTTTGTCAGATCTAACCGTATTCGCAGTCCTTCATCCGTGGCCGGATGCAAAGTCAAAACTTCGCTGGAAACTACCAGCGTTTGGATGTTTTCATAAACCGAGATTGGTTTTACTTGGCCATTACTTTGGGTCCAAAGGCCAAACAGAAGTAAAAACAGAAGCAGAGTTAATTTTGATTTTTTCATCATGATCTTGGATTAATTTTTGTTGAACGGACGGGAAAATTTTAAAAAGAGGGTTTTGTTAATTTCATTAAGAAATTATGTCACAATAAAAACAAATTTATTTTTTACCTCAAAAAAATTCAAAGGCATATTTAATTTATACTCAATACTATAGTGATTGCTTAAATTACCCTTTCAAAAAAAGCTTTTCTAAAAAGGGGAGCCAGTTTAGTCCTAAAAAAATACCAGCTTCCTAAAATCAAATTATAACGATGAAACAGTTTCTTACAATTATTTGCATGTTGACACTCATGCTCTCTTGTCGTCGCTCGGAGAATAAGGACAAAAACGAAGAAATATCGAAGCCAACAGAAAAATGTGAGAATTTATCTTTTGATGATCAGCGAATTGAAACCTACGGATTTAATCCAGAAAATTACGACACCGTAAAAGTTGAGTCTTTCGTAAAGAACTCAAGGTTTGATACTCTTATTCATAGTTATAAAATAAAACTATTTCCATTATCATCTGAGGACACATTTAAAGCCAGAGATTTAACATTACTAAAAAAAACTAATACAAACGCAGATATTCAATTAACTTTTAATGACACTTTAAAATATAAAATCACTGATATTCAAACGGAATGGGTACCACAAATGTGTGAAGCTTTGTGTGGCTACACTTGTCGAATAGTATCATTCAAGGTGAATGACGAAGAGTTTTGGCACTGGAACATCATCATAATTGCCCCCAATTTCATAAGACCAGCCAAATTTAGAACTTCACCTATGGCCGATTTCTAATAAGTTTCTTATGTGTGTCAACGAAGCTTCGCTTTTCCATTCTTATGCAGAGTTAACAGCCAACTTTGCGCTTTGAAAGCGCCAATTGAAATAAATTTAAAGCTTGCCTTATTTGAAAAAGCGCAGTGTCGAGGAATTAGTTCCCAGCAATCGAATGGTGTACATGCCAGAAGGCAATCCAGAAATATCCCAATTGTTGTCTTCGCCAACCATCTGTTCTGCTCCAAGCTGCCTTCCCTGTGCATCGAGCATAATTGCCCTCAAGCCAGAAGAATTAAAATTCGTGGGTACAGACAAGCGGATAACATCCGTGGCTGGAATCGGATACAGAGCAAATTTCCCCGAAAGTAGCGGATTGGCGGAAGTTGGAATGGGAACTTTTATCACCTGACGAAGGATATTCTGACAGGAATTGTCATAAATGGTATAGTTGAAAAGTCCTTTGGTGAAATCATCATAGCCATCGAAAATCAGGTTCTCAATGGTCGTAGAATCGGTTTCGCAAAAGCAGTTCTGGTCCAGGGTAATGCTTATGTCGCTTTTGTTTTCCACATAGTATTTCAGCGAACCGCACAACTGGTTTTCCTTAAAAATCGGAAGTGCTGAAGCCGGAGTCAAACCTGCCGCAAAAGCTACAGCTACAGTGTCGTTCAGGAAGGTTGAATTACTCAACTCACAACCGGTTGCGAGTTCAGCCGCAAGGCCGTTGCCACTGAAACTACAATTCCTGGCTATACCGAGAAACTCAACAAGACCCTTATAATTGTTCTTAAAATTACAATTGGAAATGTTTCCGTTAACAGCGTAAATGGCAAAAGTGTTGCGCTCAAAAAGTGTGTTTGTAATCGGTCCATTGGCATACCAGATGCCGTTCATATTTTCTTTCACCACACAACTGTCTACTGAAAGCTGACTTTGAAAACCATTGCAGGAAAAGTTCTTGATAAACTCGCAGCGCTTCACTCCAATTACATGATTCACCTGCCAGCCAGAGGCAATGGCCTGACCATTTCTTTCAAACAAACAATCGTAAAAATTCAAGGGTCCAAATGGCTGCACGGCGTAGTTGTTGTGCCGGAAAATACAATGGTGAAAATCGATTAATGGCGAGCCTTGCTGGTCTGCCGTGATTCCCCAATAGGCATCATTAAATTCGAAATAGTCCATGGCGATCTGGCCACCTTGACTTGCTTTTACATTGATGCCCAACCAGGAATAATCGTTGCTAACAGTATCGCTTTGGAATACAATCCTATTTTCTTTTGTTCCAACGGCCACTAAACTTCCCCTGATTTCGAGGTAATGCATCAAACCCGTGTTGGGAACTCCGCCGTAACGGACCCGCACTTCCACGCCAGGTTCGATGGTTAGGGTTTTACCGGGAAAAACCACCATTGATCCCGTCATAATATAAGGACTGTTTGCCAGCGTCCAGGTGGTATTGTTGTAGATGCCGCCGCTTACATAAGTCTGGGCCTGCATGGCATTCATCAACAGAAAAAATGCCAATAGGAAAGAAGGAACGAACTTGCCTGAAAATCGATTCATAATGGCTTAACCTCAGAAAAAGCAGATTGTTTTACTGATCCATAATTGCCATAAGATTTTCAGAAATTAAGAAACTCAGAAGAAGTAATTCTAGCCTTTAGACCAGAGCCTTTGGTACTCTTTACCCGGGTCGTACATATCGGCTTGAGGCTGGGCATTAAAAACTCTTTTTCCCCGCGGGTCATTGCCCACCCCAGCCTGATAAGCCCAGTTGCCCCAGTTGCTGGCAACATCGTAGTCGATGAGCTGCTCTTCAAACCAAGCAGCACCAAGGCGCCAGTCCACTTCCATGTGGTCGACCAACCAGGAGGCCGTCACCTGTCGCATTCGGTTGCCCATAAAACCAGTGGCGCTCAGTTCTCTCATGGCGGCATCCACAAAAGGCTGTCCGGTTTTCCCTTCCTTCCAACGCTTAAAAGCATTTTCATCTCGGCCAGCAGGTGGAGAAAATTCCCTTCGGAATCCGTGAAAACTAAAAAGCAGAGGACCGTACTTCAGCATCATTAGCCGGAAAAAATCCCGCCACCGCAACTCAAAAATCAGCCAGTAGGTAGATTGATTGGCACCGAATTCCCGCTCATAGCGTTTTACTTCGCAGAAAACCATGCGTGCCGACAGATTTCCATTTGCCAGCCAGGGACTCAGTTTGGAGGAATAATCAGTTCCAACAAGTCCGTTCCGGGTTTCCTTGTATTGCGAAAGAAGCTGGGTTTGCGGACCATAATATCGAATTCGCTCCATGGCAGCTGCTTCTCCTGCCCGAAAGGGAAAGGCGCTTCGATTGTCGGGAACCGGAATTTCAAGCCCGAATTCAGATAGATTTGGAAAGTTGGCATCGGGAATAAGAGGCGATGGAATAGAGGCAGGCCGGGGAATAAAATTCTCAGGAAGGCCAATCCCTTCAACCACCTTTCGCCAAGCAGTAAACACATCCGGAACCTGATCAATGCGCCAGGGCAATTTATCCAGCGGAAGTAAAAACTCCGGTGGAGAAGTTTGAATATCGCAGCCCTGTTCTGCCAGTTTTTCCTTCAGCCTTTCCAGCTGCTTTCTTTCTTCGGTACCGAATTCATCCTGCGTAAAAACGGCGCTGCAATTCCATTCCTTCACCAGTTTCGGCAAAGCGGTTTCTGCATTTTCCAGACACAAAACCAGCCCCGAACCCAAGTTCCGTAAATCGGCCTCAAGTGCTTTCAGACTTTCCAGCAAAAAAGCGGCACGAAAGACACCGGTTCTTCGCAAACCAAATTTCCCGGGAAGAAATTGTGCAGGATCCAGGCAATACACCGGAATGATTTCGGCACCCGTTTGTAAGGCCTGTTGCAAGGCTGCATGATCACTTAATCGAAGGTCGTTTTTAAACCAAAGTGCAACGCGTTTTTTCACAGAGAATCCAATTGATTGAGATAAATATCAGCCTGTTGCAGGATGGACTTGCGCTTTTCTTCATCCATTTTTTCCCAAACCTGGTAGGCCATTCCAATCCGTGGATTGCGTTTTAACTTATCCTGATGACGGTCGAAAAAATGCCAGTACAAACTGTTGAATGGACAGGCCTTTTCGCCCGTTTTCTCTTTGGAAGAATAAAAGCAGCTGCCACAGTAATCGCTCATTTTGTCGATGTAGGCCGCCGAAGAAACATAGGGTTTGGATGCGATGAGGCCACCATCGGCAAACTGGCTCATGCCCCGGGTATTGGGCAATTCTACCCATTCGATGGCATCGATATAAACTCCTAAATACCACTGATCGATTTCGTCCGGATGCAAGCCTGCAAGCAGGGAGAAATTACCAATCACCATCAGCCGCTGAATGTGGTGTGCATAGGCGTGTTCCATGGTTTGCTTGATGGAAGTCTTCAAGCAGTTCATCTTCGTATTTCCGGTCCAGAACCAGTCGGGCAAAGACCGGTTATGATTCAGAAAATTCTTTTCCGTGTAGCCGGGCATTTCGCGCCAGTAGATTCCACGCACAAATTCCCGCCAACCTAGAATCTGCCGAACAAATCCTTCCAGCTGGTTACAGGATATTTCTTCCGGCCTTTCATCCATTGCCTGTATCGCAGCTTGAAGCACTTCATCGGGATGAAGCATTTTGAGATTGAGGGCAAAAGACAATCTCGAATGAAACAGCGACCAGGAACGGAGGCTCATGGCATCTTCATAAGTGCCAAAAAGCGGAAGCAAATTTTGAATGAAAAAATCCAGCAGTTGCAAAGCCTGCTCCCTGTCAATGGGCCAGCTGAATTCATCCGCCTTCACATTGCCCAAAGTGGAGATTTTTTCAGCATCCAGCATAGCCTTCAGCTCCGACAAATTATTCGAAAAAAGCAGCGGCTGCGGAATGGAAACGGAGGACGGAATTTTCTTCCTGTTATCAGCATCATAGTTCCAGCGTCCATTGAGGGGCTCCGATCCATCCATCATGATGTTGTATTTTTTCCGAAGATTCCGGTAGAAAAACTCCATCCTCGGAACCTTGTCACCAAACATTTCCCGCAGGGAATTACGCGAAGTGTAGAAATGTTCAGAATCGTAAACCCGGCAAGGGATTCCTGCTACAGTGGTAAATTCCCTGAGCAAAACATCCAGCCGGTATTCGTCTGGTTCCTGGTATTCCCATTCTTGAATAGAAGGATACTTTTCCAGAATGCTGCGAAGATTGGCATCGAAGCTTTGCCGGTTTTCAGGGTCGTTGAGCTTTAGGTAATAGAGCGAATGACCTTGCATTTCCAGTCCGGCAGCAAAGCGGCGCATGGCAGCAAAAAATCCAAGAACCTTCTGAATGTGGTGTCGCACATAATCCGTTTCGGAACGAATTTCCATCATCACATAAAGGCAGGAAGGGTCGGTTTGCTGGTACCAACTATGTCCGCTATGCAATTGATCACCAAGTATTAATCGAAGTTTTTCTGGGTCTGCCATCTTGAATTATTTTTTTGATTGCCGGCATCTGTCGCTGCAAAACCGGACTTCCTCCCAGACCTTCTCCCATTTTTTGCGCCAGCTGAAAGGCCTTTGACAAACCGGGCAGATTTTTTGGGGAAGATTTTCCTTCAGTACGCCTTTCATTGAGTGATTAAACCAAAGTAATCCCGCATTGTTTGGAAGGAAGTCAAAGCAGCGCTTTTGTTTTAGTTTTGCCTCCCTATGTCACTGGCCATCCGATCACTTCGTCCCTTCATCGGGACAAAAGACTTTTCCCTTTCTTGTCGATTTTACCGCGAGCTGGGCTTTGAAGAAGTTCCGTTGGAGAAAGGCTTGCATTTATTCCAAAGCGGGCAGTTTGCCTTTTACTTACAAGATGCACGGGTGGATGAATGGATTGACAATACCATGTTGTTTGTGGAAGTGGAATCCGTCGAAGACTTTTGGTCTTATATCAATCAGCTGGATCTTGAGACTCGCTTCCCGGGTGTAAGGCTCAAACCCATCGTAAAAAGACCTTGGGGAAAAGAATGTTTTGTGCACGACCCCTCCGGAATCCTCTGGCATTTCGGAAGCTTTGCAAGCTAAGGTCCCACACCATTTTCTCTTTTTGGAGGAGGAAAATCAGTCAATATTCACGCCAATTATGCCGTTGTTGGCTAAGGCATTTGCAAGGAAAAAAATCTGATTAACGGGCAATTCAATTTTATATGAAAGAAGAAATTCTGAGGCATCTTCAGGATGCGAGCGTACTTGAAAATCTGTATGGCAAGGATAAATCAGGCTTCCGGAAGGCCTTTCTTCAAATATCCAAAGAAATGCCAGCTGGGTCTGCAAAAGATTTCTGGCTGGCAAGGCTTGAAAAAAAACAGGAATCCATTGTCTGGGGAAGCCGCCAGGATTGGCTTCTGGTTTTTCTGGCAGGTTTGATCGGAGGACTGATTCTCAAATTACCTCAAATGTTCAGCCTGGATGAAAACAACTTTTATCCCCGAAATCTGGCCTTTGCTTTCCTCCCCTTTCCGGCAATTTTCTTTGCCCTCAAAAGCAAGCTTCCAATTCAAAATGCACTGATTGCCACAGGACTATTTCTTGGCTCTGCGCTTTACATCAATTTTTTACCTGGTGAAGCTGGTGTTACCGACAGTTTCATATTGGCCTGCCTTCACCTGCCATTGTTTCTCTGGGTGGTTTTGTCGGGCATTCATTCAGGACCAGATTTTTCCGCACTTCCGCCCCGATTGGAGTTTATCCGATTCAATGCGGAGTGGTTGGTGATGACAGGTCTTATGGTTTTGGCAGGTGGACTTTTTTCTGGAATAAGCCTCGGTTTATTTCAGGCCATTGGTTTCCAAATTGAGCAGATCTTTTTAAAATACATTCTTGTATTTGCTTTGCCAGCCATTCCAGTAGCGGCAGCTCTTTTTGTGAAGGAAAACCCAAGCTTACTTCGGCAGGTTGCCCCGCTCATTGCCCGGGTTTTTAGTCCTTTGGCTTTTCTGGTGCTGATGATTTACCTGCCCGCCATTTTTATCAGCGGCAAAAATCCGTTTACCGACAGGGAGTTCCTTCTCCTGTTCAATCTTTTGCTGTTAGCCGTTTTGGCACTGATTTTTTTCTCCATTCCCGAAATCAACAAAGACAAAGCTGGCAAGCAGAGCGTTCTGCTTTTGCTCGGACTTTCTTTGCTTACCATACTGATCAATGGAATTGCGGTTTCTGCCATTTTCTACCGACTGTTTTCCTTTGGAATTACAGCCAACCGGGCGGCGGTGCTGGGCAGCAATCTGTTGATTTTATTCAATCTATTGATGGTAACGATGGCCTTATTCCGGGCCTGGAAAAATCCGGAAAAATCCGGAGAGGCAGGCGACAGCATCGCAGGTTTTCTCCCTTATTACGGGCTCTGGGCAGGAATTGTCTGCTTTCTCTTTCCCCTGTTTTTCGGATTCCGCTGAGGGAAAAAGCAGACCTTTCTCCGGCATTTGTTTTTCCACTTTTATCATCTCCTTGCTTATATTGGCTACTTCAATTAAGGAATACAAGTCAATTAGTGAAGCCCTGTCTGCATTTGTCAGTAGGGTCAATTGTGAAAAAAATCAGACTGAAAGTCCTATTTTGAACCAAAAATACCATAAAGAGTCTACAACAATAGACAAAATTGCAATCTTGAATATTTTCCTGAAAGCCCTAATTTAGCCAAAGTGATAAAGCGCGTTTACATTGATACATCGGTATTTGGTGGAAATTTCGATGAGGAATTTTCTGGTGATACTATTCCTTTCTTTGATAGAGTTAGAAATAGAGAAATAACATTAATTGTTTCTGATGTCCTTGAGGCTGAATTATTAGGTGCTCCTGACTTTGTAAAACAACTATTGGAGAGTTTGCCAATAGAGCTCATAGAAAGAGTCAGATTGTCAAAAGATGCAGCAGAATTAGCCGATAAGTATATTGAAGCAAAAGTTGTTGAAAAAACAAGCAAAGCCGATTGTCAACATATTGCCATTGCAACACTTTGTCATGCTGATGTTTTAGTAAGCTGGAATTTTAAACACATTGTCAACTTAGATCGAATCAGAGGTTACAATGGAATTAACTTTCAAAATGGTCATCATATGATTGAAATAAGAACACCAAAAGAAATTTTTAATTATGGAAACGAAGAATAAAAAAACCACCAAAACCTTTGATGCAATAAAAGTTATGCGCGAAATTCGAGATAAATTAAGTCTCGACATAATGAATATGAGTTTTGAAGAAGAGCGAGCGTATTTAGACAAATTGCTATCTAAAGGAAACAAAAAATAAAACAGTCAGCGCCAAACTGCAAGCGTTTGGTATTCAAATAATTGTCCAATTAAAAATCATCCTTTTTTTTGAACCATTCATTTCAAATAAGAAATTTTGCTCCCCAATTTTGGCAACTTAAGTTTATGAGGACCTGTTAGGATTTGAAACTATTTCTAAAACCTAACAGTAAATAAGGTTGGTGCCTTTCATTAACTTGCAAATCAATACTCAACTCAAATAAGCCATGGCCAATCAAGACCAAATTCCGGATACAGGCGGAGATTTCATCATCATCAAGCGCCAACCGGGAGATATTTTCATTCCCGAACAGTTTTCTGATGAACAGAAAATGGTGGCTGATACTTGTTCTGAATTTCTTGATAAGGAAATATTTCCTCGTTTGGATGAGATTGACAAGCATGAAGATGCTCAGCTAATGCCGGGCTTGCTGGATAAGGCAGGCGAACTGGGTTTGCTTGGCACCTCGGTTCCCACCGAATACGGTGGATTTGGAATGGATTTCAACAGCTCGATGCTGGTGGCGGAAGTGATTGGCGCTGGCCATTCGTTCGCAGTTGCACTTTCCGCTCATACCGGAATCGGCACTTTGCCCATCGTGTATTATGGCAGCCTCGAACAAAAACAAAAATACCTGCCAAAGCTGGCAAGCGGAGAATGGAAGGCGTCCTATTGTCTTACCGAACCCGATTCCGGTTCTGATGCCAATAGCGGTAAAACCAAGGCCGTTTTAAGTCCTGATGGGAAACATTATCTCATCACCGGGCAAAAAATGTGGATCACAAACGCAGGATTTGCCGACCTCTTCATCGTGTTTGCCAAAATCGGGGATGACCGAAACCTCACAGCTTTCATTGTTGAGAAATCCTTTGGAGGAATCACAATGAACGAGGAAGAACACAAAATGGGCATCAAAGGCAGTTCTACCAGACAACTCTTTTTCAACGATTGTATGGTGCCCGCAGAAAATATGCTAAGCAGCCGCGAAAATGGTTTTAAGATCGCGGTGAACATCCTCAACATTGGCCGGATAAAACTGGCCGCCGCCGCCATTGGAGCCTCAAAAAGGGTGGCGAGGCTTAGCCAGCAGTATGCGCAGGAACGAAAACAATTTGGCGTGGCAATTGGCAGTTTCGGAGCCATCAAGTATAAACTAGCCGAACAGTTCTACCGGATTTATGCCACGGAATCGGCCACATACCGGGCAGGACAGGATATTGAAAACAAGGAAAAGGAACTCTTGGCAAGCGGAATGGATTCCACGCTGGCCAAGTTGAAAGCCGTAGAAAGCTATGCAATTGAATGCGCCATTTTAAAAGTACATGCTTCAGAAGTTCTTGATTATGTGGCAGATGAGGGCGTTCAGATTTACGGCGGAATGGGTTACAGCGCAGATGCACCCATGGACAGATCGTACCGCGACAGCCGCATCAACCGGATTTTTGAGGGAACGAATGAAATCAACCGCTTGCTCACGGTTGGAACCCTCCTGAAAAAAGCCATGAAAGGAGAAATCGACTTGATTGGACCGGCCATGAAGGTTCAACAAGAGCTAATGGCGATTCCTGATTTTGGTGCAGGGATTCCAAATGGACTTCTGGAAGAAGAATCATTAAAACTTGGCCGGCTGAAAAAGGCATTTTTGCTTGTAGCCGGTGCTGCAGTTCAAAAGTTAACGACCAGGATTGAAGAAGAACAGGAAATCATGATGTACCTGGCCGACATGCTCATCGAAATCTATGCTTCTGAATCTGCCTTATTAAGAACTCTTCGGCTTGCAAACAGCAAAGGAGCCGATTCTTGCCAGAAAGAAATCCTGGCCACACAATTGTATCTGCATGAGGCTTGTGAAAAAATAGGCTATTGCGGTCGGCATGCGCTTCAAAGTTTTGCCAGTGGCGACGAACTGAAAATGATGCTGATGGGTCTGAAGCGGTTTACAAAACAAGAATCAATCAACACCACAGCCATGCGCAGACAACTGGTTTCTTTACTTTCCTGAGGAAACAAGCTCCAGCACTTTTCCTGAAGTGTAATCCACAACTAGAATTCTTCCATCCAAAACATCTGAAAAACAGGATGGTTGAACCGCAGGAGATTGCTCATCCAAAAGCAATTTATTTTCCTTTCTATCCGGATGAAACATCCAGATTCTGCCGGTAATAAAATCACCGAAAACATAGCCGCCATCCCAGGATTGACTTGGGCCATGGTAAACAAATCCACCGGTCACAGACTTATCACCATCCTTCTGACTATATTCCCAAACCGGGGGAACCGCATTTTCAGGTTTGGGGTCTTCTGGTTTAAAAACAGCGGAGGCCTCATAATAACGCCAGCCATAATTCTTCCCAGATTCTATAACATCAATTTCTTCCGTGGCATTCTGGCCCACATCCCCGGCCCATAGTTTCCCGCTCTGCTTGTCGAAAGCCATTCCCCAAACATTCCGAAGTCCATAAGCAAAAATTTCTGGACGAATTCCTTGTTTTCCGCGAAAGGGATTGTCATGCGGAATGGCATAGGGAAGTCCGGATTCACTTTTGTCTACATCAATCCGGTGGATTTTGCCAAGAAGTGAATTGATGTTTTGACCATTGTTCAGTGGGTCACCGCCCGAACCACCATCACCCCATGAAAAATAAAGATATCCGTCAGAGCCAAACAGCAAACTTCCTCCATTATGATTTTGAAAAGGTTGCGAAACGGAAATCAATTCTTTCGCCTTGGATTCATCCACCCGCATTGAAACAAGGTCAGAAACTTGCATTTCAACGATATGGGAAACCAGTTCCTTTTTCTGACCCGTTGTATAGGAAACATAGAACTTTTTGGTTTCAGCAAAGCGGGGATGGAATGCCATACCGAGTAAACCAGTTTCAGAGCCTTCCTGACTGACCATTTCATTTAAATTCAGGAATATTTTCCGGGTTTTCGTTTCCGGTGATTCATCCAATCGATAAATCAAACCCCTTTGCTCCACGACGAATAATTGACCAGTGAGGCCGGGGGCTTTTGTCAGGAAAAGAGGCTTCTCAAAAGCTGCGATGTTTTTCCAGTATGGAATTAGCTTACACTGGGCAAGAATTGAAAATGAGTTCAGAAGAACTGCCGAGAAATAAAGCAAGACAGAGATTGAGTACTTTTTCACTTGAAGGATTTAATTGTCAAATAACTTAAAATGTGGCTCGGCAGTTTGAGCTTTGGTCAAAATAGTGTCATTTGGAAATTCACACAGGCCTGATAAATTTGCGACAATGTTGCAAAAAGGATTTTTGCTCTTGCTATTTTTTCTTGGAATGAGACTTGCATCTCAGGCTCAGCCATGCACAAATCCGATTCGAGGAAGTGTATTTTCAGCATCAGGTCATGCTCCACTGGCATTTGCAGCTGTTCAGATTCCGGAGGCTCGGATTCAGGTTTACACCGACGAAAAAGGACAGTTTGAAATTTGCGGACTTGCAGTTGGCAGGCATAAAATGCTGATTCGCCAACTTGGTTTCGATTCGCTTTTATTGGAAGTAGAAACAGGCAAAAAGAAACTGATTCTGCATCTGGAAGAACAAGACCGCTGGTTGAATGCTGTTGATGTGAAAGGAAAACACCGGCATTTTGAAAGCGAAGTTGTGGAAAATTCTGCCCTTCATGGTGCCGAACTGGAACAAAGCAGAGGCGTTTCTCTGGGCGAAATGCTCAGGAAAATTCCGGGTGTGAGCAGTATACAAACCGGAACAGGCATTTTTAAACCATCCATTCAGGGAATGACGGGCAACCGAGTTGCAATCCTCCAAAACGGCGTAAAGCTGGAAGGCCAGCAATGGGGCTTCGACCACGCCCCCGAAACCGACCCGGGCCTTGCCGAAGAAGTAATTGTAGTTCGCGGTGCACAATCAGTTCGTTATGGTTCGGAGGCAATGGGTGGCAGCATTTTGCTTGATCCCGGCGACATAGAAGCCAGCCACAAACCAGCCATTCGATTAAACTCCGGCTTTGCTTCAAATGGATGGGGATTCAGTGAAGGAATTCGGGTTCAGCAAAAACTGGAAGGCAAGCACGCCTTTGCATGGCGATTCTCGGGCAATGGAAGAAAGTCGGGGAATTTTCACACAGCGAAGTATTACCTGGGAAATACCGCTTTGGAGGAATTCAGTGGGTCCGGCCTTATCCGGCATGAATTCGGAAGCCGCTGGAAAAACGAAGTCGCGGCCAGTTATTACCAAAGCAAAACCGGGATCTTTTCTGGCGCCCATATTTCTTCACCTGAAGGAATCAGACAAGCATTTTTGAGACCTGACAGTTTTTACAAGTACGACTTCTCTTACAACATCGGCCGACCATTTCAGAAAACCAGACACTTCCTTTTTAAAGTCAAAAGCAAGTATCAATGGACAGAAAATCAAGAAACCAGCATCTCCCTGAATTACCAAAAAGACCAACGCGAGGAGTATGACATTATTCGAAGATCCGTCATCAATTGTGCGGATTGTCCGCAGCTTCTTTTTGCCCTTCAAAGTCCGCAGGCAGAAATAATTCATAGCATAAAAAAGGAAGGCCGCGACCTGCAGGTTGGAGTTAGCGGACTTTACCAGTCGAATGTGGTGGAAAGGAAAATTCTGATTCCGAATTTCCGGCTCAGGCAAGGAAGCATTTTCGCGTTGGCAAATCTGTACCGGGGAGACTGGGCCTGGGAAGCAGGAATCAGGCTAGAAAGCAGGAACCAGCAAATTTTCCGATATGTTGGGAATGCGTTTCAAAATCCAATCTTGAAATACAATTACGGCATGGCGAATGCCGGAACCCGCTGGGAAATTTCCCACCACTGGCATGCCCGACTAAACCTGCAGCTCACACAAAGGCCTCCCGCTATAAATGAACTCTTCTCCAACGGTGTGCACCAGGGTTCTGCCAGTTATGAAAAGGGGGATGAAAACTTAAAGCATGAATTCATGGCTGGCCTCAATGGTTCTGTTCACCACGAATCTGAATACTTCGATGTTCTGGTGAATTTTTTCTGGAATCGCTCCTCAAACTATATTTATCTGAGTCCGGTAAAAGACAGCATCATTACGAGCATTCGTGGACCTTATCCCTTCTTTTTATACCTTCAAACAGCAGTTAGCATGGCTGGTGGAGATTTCACCGCCATGTTCAAGGCTGGATTGCACTGGCAAATTTTATCGAGTGGATCTTTAATTCGTAGCCAGGATTTAAATACCAATAAAGGATTGGTATTTCAGCAGGCAGACCGTTGCAGCTTTTCAATTCGTTGGCTTTCAGGGGAAATGCTGCAGAACAAAATCAAGCTTAGTGCAGAATTCGGACCAAGCCTTGTGGCAAAACAAAGCCGGGCACCTGATTCCGATTTCACTGCCCCTCCCGCAGGATATACTCTTTGGAATGGGCGAATTTCAATCAGCAAAATGATTGGCCAACATCCTTTTGAGGCTTCCATTGAAGGACAAAATTTAGGCAATCTGGCCTACCGGGATTACCTCAACCGCTTCCGATATTTTTGTTACGAAACCGGTCGCAACATCACTTTCCGTTTCTCTGTTTCACTTTAAAAATCATAATCCATGAAAGCCCCATACATTATTAGCCTATCAATCATTTCAATGTCTGTTTTATTTGGATGTTCCGATAAAGCAGAAAATCCACAAAAGAATGAGGAGAACGAGCTCATTACCACCGTGCATTTGCACCTTACAAAAGAAGGTGATAGCACAAAAATTCCGCATGCTGTCTGGAAAGATTTGAGTCCGGATGATGAAGCCGGTAGAATCATAGACACACTTTTCCTAGATACAAGTTCTGTCTATCAAGGAACTATTGAGTTAATGGACGAGAGCAAAAATCCTGCAATCGACATTACTAAAGAAGTTGAAGAAGAAAAGGACGACCACTTATTCATCTACAGGCAGAATCCACTGGAAAGCAGCATTCGTTTTTCAGTGGAGCGAACCGACAAAGACAGCAAAAATTTACCAGTAGGACTTCAATTTAAATTGAGTACCCGAAACCTTCAGGGGCCGAGCCTTTTGTTGGTAAGCCTCAAACACCAGCCGGGAACTAAAAATGGCGATGAGGGACTTGGCGATACGGATTTAGATGTAAAAATACCCGTGAAAATCCGGTAAGGAATTGGGACAGAATTGACTTTCAGAAACTTAGGAGGTAAGTAAACCCCGAATGATATTTTGATTGGCAGAAATCAATCGAACTGCCATTCAATCTCATTGATGCAGAGGCAAGGCAGAGGCATTTTGCTTTGTGGATAATCAGCACGAATTAAAATATCATTTTATGGAAAACCCCAGCAACTGCATCGATGCTTGTTTAGCTAGTGCCATGGCTTGTGAAAATTGCATTTCAGAGTGCATTGATGCGAGGCACCTCGATTGCCTCAAAATATGCAGGGATTGCGCTGATGTCTGTATTTTGTGCGCAAGACTTCAGGCAAGGGGATCAGATTTCAGTTTACATGCTTTGTGCGAAAAAATTTGTAGTTTCTGTTCAAAGGAATGTGATAAGCATGCAGCCCACCATTTGTGTTGCAAGGAATGCGCTGTTGCCTGCAAGCGTTGCGCCGAAACTTGCCGCGCGATGGCTGAGTCTGGACTTTAAAAATCTGGATTTCGCCTGCCATAGATCACATTGATTTTTACCAATTTCTATTGGTTTTTATAGAAATCACAAGTCCGACCTAGCATGTAAGCCTAAGTCCTAAAACACATCTGGATGCCAAAATTAGACCAAGTGGATATGAGAAAATGCGGGTTCAAGCGATTATTTAGGCACATTTGATTTTGGGGAACCTCGTCAAATCAGAAGAGAAAAAAGTCAATTCTCTATGCAACTGGCCATTTTAAACCCAGAATGGTACTTATGTAGACAATACGGATTTAAATGTTTGCATCCATGTAAAAAAAGCGGACATTTGCTTGCACGTAGGCCAAAGCGGTCCTCCCCCATGAATCCGACATTCCGTTAAACCAACGGAGTTTACTTCATAGGTGAGATTATAAATAACGATCAAAACCTTTTTAAAATGGGCAAGTTTTACATCCACTCTATTACACTTTTAAGCCTCTTATTATCCTTTCAAGTCTTCCAGGAAGTTTTAGGCCAGAATAAAGTCAAATTCAATGGAATTGAGCTAAACATGTCCGAGCTCAAGACCAATGACAAATCCATCATAATCTCAAAATCATTTGCTGGAAAAAAACTGGTAATCGCAGAAGGAACTCAAGAAACCTTCGGAACAGGTTTGGCATTGGGCAACAATCGATACCTGATTAGTGTGCCAGCCAATGCAGGAGGCAAAGAACTTTACAATTCAGGAATCCGCGCTTGGGCGCCAGTATCTGCCACGCAAAAACTGGTTTCAGACCTAAGAAATACCCTAACATCCAATCCCACGGCTTCGATTGATGTCAATATTTTGGTGGCTCCTGGCATAGACGAAAAACAAATCCGAGCAGTCTGGAATCCGGGTTGGGGAACCATTAAAGAAGTTTGGTCTGGTGATGACATTATCCGGTTTACGGTGAATGCAAGTCCAGCACAAATTCAGACCCTTTCCGAACAAGGCTGGACCATGCAAATCGAAGAGGGTGAAGGAGAAATTATTCCGCACAATCAAGTGGCTGCCGACAACGGTAGAGTTAATACCATTTCCAATGCTGGATTTGGTTGGGCAAGCGGTCTGACAGGAAATGGCGTAACAGTGGCAATTGGAGATGGTGGTCTGATAGATTCACACGGAGATCTTGAATCCCACCAATTCAACCTTGTTACATCGAAGCTTTCTTCTTTTGGTGACCACCCGGACCATGTAAGCGGAACAATTACAGGATTGGGTTTAATTGATGCAAACAGAAAAGGAATGGCTCCTGGTGCCCGGATCCTTAACCACCAAACAAGCAATGTAATTTCCAATGCGATCACTCTCAGAACAAAACAGAATGCAACTCTTACGAACAATTCATATGGAAATACGCTGAACTGTACCAAAGCCGGAAACTACAATTCAACCTCCTCCATGATGGATGGGCAAACAGTTAGCTATCCAGACCTTCTTCATGTGGTGTCTGCCGGAAATGCCGGAACCACAATCTGCAGCCCTTACCCTGCCGGTTATTTTAATATGGCTGAAGGATACCCAGTCGCCAAAAACTGCCTTACCGTTGGCGCCGTTCAGGCTGCTGACGCTTTTGCTAACTGGAGCTCGAAAGGACCTTCGAAAGATGGCCGACTTAAGCCAGAAATTGTAACAAACGGAAACGAAATCTTTTCCACCATTCCAGGCGATGGGTACGGACAGAAAAGCGGAACATCCCAGGCCGCGCCGGTAATAACCGGAACACTTGCATTGCTTACTGAAAGATTCCGCCAGCTAAATTCCAACAACAATCCTGACGCATCGCTGTTGAAAGCCCTTGTTTGCAACACAGCCGATGACCTGGGACTTGCCAATGCGGATTTTTCCTATGGGTTTGGAAGATTGAATGCTAGAAAGGCAAGACGGGTTCTGGAAGCGGGTCGATACACAAGCAACGCGCTCTCTTCAAATTCAAGCAGAAATTTTACAATTACTGTGCCTGCAGGTGCAAGCAGTGTAAAAGTAATGCTGGCATGGACCGATCCAGCTGCAGCCGCAAGTCCAACTAAGGCCCTGATCAACGACCTGAACTTGAGCGTGAATCGTGCTGATGGTTCCACATTTTTGCCTTGGGTGGCAAATCCATCCACCGCATCTGTAACGCAGGCGGCAGTGAGGGGAATTGATTCCCTAAACAACATGGAGCAAGTGACACTTTCGGTTAGCCCAGGCGAAGTATTAACTATTCGCACCAGCAGCAAAACAATATCTGGAAGTACACAGAAATATTGGATTGTGTACGACTGGGTAAGTCCAGAATTGGTTTTCACAGCGCCGCAACGCAACCAGATGATGAAAACTGCCACTGCCTTTGGTTTTCGCTGGGATATGAGTGGATATACATTTTCAAGTTTTATCCTTGAAACCAGCAGCGATTCTACGGTCTGGTCAACAGCACAAACCATAGCGAGCCCTACTTCGCTGTTTTCGTCATATACACCAACAGGTACAACTTACAGAAAAGCTTGGTATCGCTTAAAAGGAATTAGTGGTGGACAAACCATTTATTCCAATGCGGTTAAAGTTGTTTTAAGTCCGCAACCAACAGTGAGCGTGGTGGTTTGTGACCGAAGTGCTAGGCTAAGCTGGGCTGCGGTAAGCAGCGCCACCCGTTATGAATACATGAAACTCAACCGAAGCAAAGGTGTTTGGGAAACAATTGGTTACACCACTTCTTTGTTTGCCTATTATGGTGGACTTGAAAATGCCAAGCGTGAAATTCTTGCAGTAAGGCCCTGGTTTTCCAATGAAGCCGGACTTAGAAGTTTGGGCATTGCCGCAACGCCAGCAGCCGGAACATGTCCGTGGACCAAGGATCTAGGTATTTCTAAAATTTTATCACCCGTTTCGGGTCGCTTGTTAACCTCGAGCTCGCCCTCCTCCACCATTCAGCTGGAAATTCAAAATTATTCCAACACGGCCGTTTCCAACCAAGCATGCCAGCTTAACTATAGAAAATCAGATGGGGTTGTGCTCCAATATCCGCTCAGCCTCAGTATTGCAGCAGGACAAAAACAAAACTATACCATACCTACGGCCTTCCTGAATTCTGTTGCAGGCACACAAAACATGCGGTTTTGGCTTTCAACCTCCGGCGACCTCAACACCAGCAACGACACACTCAAAGCGGAAGTAAAAGTGCTTTCTAATTTGCCCGAAAGGTCATTCCCACTGGTAATAAATTTTGAGAACCTAACGCCCTTTTACGCGACAACCAACACAACAGGATTCGCTGGAGAAGACAGAATGGATTTCAAATCTACAAACCAGGCAAGGCTTTTTTCAAGTATTAAAAACCCTCCACTTACTTATGGAGCAAACTCCCTTGTACTCGACAAAGAAAAGTTGAATACCCTCACCGGTATAGGGGAAGCAACCATTACCCTGAACCTATCAGCCTTCCCCAACCCAAAAGAACTGAAACTGTCTTTCGACTTTCTCGGTTTCGGAACGCAGGCAAGTGGGAATGGACTTTCTTTCAGGCCTTCAGACCAGGCTGCATGGATTCCTTTAAAGAACTTCTGGCAGGAAAGTTTTATTGCAGGTGTCTCCAAGAACTTTTCAGACATCAACCTCCTTCCTTTATTGGCAGGTGCTGCCCCTACGGCCTCTTTTCAGTTGAAATTCTCTTTCAGCGGCCAACGGAACTCAGAGATTGAAACTCTTGGAGGATATGCAATTGACAACATCAAAATTTCAATTCCTTCCGCCGATATTTATGCCAATGGACTTGAATTGGCATCGGTTAATTGCTATGGTGACAACGAAGCCCGTCCGGTGAAAATCACGGTTCAAAATATAAGTGCCTCAGATGCTCAAAATGTTCCCGTTTCTTATTCGGTTGCTGGATATCCCACTGTTACAGACACAATAGCCAGCATTTTGGCCAACTCAACCATTACTCATACTTTCAATAAAGGCCTAAACTCCCAGCAATTTGGCAATCTCAGTATTCGCGCCTGGGCGAATTGCTTGGGTGACGGCAACTCTGCGAATGATACAACACCATTCCAAAAAACCATTCACTACCGAACCATTTCGAGCTTTCCAAGTTATGAGTCATTTGAAAATAATGCTGGCTCATGGGCATCCTATTCAAACGCTGGGTTAAGTCGCTGGGAATGGGGAAAGGGTATTCGAAAGGTTACCGCATTTGATTCTGCTGCGAATGGAATGTCTTTTTGGTACAGCAATCCCAGCGGAAATCAAGCAATGGAAGATTTGAATTATTTGCAATCACCTTGCTACAACCTTTCTAGACAAAGTACTGATTTTCAATTAAGTTTCAACAGCGGATACAAATTGGGCGGTGCCAATGAACAGGCTTGGATGGAAGTTTCTGAAGATGGAATTAACTGGTCAAAAATCGGGACCTCCGGTTCTGGATACAATTGGTACAACGAATCCGGAGACAACTGGGGCAACACCTATACCAACTGGCAGTCGAGTAGCATAAAACTAAATCTGGCAAATTTCATTCTAAAAAACAGACTTCAATTCCGATTGGTATTAAGCCAGACTGCTGGGAATGCTGGAGAAGGATTCGCAATGGATGATGTCAACATTGAAGCCTCCTCTGATATTGAAACCAATACCGATATTGATGAAACTGAACAAAGTAGTATTTCCGGTGCTTGGCTAACTTTTGGAAAGGACGGAAAAACTGCGGCCCAGATAGCAAACAATCCTGCCATGGGCAGCCTAAATTTGCGTTTGAAAATTCAAACTGAAAATGAAGGAATCCGGTCGTTCGAGAACCATTATTATCTGGACAGAAACTTTTTGCTGGTTCCAGATTTTATTCCAACCCAAACTCAAAAAATCCGACTTCATGTTTCAGAAGATGAAATCACAAGACTTCAGCTAAAAGACTTGGGCCTAAATTTTCAAAAGCTTGGAATATTTCGTTACAGTGGAGTTAACAAGGATTTCACACCAGACAACAATGACTACAGCAACAATTCTAACTTCGAATTTATTGCCCCTGCCAATGTTTTAAAGGTGCCAACTTATGGTGGTCACTACCTCGAATTTCAATCAAAAGTTGGTTACGAATTCTATGTAACCACTTCATCATTCGTGGCCAGCGCATTAGGTCTTAGACTAAATCCAGACGAAACAGCACCTCACCAACCAATTGAACTCCGCTGGCTTACCCCGGTGCTGGAAAACAATGAAGGTAAATTGCGAAACTCCCGCCTGGCCTATCTTGATCCGTCCAATAAAATACTTTTCCTTGACGGACTGAACGGCAACTCATCCAGAATCTTGATAGCCAACCTAAAGGGTCAGGTAATTCTGAATGAATCGTTTAACGGCTACCGGTTTGAAACAAGTCTGGCTGGAATGGCCAAAGGCCTTTACACTTTGCGGGTCGAGCAGGAATCCGGAGTGGAAACATTCCGAATTCTGATCGATTAACAAACCGATTAAGAACTGTGGTAAGCCACCTCGTGGTAGGTTTTAACATGGGGACCAAAAAAAATTCTGGCGTACACCCGAATGATGGAAAGACCATCGACTACAAAACTCATTGAAACGAAGAAGGCCAGAAGATTCTGGTCTTCTTTTATATGAGCAAATAAAAGGTCTTCGCTTATAAAGAAGGTGGGTGTGGTCGGAAAGCCTGTCAGCCCCAAACACGCGAGAAAAAAAATCAAGGCCATTTTAGGATGCTCGTACAAATGGCGAGTAAAAGACCGATATCCCCCCCCGATTCTTTAAATGGAAAAAATAATGATGCTGTTATCTGAAAAACAGAAGAATTGTGTTAAAAAACCTTTTCTAGTTACATTTTTGAAAACCGCTGGCGAACAATGTTTCCATTCAAATGAACCACCATTTGATAAAATCCAATAGGCAGCGATGAAACTTCAAGTGAGCCTGCGCCTTTGAAACCCAGATCCGAAACCAGAAGGCACTTTCCCTGCATATCCAAAACTTCCAATTTACTGGGTCCAGCTACCTCTACACCGAGGTCATAATGGACAACATTGCTGGCAGGATTTGGATAGATGAGGAAATCGGCACTTGAATAAACAGGTGAAGAAACTTCAGTAGAGGCCTGAACAGAAAATTGCTGATAAACTTCTCCACCAAAATCTGGATTGAATGTTTTAATGATGCCATTTGATCCATTTCTAAAGCGGAGAGAGCCAGAGCCTTGTGATGTGTTTGCCCACCAGCTAAGGCCATCCTGACCTTCATCGAGTAATTGAAATTCATAACATCCTGGGTCCAGATCAAAAGTATCTCGGTAGGTGGTGTTTGAAAACAAATTCGCGCCAATACCCAAAACCTCACCATTTGAATTGCGCAATTCCCAGGAGTTTTCACCAGGATTAAGGTTTGTCTTGAATTCAATTACAATCCTTCCTGTACCTGGTATAATGAGTGGAGCTGCATATTTTGCCTGCATGGTATCATTCCTGGAATACTCATCATTGAAACCATTTGGATTTGCACTTCGAACCCTGAAAACACCTGCAACAGAACCAAGATTTGGCATCGGTAAAGTGATTTCAGTGCTCTTCATGAAAGGAAGACTTCCAGTCCAGTTGTACACCTGCTCGGCACCGCCTTCCAAACCAAAATAAATTGAAACGGCCGTCAGGGTTTCACTCCCCTGATTGGTGATGTTTATAGTAGGATTCATGCAGGAAGGATTCCTTCTGGCAAATTCAATGTTATCTCCTGGATTCTGAATTTGAGATATTGCCACATCATGTACCCGGCTGGCCGGTCCGTATTGAACGAGCTGATGGTTTACGATGTACCTTGAATCTCCTGTTGCTGCAACCATTCCATAGTCAAAACTTGCTGTTTGGCCTGGTGTAACATAAGCAGCGGGATTAAATTCTTGAACATCCGTAGGCGCTCCCGGACACCAGCCAGCACGGTCATATACCCAGGTACCGCCTTGCGGATAAACAGGATTTAGGCCGCATGCTTTCCAAACCTGCCAAGTAAATTCAGGCGTGGCACCGCCATTAATATTGAGCCAATGGTTGCGGGGAATAAACTCGCCTTCCTGGCCATGGCCGGTAACGGCTGAACGAATCTTAAAACTTGCCGCATTGGGGTCGATGGGTAAAGTCCTGGGTTCAAAAACATTTTGGGACAATATCTGGGAATTCGCAGATTGGGTCACAGGCCAGATTTGGGTAAGCGACAAAACTTTACGGGCTGGAATACCTTCGTAAAAAACAAACTTAATGTCCAATTCCTCCTGGTACTCCCCTCCCCTTTCAAGGCTGATTCGCTTGCGGCCTTTCAGTTGATGTACAAAGTCACTCACATCAAACTCCCACACTTTACCTGCCATTCCAAAATTGAGGTTTATTCCATAAGGGGTAACGAAAGACATTAACTCCACTTTTTGTGGGGACCTTGAAAAATAACTCAGCGTTCCAATGTTGATGATCCCATTGGTATCAGTAGGTAAAGTTTGGAGCAGAGTACCGGATTCATCCCTTAGTAGATTTCCGGCAGAAAGGAATTTTGTAGTTGTATCAATCGGAGTCGGCTGTCCATTAACAATGGCATATTGGGTAACAATCCTGGGCAAATCAGCAAGCGAGTCACGGATGAATTCTTCGGCCAAAAGTTCATTTACGGCGCCGGTATAAAAACGGATATTGGGTCTTTGCTGAACAGGAACTGCATTTTTGAAAATTGAAAATCCAGGAAATAAACGCCATGAAGTATTGCCTTGAACCAGACCTGAATTCTGGGAAGCAGACCGGTCCTGAAGGATATTTCCCAAACCTTCATTGAGGTCATAGGCTGCGCGAAGGGCGGTAAAATCAGGGTGGGCGCTGCTTATCGATCTTTTAAACCAAGAAGCAATTGTGTTTCCGCTGATGGCTTTGTCCCAGATGCGGATATCATCATAACGGCCTGCCACTCCCTTTCCTACCAAAAGCGGAGTGCTGTTATTCTCGGTATATGCCGGAATGGTACCAGAGAAAGTGAGGGTTTTCTGAACTCCGTTGATGTAAAGTTTCAGTCTCGCGGCATTGGTGGCTGCGGTTCCGTCAAAGACCATGGCCACATGGGTCCAGGTATTAAGTGGAAGTACATTGGTCGCATAGCCATATGTATTGGACGGATTTCGGATGATGCAATAAAGGTTGCCGGGCACATCGCCAAGTTCCAGAACCGTTTTCGAGTTATCCTTGAAAATCCCTGTCCAGTTTTGCCAGTTCCGGATGTTCACCCAACCTTCAAAGGTGAAGGTCTGTGCACTGTCCAGACTTTGAATGTCACCGCAGGAAATGGCCCCGCTGCTGCCATCTGTTTCCAAGTAAAAATCATTTTTCTCGGTTCCGGCAACTGAATTAAAGGAAGTGGAACCACCCTTTAGAATGATGCCAGGGGCAGAATTTCCGTTGCTGCAAGAAATTTCCACCAGAATATTGCTGCTTCCATTCCAGTCAAAGAATGTATGAAAGGGGAGTTTCTTCAGACCTGAATCTGGCCAAGGCTGATCCCGGAAAAAAACCTCAGTAAAAGTACCCGCATCTGAAAAAGCCGTGATGGAGGAGTCGGTGGTGGATTTCATCCGGATGCGGAGATGCCGGATTTCCAAACCCGACTGAAGCAGCTCGAGGGCCATTCCGCTGATGGCTCCGGCATTCAAACCAGCGGCTTGTAATTCAGAAGCCTTCCATAAATAATGAATTTTTCTATTGCCCGCCTGTCCGTTAAATGGTGCTTGAACTGCATCGGTTCCGGTATTCAGACTGAAAACAGATTCATTGGTTGTAACCTGAGTTGCCTGAACATGGCGCAAGCGGGTGATGGAATAAGTTGGTGAAAAGCTGTAAGGAAAGGAAGTACCCGAAAATCCACTTATGATGTATTCTGGATGGGTTGCCTTTATGGAGTCAATGCGACTCGAATCTGTGAGGTAAGTGTTGCAGCTGTAATCCCACTCGCCACAACCAAGATTTCGATTGGAGGAATTGGAGATCAAACCATTTTTACAGCGCATCCTGTACAACATTTTAATCTTCTCATAGGTCTTGTTGGGGTTATCAGGAAACTGAAAAACACCAGACCTAGTGGTACTGCTGAAAGTAAATGTGGAAACGGTATCAATCGTCTGGGCATATGACTCAGTACCAATCAGGACTAAAGTCATCAGCAACAAGAGAATGGCAGATTTATTTTGCATTTGGTTGTGAAATGGCTGGTTCAAAGCTAATGGATTTACCAAAATAAAACTGAAGCATACCAGCTAAAAAACGGAAAGGATTTGTCTGATTAAAAAGCGTCTGCTTTATTTTCAGAATAATTTATAAAAAAGAATCATTCTTATTTATAAATAAATATTTTAAATTGATTTCCAGCTGCTTATGAAAATAAAAATGCAATAGGAAAGAAGACCAAGGTAAAAGAAGCGCCTATTTCTACTGAGGATCAATTGCTTTGGACGGATCGAGCCGACAATTACAAGAATTCAGTTTTCAGGAAAACACATAGCACGACGAAGGCGGAAAATCGGCTATAGGAACAAAACTAGTAAGCTTCTATCCCCAGCCATGGGAGCCTTTGAGTGGAACGAAAGAGAAGTTTCCGAATCGTTCCTCTGAAATGCTGCCATCCTGATTTTTTGTTATCCTGAGCATTTCCTGCTTTTTATTATCGCCGGATGGAATAACCAGAATTCCTCCCAAAGTAAGCTGGGCAATCAAAGGCTCTGGAACTGATGGGGCGCCGGCAGTTACAATGATCCGGTCAAAGAGTGCAAACTGTGGAAGGCCCTTTGAACCGTCGCCCAGAAAAAAATTAGGTCGGTACCCCATTTGCGGCAAAATTAATTTTGTCCTTCTAAAAAGCACCGGCTGAAACTCGATGGTGAACACACTTGCACCAAGTTCCATCAGGACTGCACATTGATATCCTGAACCGGTTCCAATCTCCAGAACTTTCATACCAGGCTTAAGTTCAAGGAGTTCCGACTGCCTTGCAACCGTATAGGGCTGCGAAATTGTTTGGCCCTCGCCAATGGGAAAGGCCTTATCCTGATAGGCATGACTTACCAAAGCATTCTCAAAAAAAACATGCCTTGGAATTTTTCCAATCGCAGCCAAAACCCGTTTGTCTTTTATTCCTTTACTTTCGAGCTGTAAAACAAGGTTCCGCCTGAGACCCTGGTGTCTAAAATTGTCTTCCAGATTCATATGCGGCCGCAATCTATAAGTTGAAACATATTTTTGTACAAATCTATTCGAAGAAAATTTGCTGCAAGCCGGACAAAAATCGGGAATGTGGCAAAAAACAATCTGGACTATTTTCAGCATTGCCGCTGTTTCTTCTTCTGATAATCTTGCTTGCTTCCTGCAGTGAAGATAAACTCTCGCCAGTACCCTCTTTTATTCAGGTGGATACTTTCAGTTTCCAAGGCGCAGGTCCAGACTCAACAGGATATCCAACCCAAAGAATTTCAGATGTTTGGATTTATGTAAACAACCAGATCATCGGTTCTTACACAATCCCAACAGGAAGAATTCCAGTGCTAACGGATGGCAAATCAAAGATTTCTATTCAGGCGGGGGTTTACACAGACGGCATCCGCAAAAGCAGGGTTTACTATCCGTTTTATTTTTCTTTTGAAAAAGACACCATTGTGCAAAAGGAGAAAACAATGTTGCTCAGACCCCACTTTACCTTTCTTCCGCAGTGGAGAGGAAAAAGCCTGAAAAAGCCATTTACATTTTATCAGGATTTTGAATGGAGCGACAGCGGTTGCGTAAAAGGAGATGCGGGCAGCGTAACTCCAATAAGGGAATATCACCAGGGCGGAATTTCTGAAAACCTTTACGGAAAACGCTACCTAAAACTTACCACACAATCAGAAAGCGATATCATTGACCTCACAAATGATGTTTATTTGCCCCTTGAAACCAACGGTAACCCTGTGTATCTTGAATTTGACTACAAATCCACTTGCCCCATTCAGGTTGGAGTGAAAGGAAAAGTTGGGAACTCCGCAGTTGGTTCGGTCCAGGATTTAATTCTCAATCCAAACGAAAAATGGACCAAGATTTATGTGAGTTTAAGTGATGAAACCGGACAATTTCAAACCGCAGCACTTGCCCAAAGAAAACCAGCTTATTTTCGTTTTTTCCTCAGAACAATTCCAGGTCCCGGTGCTGGAAACAACTTCTGTATAGACAACATCCGTCTGCTCAATTAATTAAAGGTGACAATTAGTAAAAACATAATCCGGGCTGGCTATTTCGTCACAGATTTTCTGGCAGCAAGCGCGGCATGGCTTTCCTTTTTTGTGTACCGCAGCCAGATCATTGGCGACCATAAACCCGGCAAATTTTTTTCCCTGTTTTACAGCACAGTTTCAATAGCCATTTTCTGGTGCCTGGTTTATGCATTCTGGGGCTTTTACCGCGATTACCTGCGAAAATCCAGAATGCGGGAACTTTTCAATTTGCTGTCTTCTGTGCTGATGGGAATTGCAGTCATTTTTCTCATTCTCATTTTGGATGATGATGGTTCGGAAGCTTATCAAAGGTATTATCAAACCACAGCTACCTATTTCTTCATCCATTTATTGATTTCCGGTTTCTCGAAATTGATGTACCTCACCATGATCCGAAAATTCATTCTGGCGCGGATCATTCATTTTCAAACAATTATCGTGGGCAGCGGTCCGGCCGCAAAAGAAATCCACCAGGACATTGAACAAAACAGCCGGCACCTCGGCCTCAATTTTGTTGGATTTGTCCATCTTGGTGAAGACAGCCAATACATGGAACAAAGCACCGGAATTTCAAATTTGGGGCATTATAAATCCATGGGGAAATTAATCGATGAACTGGGCATTGAACAGGTAATCCTTGCAATAGAGGCCACAGATCACCAGCATCTGGAAGAAATTCTAAACATTACAGAAGGCCGCAAATTGATCATTAGCATCCTGCCCGACATGTACCAGATTTTGCTCGGTCTGGTAAAAGTGCAGCATGTTTTTGGAACCCCTTTGATTGAAATCAAGCAAGACCTGATGCCTGTTTGGCAACAAGTAACCAAACGGTTTATAGACATAACTGCTTCGCTACTTGTTCTTATTCTCGGTTCGCCATTCTTACTATCGATAGCTTTAATTACGAAATTGAGTTCCCGCGGACCAGTCTTATTTTTTCAGGAGCGAATTGGAAAGGATGGGATTCCATTCAAGATCATCAAATTCCGAAGCATGTTTGTGAATGCAGAAAAACTGGGACCAGCCCTTTCCTCACAGCATGACCCAAGGATTACGCCCTGGGGCCGATTTATGCGCAAAACCAGGATTGATGAATTCCCGCAGTTTTTCAATGTGCTGGTTGGGGAAATGTCGCTTGTTGGTCCACGCCCGGAAAGGCAATTTTTCATCGATAAGATTATGGAGCTGGCACCCCATTACCGCCACCTGAATCGGGTAAAACCTGGCATCACTTCCCTTGGTCAGGTAAAATACGGCTATGCAGAAAATGTAGAGCAGATGGTAAAGCGACTCAAGTTCGACATCATTTACATCGAAAACATGTCGCTGGGAATGGACTTCAGAATTCTAATTCACACCGTGCTCACCGTGCTGGGAGCAAAAGGCAAATAAATCCGATCAGGCCTGACTGATCAAATGCCCGAAAACAGCTGTCATGTGGGGCTGCGCTTCGGCAGCGGCTTTTAGCAATGAAGCAATGTTGGCTGGCTTTATTTCACCATAACAAATATCCGAAATGGCCGAAATGGCGAATGTGCGCAAACCCATATGCCTTGCTGCAATTACCTCAGGAACTGTGCTCATTCCCACACAATCGGCACCGATTCGGGAAAGATAACGATACTCGGCAGGCGTTTCCAAATTAGGTCCGGATACGCTCGCATACACACCTGAATGAATCCGGATTCCATTTTCATTGGCAAAACTCAAAGCGGCGATACACATTTCCAGGTCATAGGCCTGAAACATGTCCGGCCAACGGCTACCAAATTCAGAAAGGTTTGGACCAGTGAGTGGATTGGCAGGCTGCAGGTCAATGTGGTCTTCGATGCATACCAAATCGGCCAATTGATAATCCGGATTAATTCCGCCAGAAATGTTGCTAATCAACAAATTGGAAATTCCCAATAGTTTCATCACCCGAACCGGATAAACAACCTGTTGCATGGAATATCCTTCATAATAATGAAAACGGCCCTGCGCGATTACACAAATCTTATTTTTCCACTCCGCTACATACAATTTTCCGGCATGGCTTTCCGCGGTGGCAATTGGAAAATGAGGAATATCGCGGTAATCAAAACAGCAAATTATCTTGGTTTCATGCACAAGTTCGCCGAGTCCGGTGCCAAGGATTATGCCAGTTTGAGGTGAAAGATCACATCGCTCACGAATCCAGTTTACCGACTCCCGATAGTGCTCAATTGGGATATTCATAAGCCAAAGTAAATGCAAGCGAAAGGATTTTAAAGCAGGTTCTTACGCATCAGATGAATTAAAAATCAAATCTTTACACAGAGGTAACCGAAGGAGCGAAAAAAAGCCGTACTTTTGCGGCCATTTTTAGTAACATGCAGGCAATCCGGAACATAGCCATCATCGCCCACGTCGACCATGGCAAGACCACACTGGTGGACAAAATTATTCACGCATCCAAAATTTTCAGGGAAAATCAGGAATTCGGGGATCTCATTCTCGACAACAATGACCTTGAAAGGGAACGGGGAATCACCATTGTATCCAAAAATGTTTCGGTTCGCTACCGCGACAATAAAATCAACATCATCGATACACCGGGACACGCCGATTTTGGTGGTGAAGTTGAGCGTGTTTTGAAGATGTCCGACGGCGTTCTTTTGCTGGTAGATGCCTTTGAAGGCCCAATGCCGCAAACACGCTTTGTACTCAGCAAAGCACTCCAACTAGGTTTGAAGCCAGTTTTGGTTATCAACAAAGTAGACAAGCCCAACTGCCGCCCGGATGAGGTGCATGAAGCTGTTTTTGACCTCATGTTCAACCTTGAGGCCAACGAGCATCAGCTTGATTTCAAAACCCTTTATGGTTCAAGCAAACAAGGATGGATGAGCCATGATTGGAAAGTTCCAACAGATGACATCACCGCCCTCCTTGATACAATCATCGACGAAATTCCAGCGCCGACAATAAATGAAGGAACCCTTCAAATGCAGATTACATCCTTGGATTTCAACACTTTCGTGGGCAGAATTGCCATAGGAAGGGTTACCCGAGGAAAAATTACTGAAGGACAAAACATCATGCTCTGCAAAGCAGGCGGGGTGATGAAAAAAGTGAAGGTTAAGGAACTGCAAGTATTTGAAGGCCTTGGCAGATTAAAAGTAGAATCAGTTTCAGCAGGTGATATTTGCGCCGTAACAGGCATCGAAGGTTTTGAAATCGGTGATACACTTGCCGATGAGCAGAATCCAGAAGCATTGCCACGCATTTCCATCGATGAGCCTACCATGAGTATGCTTTTCACAATCAACAATTCGCCTTTCTTTGGAAAGGAAGGAAAGTTTGTAACCTCACGCCACCTGCGCGACCGCCTGTTTAAGGAAACCGAGAAAAACCTTGCGCTTCGTATTCAAGAGACAAGTTCAGAAGACAAGTTTCTTGTTTTTGGACGAGGCATCCTTCACTTGAGTATATTGATAGAAACCATGCGCCGCGAGGGATATGAATTGCAGGTTGGTCAGCCACAGGTTTTGTTCAAAGAAATTG
>CANETC010000005.1 GCA_947441055.1 Cytophagaceae bacterium | reverse complement strand
TACCAGTGGTTTTTAGGCGCAGATTCGATTTCAGGTGCAAATTCTTCCACTTTTGTTCCGTCTGAAAGCGGACAGTATAGTGTAAAAGTGACGAATGGAAATGGATGTAAATCTGTTTCTGATTTCGTCAATATGGACATCAAGCAAGCGCCTCTGGCACCCGCAATTGCTCCGGCCGCAGATACTTGTCTTCAAGCAGGTCAGCCAATTACCATTATTCTTGGTGCAACTGGAACTGGTCTTTCTTATCAGTGGTTCAAGCAAGGAACGCCGAATATCCTTCTTGCCGGAAAAACTGAATCTAGTCTCGATAATATCATTCAATCGGGAAAATATTTTGCAGTAGTAAGTTCTTCCAATGGTTGTGTCACAAACTCTGACACCATCAACATTGCGCAGACAATTTCCATCAGTGTGCAGGACACGGTAATCTTTAGGTGCTTGGGTGAAGAACCGTTTCAGGTTACAGGATTTAGCCCAGGCGGTTGTCCGCTTCTTTACAATGGCCAAGTGCTGAACAACAATCTCTGGGATCCCAATGCGGAAGGTGATTTTGTCCTGACTTATGAGTGTACAAACTCAAATGGTTGTGTTTCTAGAAAGAATATCACAATTCGGGTAAGTCCAAATCCTGCTGCGAACCTTGTAGTTCTTGGAGCTACAAATGTGTGTCAAGGTGATTCGGTGCTGCTTCAAATCAACAACGGAAACGAAACAGGATTTAGTTATACACTTTACCGGAATGGACAGCCTTTCGGACTTCCTTTCCTTCAGCCCAACATTTGGGTAAATCAAACCGGTAATTATCAGGTAGAAGTTAAATTCAACAGATGCAATGTATTTTCAAATACACTATCCATCAATTTCAGGAAAGTTCCTTTGGCCCGTGCCGGCAATGACCTTTCGGTTTGCGGAAACTTAATTTCTAATTTTAATAACCAGGCTGGAATTACAGCTGGCTCTTGGTCAGGCTCAGAAAGGATAACTACTTCAGGTGAGTATAACTCCAGTGGATTTGTCGGTTGTGAAACCCTTATACTCACGGTGGACTCAGCCAACGGCTGCTCTGCAACTGATACCATAGAAGTTTGCATTAAGCCTCAACCTGATTTTCAGACCAATTCTTTGGATGCAAGCAATTGCGCTGTTTCTGATGGTAAGGCCTGGGTTGAAAATCCTTCTTTAGGCACAACATTTAGCTGGACAAAAACTGGTTCTGCCAATGTGATTTCTACAAGCGATAGCATTCTGGGCGTTCTTCCAGGTGTTTATACAGTTCGAATCACCACCGATTCTAACTCGTGTTTTATCGACAGAACAGCCATTATCAACAGCCCCAATAACCTAAGTGTTTTTATTGGCGGTTTACCTGATTCGGTGTGTTTTGGCTCTGAGCCGATTCAATTGTCTGGAACACCTGCTGATTCTGGACAATTCACTTCATTTGGAAATCGTATTGTGGATGGCACTGTATTCGACCCAAGCATCCCGGGACCAATGGTTGATACCGTTTATTACACTGTAAGTCTAAATGGTTGTGTTGGAACCTCAAGGAAAACCATAAAATTAAACCCGCTTCCAGTTGTGGATGCCGGTTCAGATTCAAGGGTTTGTTTCGGAGATACACTCATTCTAAAGGCGGTTCAGCCGACAGGTGTTCCACTTGTTTGGATTGGTTCGCAGGTAAACAACGACAGCTTGTTTGTTGCAAACAACAGCAATGTTGCCAGTGTTCTAGTTACAATAAATTATACCAAGAATGGCTGTTCAAACAGTGATTCCCGTTTGGTATTCATTGACACCCTGCCTCAGTTTAATGTGGTACCAACAGATGTTTCCTCATGTGGTTCATGTGACGGAAGCGCCGTCAGGGAAATGGGAAATACCAGTCAATTCCAAACAATCTGGAGAGATTTACTTAGTGGTTCTATTATCGGAACTGGCGGAGTGGTAACGAATCGATGCGTTGGTTTGTATTCTGTTGAAGTAATTCGGAATACAAGCGGATGCCGCAAAATCGAAACTTTTGGAATCTCCGGCCCAACCAATATCGTGCCGTTTGAATGTTTGCAAAATGTACCAGATGGCCTTTGCCAGAATGAGGCCCCTGTAACCCTTGGAAAATGTAATCCCGATGCGAAAATCTTTGTTTCAGGGATTCAGACCAATATTATTGATCCAGCTGTTTTGCTACCGGGCAATGCCACGATCCTTCTTTCCTTAACAGATAGTGCAGGTTGCACCGGTGTTGAACAAAAGTTTGTTCCGATTCGTCAGGTTCCAATTGTAAATGTGGCCGGAGTAGGCCCGGTGTTTGCCTGTACCAATCAAACCAGCCTTCAGCTTTCGGGTTTCTTCCCACCATATGATCCTTCTGTTCCCGAAAATGGCTGGACAGCCGCTGGTGCTCCTGCAGGGTTTATTTCTAAATCGGGCATAATAAATCCAAGTTTGGTCTCAGGTGATGCTCAGTTTATTTTGACCTATACCTCGAAAACAGGAGGAGTAAATGGATGCTCTGAAAGCAAGACGAAATTGTTTAATGTGTATAAAATACCAAGTGCAGCCATTACGCCTTCAACCGGTCCAATAACAATTTGTACAGGTACCCAGGCTGTATTGAGTGCCGATCCTGTTACTCCTGGATACACGTATACTTGGTTGTTTGGCACCACAAATCCACTTCCAATAGGCTTCCAGTCGCAGTACAGTGCATCTCTTACCGGACTTTATTCTTTAAAAGTGAACAACAATGGATGCCTTTCTCAGAACTTTAGTTCCATCCAGGTACAAGTTACTCCATCGCCAGTCATTGCCAGCATTGGAGCGGATACCATCATTTGTAAGGCCGGTGGAATCGTAAATCTTCCAAGTCCGAATGTTATTGGAACAACCAATTTCGCCCAATGGCAGGCGGTAACTCCTGTGCCAGCTGGGTTTATTACCAGTTTTGGAACTGTTAATCCTGGTTTGGTAGACGCCGGTTCTTATGTTGTGCGTTATGTGGCTGGTCAAGGACCTTGCATCGATACAGCTTTCCGAACCATTACAGTATTACCAAATAAGACCACCACCATTTCAGGTCCTACTTCAATCGAGGCTTGTGAAGGTCAATTTACCGCCTTGGTTGCGGATTCAAGTGGGCCAGGAATCGGATATTTGTGGTTTAAGGATGGAATCGCCATTCCAAATTCCAATAACGATAGCCTTTCTATAACTTCTTCTGGGGAATACAGGGTTAAAATTTTGATCAATGGAAGCGGGGTTTGCTCGGCTATTTCATCTGATTTTGTAATTGTTCTTGTGAAACCTTCTCCAACGGTTTCCATAAGTGGCGTTCAGAATCCGAAAATTTGCTACCCGTCTGCCCCATACAATGTGGCCACGGCAAGTCCGTATTCACCTGCAGATGCAATCTGGACTTCTTCTGTTGCTGGATTAATTTCAGGCAATGGCTTGGTTAGCCCATCGAGTTTAACCGCAGATGGTGATTATGATTTGATTCTGACCAAGACCATCGGAAATTGCTCTGCCAGCGATACAATAAAACTATCCGCATTCCGTACGCCTGATGCAAGTTTCAATTCATCAGCGCTTGCGATTTGCCAAGGAGAGCAAATCCTATTAACCTACAACAATCCCAACAACTACAATACAACTTGGTCGAAGGACAACTCCCTGATTGCGGTGAATGTAGATTCGCTTACAATTAAAACTGCTGGAATTTATAAGCTCAGGGTTGAAAATGATATTTGTTCTGCTGAAAGCTCAACCAATTTTGCGGTACAGCCTAAGCCGGAATTTGGACTCCGCGGCGATACCTCGGTTTGTAAAAACACCCAGACCTTGCAGTTTTTCCCAAGCAATCCAACAGCCGGAACTGGTGTTTGGACAGGCCCGGGAATTACAGAAAGTGGAACCTGGAATCCTGGTTTAGTTGAGGCCGGTTTAATTGACATCACTTATGCCTTAAAATCTGAGTTTGGCTGTATTACCAGCAAATCCTTCAAGATTGAAGTTGGGGCTTTGCCAGATGTTCAGGTAAGCAGCAGTTTGGATACTGTAGAAGTAAATGCCCCGGTAACAATTTCTGCAAGTGGTGGAGTTGCATTTGAGTGGTCTCCTTCCTCAGGATTGAACATCACCAATGGCCCATCTGTAATTGCAAAATTACCGGAGACGCGTATTTACAAGGTGAAGGTTACTTCCGATAAGGGTTGTGTTGCTGAGAAGTCAATTGAAATAATTGTGGATCAGGAATTCAAAATTTATGATGCCTTTTCTCCAAACGGGGACTTTAAAAATGATGTCTGGTACATCAAAAATATTCTGCGCTACCCTTCTGCGAAAGTGTACATCTTCAACCGTTGGGGAAATCAGGTGTTCGAATCCGAACCCGGCTATCCAAAACCTTGGAATGGAACTTTCAAGGATGATCCAGTGCCTCCAGGATCATATTTTTATACAATTGACTTGGGTCAGGGTCTCACTCCTAAATCCGGTTCTATCACTGTAATTCGTTAATCCGGAATAATAGAAACCATGAAAAGAATCATCATTGCGATAGCTGCGGTTCTTGCCACAACCGGAAAAGGAATGGCACAGCAGCAAAGTCTTTATAGCAGTTTTTTGCTTAATGGGTTTGTATATAATCCGGCACTTGCGGGTGTAGAAGATCACCTAGATCTGAAGACCAGTTTCAGGCGACAATGGATGAGCGTACCGGGCTCTCCAATTACAACTTATGCCTCTTTACACGGAGCAGTAAACCAAAGCGATCTTAATAAGGAAGAACTTGGTTCATTGCCTATGCGGGGTTCATCGAGCATCAAATTTAAGTATGAGCCTCCCCGCAAAATCCGTCACGGAGTTGGGGGATTTGTTAGGAACGATAAAGCCGGCCTTATTAATCACAACACCTTAAGTTTAGGTTATTCAATTCACCTTCCAATTGGTCAGAAATATTATCTGGCTATTGGGGCAGCCGCAACTGCACATACTTTCAACCTTGAAAATCCGGTGTTGAGGGATCAGGGAGATGATGCATTTGCTGGAAATCTTAATTTTGGCACAATGCCGGATGCGCAGTTTGGCATGTATTTGTATTCAGATCGCCTGCAAATTGGTCTTAGCGGAACCCAACTTGCTGCCAACAAGGTGAGTTTTGCTGAGAATAACAAAGGCGTTTCTTTCAATACTCTTACCCGACATTTCTACGGCACTGCCTCATACAGAATTGGCATTGATGCTGATTTCGACCTTTTGCCTGTTGGGATTGTGCGATACACCCCCAATACCCCATTTTCTTTGGAAGGAGGCGCCAAGATCCGTTACAAGAATACATTCTGGGCAGGTGGAACCTACCGTTATGGCGATGCAGCTTCCGGAATGGTTGGCCTTTCACTCTACAAGATGATGGACCTTTGTTATGCGTTTGACTTTACCACAAGCAAATTACAGGGCAACAGTTCTGGAACCCATGAAATAGTTTTGGGTCTGCGATTCAAAAACAAGAAACCGAACTCCTCTTTAAAGGTATGGTAAGCATCCCCTTTCAATTGACGATGAAGAAATTAACTGAAGTAAGGAACCTGCTTCTTTCAGGGCTTACCATTATGACTGCAGTAATGAGCTCATATGGTCAGGCCCCTAAGAAATTTGCACTCTATAAAATGGATACGTCGGTAAACAATGAATTTGAAGAAATTCAGCCGATTACATCCAGAGATGGACAATCACTTTATTTTGTTCGATCACTTAACCCTAAAAATCAGGGAGGAAAAGATTCCGGACAGGACATCTGGATTGCCAAAAAAACGGGTGACACTACCTGGTCTGCACCTGAAAACATGGGTATGCCAGTGAATAACAGGGAAAACAACGGAATCCTTGGCATCAGCAATGATGGTAAGACCATGCTTATTTCCAATGTGTACCTCAAGAAGAAAATGGATCCAGGTGTTTCCATGACTACCCTCGGTGATGATGGAAAATGGGGCCCACCCGTTACCCAAATTATTAAGGACTTTACCATTCAAAAGGGATTTCTTGGCGGCTATTGGCTTAAAGATGAGAAGACTTTGATTTTGACAATGAAGTCTACTGGATCTGTAGGTCGGGAAGATCTGTATGTTACCTTCCGGGATGCCGATGGAACCTGGTCAAAGCCTTTGCACCTTGGCAATTCAGTTAATACGCCTGGATTCGAAATTTCACCATTCTATTCTGAGGAAGACTCTATCCTTTATTTCGCCAGCAATGGCAGAGATGGCATAGGCGATGCAGATATTTATCGTTCGAAAAGGCAGGATGAAACCTGGACAAAGTGGAGCAAGCCGGAAAACCTTGGTCCATTTTTTAATGGGGAAGGTTTTGACGCCTATTTCTACATCAGCAAAGCTGATTCAATGATTTATCTGGCGAAAGAAAATCCAGATAACAGTTATACCGATTTATATTATACACACCTCTCCAATCTGAAAGAGGCTCTGAAAAGATTGGCAGAAAGTAAAAAATCAGGTGATAATATTCTTGCGGGTGAGAAGGGAATCAATCCGAATTCACCTGCCGGGAAAGCTGCCAAAGAGGCGGAAGAACAACGCAAAGCTGAAGAAGAACTTAATAAGCGTGAGCGGATTGTAATCAAGGATTTCGACAATGTTCTATTTGATTTTGCCAAGTTTGATTTGCGTCCGGAAGGTAGAAACAGAATGGACAAATTGTATGATTACATGGTTACAAATCCAACGGTTGGTGTTGAACTTATTGGCCATGCTGACAGTATTGATACCGAACTTGTCAACCTTATTCTCTCGGTAAAACGAAGCGAAGAGTGTAAGCAGTACCTGATCAACAAGGGGATTTCTAAGCGTCGCATTCTAACACACGGGTTTGGAAAGCAGCTTCCAACCACCACCAACCTCACGGAAGAAGGTCGACAACTTAACCGTCGTTGTGAAATTAATATTTTACCTGACAATCGTGCAAAACTTAAGCTTGAGTTTAAGCCGGAGAATATGGGGGATGAAACCAATGGCACTAAAAAGCCGGTTGTAAAACCCAAGCCACCCAAGCCAGGCAAAAAATAAGCGCTCTTGCTAATTCTAATTTGGGCCTGCCTTTTTTAAGTGGGCCTTTTTCATTTATACTTTTGGCTTCATTTTTCTTAAAATTTACTTGGCATAGCATTTGGTTTGTTTAAAATAAAATGGAAAAGGTTAAACAAAATCAACGTCCTTTGGGTATTACAATCAAATGAAAGTCTCAGTTTTTAGAAAGGAACATTTCAACGCAGCCCACAGGCTTTTTAATCCATCATGGACTGAAGAGAAAAACCAGGAGGTTTTCGGTAAATGCAACAATCCCAAATACCATGGTCACAATTACGATCTGGTAGTGGAAATCATAGGCGAAGTAGATCCTGAAACCGGTTATGTAATTGACATGGGTCTGCTTAGCAAAATTATTCACCGTTGTGTGCTGGATGAGTTTGACCATCGCAACCTCAATGAGGAAGTGGCGGAGTTCAAATCCAGAATTCCTACTGCCGAAAATATCGCCATTGTAATTTGGGAAAGGTTGAGACCCGAAATTGAAAAACACCTTGAACTGAGCGTAACACTTTATGAAACAGAACGGAACTTTGTCAGATTCCCAGCAAATGGATGAAATTAAAAATATTAACCCACTAGAAGGATTTTCTATGGATGAAGTTGGGGACGATCATTTGTTCACTAGTTTTGAAACACCCATGCGGGCTGGAGCATTCGATCTGGATGATGACAGCAAAGTGAATCTAATTGAAAAGAGCTTTGCCGATATTATGCATGTTCTCGGTCTAGATTTGGAAGATGACAGTCTGAAAGGCACTCCGTATCGTGTGGCCAAGATGTATGTGAAGGAAATCTTCAAAGGACTGAATCCTGCGAATGCACCCAAGATTGCCCTGTTTGAAAATAAATACCAGTACAACCACATGCTGGTAGAAAGGGATATTACCCTTTACAGCAACTGCGAACACCATTTTGTTCCAATCTTTGGCAAGGCGCATGTAGCCTATATCAGCAACGGAAAGGTAATTGGCTTAAGTAAAATTAACCGCATCGTGGAATTTTTCTCCAAACGCCCTCAGGTGCAGGAAAGGCTTACGGTTCAGATTGCCAATTACCTGAAGGAAGTTCTAGAAACAGAGGATGTTGCAGTGGTGATCGATGCGCGTCACCTTTGTGTGAGTTCGAGAGGGGTTGAGGATACAACCAGTTCTACTGTAACGGGCACTTATTTAGGCCAGTTTGCCAATGAGGCAACTCGGGAGGAGTTCTTGAAACATATTTATCATTAAGTCGGTGGCTGAAAAAAACTATTTAATTGCTGGGGCATCTTCGGGAATTGGTGCAGCTTTGAAAAAGATTCTTGAGGATGAGGGCCATCGGGTTTTTACCCTAGGAAGGAACCCCATAGATTCCTCAGGCCATTTGTTTTTCAATGCTGAATCTTCAGACAATCTGGAATTTCCCGCTGAATGGCCGGATGTTTTCCACGGTCTGGCATACTGCCCCGGAACCATCAATTTGAAGCCATTTCATCGTTTTACGCAATCTGATTTTCTGCAAGATTATCAAGTGAATGTTCTTGGCTTTGTAAAAGTATCTCAGGCTGTTTTTCCAAGGCTGAAAAAGGCTGATGGTAGTTCTGTGGTAGTTTTTAGTACGGTGGCAACGCGCATTGGACTGGGCTTCCATACGAGCATTTCAGCGGCCAAAGGTGCGCTGGAGGGACTCGCACTTTCAATGGCATCGGAATGGGTAGGTCATAAAATTCGTGTGAATGTGGTAGCGCCATCGCTTACCGACACTCCGCTTGCTACACAACTGCTTGGAAGTCCGGAAAAGGCTGAGGCTTCAGCAAAGCGCCATCCGCTTCAGCGGGTTGGTTTGCCGGAAGACATTGCCAAAGCTGCGAGGTATTTCTTATCAGAAGACTCCTCCTGGGTAAGCGGTCAGGTTTTGACCGTTGATGGTGGTATGTCGAGACTGAAGTAGAAGGATCGTTATCAAGCTATTTTTTTTCTCCCAATCTTTCGAATTCTTGCAATAAAAAAGGCCACGCATATTGTGCATGGCCTCTCTTTATTTTTTAAGCTTTAGTGCTTACTTCACTTTTGCAGCGGCATCTTCAAGAACTTCCACATCTGCAAGAACTCTTCCACAGTGTTCGCAAACGGTGATTTTCTTCTTCTCTCTGATATCGGCCTGGCGCTGTGGTGGAACTTGATTGAAACAACCTCCACAAGCACCACGACGAACCATTACAACTGCCAACCCATTCACAGAGTTTTGACGGATACGGTTGTAACTGTACATCAGTCTGTCTTCAATTTTAGAAGCAGCTTCGTCACGCTCAAGACGAAGTTTTTTCTCGTCTTCAGTGCTCTCTTCCACAATCGAATCTAGTTCAGATTTCTTCGCCTCCAGGTCGGCAATACGCCCACCAAGTCTGGTTTCGATTTCTGCAATTTCGATGTTCTTCTTTTCAACTCGGAATTGAACTTCTCTGCTCTTCTTTTCGAAAAGCTGAATGTCTAGTTCCTGAGATTCGATTTCTTTCGCAATGGCTTCAAACTCACGGTTGTTGCGCACATTGTTTTGCTGCTCCTGATATTTCTTAATCAGTTTTTCAGACTCTTTGATACCAGCCTTATTGCTGACAACTTCTTGCTGAAGCTCATCAATTTCGGATTTGAATTTTCCGATTCTGGTTTCATATCCTGCCAGTTCATCTTCCAGATCTCTTACCTCCTCCGGCAAGTCGCCGCGGATCTTTAGAAGTTCATCAATTTGGGAATCTATCCTCTGGAGTTCGAGGAGGGCGTCAAGTTTCTGAGAAACAGTACTTTCCATGAATTTATTTATGCGTAGAAAACCGGATTTGTCCTTGTTTCAGACAATCGGACCGCAATATTAGGAAATTGTGCCGATAATTTTCTGATTATTCCTTCTGAAGTGAATTGTTCTGTTTCGAAGTGGCCGGCATCCATCAAAACTATCCTGCCGTCTGCATCGAAAAACTCGTGGTATTTAACATCCGAAGTGATCAAAATATCAGCTTGAGCCGCTATGGAATCTGGAAGTAGAAATATCCCTGCCCCTCCGCAAACCGCAATTTTTTGCACCTGAGACTTTATTTTTTTTGTGTGCTTCAACATTGTCAGGCCCAGACATTTTTTAACATGGACTACGAATTCATCAAAATCCATTGGATTTGGAAGCTCTCCAATCATTCCGGCTCCTTTGTCCTGCCATTCGTTTGAAACAGGATTCGCATAATAAGCAAGCTCTTCGTAAGGGTGAGCTTCCTTTAATTCTCTTAAAACCTTGTCAAATAAAATAAGAGGGACAATGATGTCCACCTTGAATTCTTCTACTTCCTCCGGTTGCCCGATTTTTCCAAGTGTTGGATCAGTGCCTTCTCCCGGTGTGAATCGGCCTTTGCCTTCAACCGAAAAACTGCAGTCATAATATTTGCCAATTTGCCCTCCACCTGCTTTGTGCGCAGCCTTAAGAACTTCTTCGTGGTTTTCCTTTGGCACAAAATAACTTAGCTTAATCAGCTGCTGTTTCATCGGCCGTAGGATTTTTAATTTATCGGTTTTCAGACCCAGGCGTTCCGATAAAATCTGATTTACTCCTGTGTTTGAATTGTCCAGGTTGGTGTGCAGCGCCAAAAGCGCAATGTCATTCCGGATTGCTTTTTCAATTGTTCTTGCCACATAATTTTGCCCATTCAGTTTTTTGATTCCCCGAAACAAAATTGGGTGGTGGCTGATAATAAGTTGGCATCCCTTGTCAATTGCTTCTTCCACAACCTCCTCAGTGGCATCCAATGAGACCAACACATGATTGACTTCCTGACTTGGCCGGCCGGTAAGCAAACCTACATTGTCATAATCCTCAGCGGTTCCAGCCGGAGCCCAGCTTTCAAGGAATGAGTTGATTTCACGAATAGTCATAAAATTATTTTTTTCAGGACCCAGCCTTGTTCAAATTCCAGGTCGCTTGTAAGTTAAAAAATGGCAAAAACCGGTTTTCCCGATTTGTAAGTTGTTGCGCAGAATAACTGTTGCCAAGATAAATCAAATCCGATTTTTTGTAAGAAAAAAACTGGCTTGACCACTGAAGCCAAAGTTCTCCCTGAAGTTTCAATCGGCCATTCCCGTTGGCCATAATGCGAATTTGCGGACCCTGCTGAACAAAGTAGCTTTTGAGAAATATGAGCTTGGCACCGCTGCCGGGTTCAATTAAGCTGGCTCTGGATTTCCGTACCTGCCAAAAAGCCCTGTAACCGGCTTGAATTGATACTCCTGATTTTGCCCCAAACTTAAATCTGAATGCCAAATCATGGATGGTGACGGTATCGATTGGGCTTTCGGAAAATCGTTGCCAGTTAAACAGACTCAAGCGGTTTTCTCTCCTTAGGAGCTCTAATATCAATCCTTTTTGACCATCAATATGATAATCAATCTGATGGCTAAAAATGAGTACACGGTTTGATCGGTTGCGGTCTTGCTGGCTGGTAAAGTCGCGCACTTGATAAGTGGCCCAAATGCCCATGCTTCCAGCCCAGTACAATTTTTTACCAGTCCAGCGAAGGGAGGGCTCCCATCGTAGAATCCGGTCGGTATAGTTTTCAGAACTCTGGCTCGCTTTGATAAATATCAGATGCCTGTAATTGCCTGAAAATTTATTGCTTAACCTCAAGCCATAAGGTAGTTTCCAATCGTGTGCCAACTCTCCAGCATAGAGCACCTCATCTCGGTCTTGGTTGTTTTGTTCAGATCGGGTGTCAACCCTCAAAAGTTGGGCTGTGTAAGATGCCCGCAGGCTGTGGATGGATGAAAGTAGCCAGCGGGAGTCCATCGTGAATGTGGTGTATTGCTCGCGGATGTCTTTGATTCTTTCTTCATTCAGTTTTTGGTTTAGTGTGTTCAATTGTTGCTGATATAGCGGATCCGTTGAATTGAGCCGGTTTAGGATGTCATAGGTGCGGTTGCGAAGTTTGGATTCGAAACTGCCTTGCAACTGGAGGCGCTTGCTGCGATATAAAAGGGTATTCAGGCTTTGGTATTCATCCTGAAAATAGCGCACATTTCTAAGTTCAGTTCTAGAATTACGGTTGAGGTAAAAGAAAGAACGATTGGGTGTTAGAATTTCATTGAAAGAAGAAAATACCATTCCCCTGAAAATTGGAATTCTGATTCGGAATCTACCGGCTACGGTATCGCTGCTTATGGATTGAATGTCATTGCCGAGGTAATCCTCCACCTGATTGCGGAGATAATGGCCCTCAAATGCAAGAAGGCCACCACCAAAAAAGTCCCGAGAAATACCGGCTTCTGCCATTGTGCGACTGTTTTTCCTTGGCAATGGATTGCTCTGGTTTACCAGAAGTCCGGCATAGTAATGCAGGTTTGAATCTGCAGAAAGTCCGTTTAGGCGGGCCATGATTTCGGCTTTATATCCGCTGTTGTCGTATGCTTGTCTTTTGTCGTTTACAAATCCGGCAGAAGCCCGCACAGAAACATCAGACAGATTTCCTGGCCTGAACCCAAAAGACAAAGCTGATAGTACTTGACTTAGTCGAGTTTCATTGGCAATAAAAGATTGCTGGCCTGCTTCATTTTGCCATATCAGTCCTTTCGTGAGTATTTTGGAATAGCCGAGCGTGGTCCAAACATTGTTGGTGATAAAGCGTCGGGATGGAAGTGCGCGGTTGAAAATGAAATATTGACCAGCATTACCGGTAATACGCATTTTGCCTCCCAGATTTTTTCTGAAATCAATTCCGGAGCCAGAAGAAAAAGTGTTAATCCCCTGCCGCATACTTTCATGGTTGATTGCATTGCTGTCGGTCTGAATCTGGGCAATGGATAGATTTTCTCCAAGCATCAATAGCCAAAATAGAAAAACCATCCGGCCATGGCTTTTCAAGAGGTAAATCGACTTTGGTGACTTGCTTTTTTTCTTCAATCCGCAGACTTTGGATGACAAATTGAATAAGAAATTCGAATTTCGGCCTTCAAAATTCCAGTGAGTTGAACGAATACCTGATCAAATGTGCATCAGTCTTCCTGATTAGCATGTTTAAGTTTGTGATTGGACCAACCACAGGCATTTTTTCTGGATTAGGAATTGTGGAAACTGGCCTTCTGGCAGGGAGTGGAATGACACTTTCCGTAATTATTTTTTCTACCGGGGGCAAGGTTTTGCGTGATCGGTGGTTTGCAAGTTTCAGTCACGACAGAAAATTGTTTTCAACACGCAACCGAAGGATTGTTCGGTTCTGGATTCGTTTTGGATTGCCGGGAATGGCACTTTTAACTCCAGTTGTTTTTAGTCCGATTGTAGGGACCTTGCTTGCTGTTTCCTTTGGTGGGAATCGGCGAAAAGTGTTGGTATGGATGGCAGCCGCGGCATATTTCTGGGGATTCGCGCTTTCATTTGCGCTTTCTTTGCTTCACAATCGCCTGAATTGAAAATGGATGAATATGTTTGGCACTTGAATTTTCCATCATGTAAAGTTGGTAAATCCGGCATATGAAATCTCTCAGCATTCTCATTCCAAATTATAATGGCGCCGAACTCCTGAAGGAAAATCTTCCTTATGCGTTCAGGGCATTGGATAAGCTTGATTGCAGGTTTGAAATTTTAGTGGCAGACGATTGTTCCAAGGATGATTCATGCCAAATTCTGGAACTTCATTTTCCTCAAGTCCGGCTTATAAAAGGGGATAAAAACCTAGGTTTTGCAGGCAATTGCAACCGAGGATTTGCTGCCTGCGAGGGCGAAACGGTTTTGATTCTGAATTCAGATGTGAAATTATCTCCGGAATATCTTTCCATTTTGCTCCCATTCATGGAGGATGATTCTGTCTTCGGGGTTTCTGGAAGCATCATGCCGGATGGTCCTGGAGAAATTATGGATGCCGGAAAATTCCCGGTTTGGAAAGGCAGTATGCTGAATACCACCACAAATTTTCAGCCGGATGAAACCAGCCAATCTGCATTTCCGAGCTTGTTCCTTTCGGGTGCGGCATCTTTTGTGAATGCGTCGAAATTTCGGCAAATGGGCGGTTTTCTTGAACTTCTGAATCCCTATTATTTTGAGGATGCTGAAGTTTGTTTTCATGCCTGGAGGCGGGGTTGGAGGTCTTTATATGTTCCTCAGGCCAAGTGCTATCACCGGATTTCTTCCACCATTGGCAAAACAGCAAGTCCGGTTTCGGTTGCAGCTGTAGCACGGAGAAACAAACTTCTGCTTCATGAAATTCATCTGGATGGCTGGCGAAAAATTTGGTGGCGGTTCCTTCTGCTATTTCAATATCCCTTGACGAATCTTTTTCCTGGTTCGAAAAATGCAATGGCTTTCCGGCAGTTTCTCGACCGTCGCCAACAGGCAATTGAAAGGCGCCATCAATTGGAATCCTTTCCGGGAATGCTCGGTTTAAGCGAAATCGTAGAGAAAATACAGGCAGAATTAAAGGGTAAAATCCTCCGCTACTTTTGATTTACATTTTGCCCAAGCTGCGGTAAATCTCTGCATACCCACGGGCGGCATTGTCCCATGTAAACTGTTTGGACCTTGCGATGAGTTGTTCCTTCATTCCAGAATTCAGCCTGTCATTTTTTAGGCCACGGCTTACAATTTCCGCCATTTCTTCGGGTTCAAAGTTTGGGAAGTAGTGGGCAAGTTCTCCTCCGATTTCAGGCAGACTTCCCATTTTGGAAAGGAAAACCGATTTCCCTAAACCCATTGCCTCCACAACAGGTAAACCAAAACCCTCTGCAAGGGATGGAAACACCAAACCTTCCATGTTTTGGTACAAGCGATACTTTTCTTCATCGCTCACTTCCCCAGCCAGAATCACCCTTTCCTGAACCTTCCATTTTCTGGCTTCTTCTAGAATTATTGAAGTGTAGGATGAGTGTGTCGGACCTGCAATAACAAGATCCCAGTCAGGCAAAAAGGCCATCATTCCACAGAGCACATGCGCGTTTTTACGGGGAGAAAGAACCCCGATATTTAGTAGAAATGGCCGCTGTTTCTGAGACTTTGCCCGCATATTTCCCGCAAAATTCTGAAGCGCATTCCCATTGTAAATCACCTGATAATCTACTGGTTTCAGGCCATAATTTTCTTCCAGGTCTTTGCCAGTTTGCCGGGAAATGCACACAATTGCAGAACTGCGATCAAGCATCCGGGCCATTTTATCTTTGCGGTATTGAAGGCGGAGTCCGGAATAACGGCTCAGGAAGTTCAGGTCATGGACGGTCAAAACAATTGGCGTCCTTTTGTTGGGAAAATAGGCGGAATCCTGGTGTGTACAATGCCAAACATCAGAAGCCATTCTGGATGGTATTTTCAGCTTATGCCATGCATGCTGAATCCAATATTGCTGATTAATCCCGAACAATCCGTTTCTGTTTTCCGGAATGAAAAACGAATAAGCCAAGTCGGAATTTTCTTGTTTTAATAAGGCCTGTCCAAGATGAAGGCAAAACTTCCCAAGCCCGGTATTCAGGCTTTGTGTTTTTTCCATCTCAAGGCAAACGCGTATCAATTGGGCTTTTCAGATTCGTATTGTTTCAGCCTTTTATACTTGAGGTAGGATGCCCAGGCCGAAATTCGGGCGATGTGAAATCCTGCAATTCCTTCAAGAAATCCCAGACGAAAAATGTAGGAGTAAAGAAAACGAAAAGCCGGACTTAAAAATCGTTTAGAAAATCCTGCTTTTCTGCCTTGGATGAAAAGTGCTTTGGCAGCAGTTTCAGAAAATCGGATGGACTGCTGCCGATGTTCTTCCAGACTATTGTAGCTATGGTGTAAAATTTTTCCGGAAAGATTTGCCACTTGTGCGCCTGGCTCCATTTCAAATCGATCGTGAGGATTGGTGCCCGCCCATTTGCCTTTTCGGCTGTCCCACAAACGGAGTTTTTTGTCTGGGTACCAACCTGAATGATAAATCCACTGACCGCAATAATTTGTAAGCCGGTTCAGAAAATAGCCATCCATGGTGAAATTCTCTTTTACCGAAAGAATAGACTGCTCTAATTCAGGATCCAGTTCTTCATCTGCATCCAGAGAAAGAATATGAGGAAAACGGGCAAGGGAAATGGCGTGGTTTTTTTGCTCAATATGTCCGGCAAAATCATGGACCAGAACTCTTGCCCCCATTTTTTCTGCAATTTCCCTTGTACGGTCGCTGGAGTTGGAATCCAGAACCAGCATTTCATCCGCGATGTTTTGCACTGAAGCAAGACACCGTTCAATGTTTTTTTCTTCATTGAAGGTAATCACTGCCACGGATATCTTCACTGGGTTCATACCCTGCCTTTAAAGGTTTTTCCAAATCTCATCTTTCAATTCTGTCAGGCCCTGGCCTGTGGCAGAAGAAAAAGGAATTACCGGAATGTCCATTTTGAGTTTTTTGAGTTTTGCTTTTGCCTCATCGTCCGCCAAATCCATTTTTGAAATCCCCAGAATTCGCTTTTTGTCGAGCAATTCGGGGTTGTGGTTTTTGAGTTCGGAGAGTAAAAGTTTGTACTCAGCTTTTATGTTATCCGCATTTATCGGCACCAAAAAAAGCAGTACCGGGTTTCGCTCAATGTGGCGCAGAAACCGGAGTCCGAGTCCACGACCCTGATGCGCGCCTTCAATGATGCCCGGAATGTCGGCCATTACAAAAGACTGGAAATCGCGGTATGAAACCACCCCGAGGTTTGGGGTGAGTGTGGTGAACGGATAATCCGCAATCACTGGTTTTGCGGCGGAGATGGATGAAAGCAAGGTTGATTTTCCGGCATTTGGTAAGCCAACAAGGCCAACATCTGCAAGAACCTTCAATTCAAGAACAATCCATTTTTCTGCAAATGGCAAACCGGGTTGGGCATATTCAGGCGCCTGGTTTGTGGAAGATTTGAAATGGTCATTTCCAAGTCCGCCTTTCCCTCCGGGAATCAAAATATACTTTTCGCCTTCCCGTAAAACCTCTGTTATGACTTCTCCGGTTTCGGCATCTTTTGCAACAGTTCCTGCAGGAACTTCCAAAATCAGGTCTTCGCCTCTTGCTCCGTGCATGCGGTTAATGCCACCCGGTTTTCCTTGGCCCGCCTTTACGTGCTTTGTGTATTTGAGGTGCAGAAGTGTCCAAAGTTGCGGGTTAGCAACCAGTACAACATCGCCGCCATTACCACCATCACCACCATCCGGACCGCCGTTAGGCATTCCCTTTGCGCGGTAAAAATGGGCTGATCCAGGGCCGCCGGCGCCTGATTTACAGTGGATTTTGACGTAATCTATAAAATTGGAATCGGCCATTCAATTGGGATGTGGCCGTAAAGATACGGGCCTTAAGCCTTGTTCGACTCGGAAATTTGCATAGCCTGTTTTTGGCCAGACGGACTTTCCATTTGTTTGAACTTTTCATCCAGTAGAAAAGGGAAAGATTTTGATTTATTAACCATACCCAACCCCAGCAATAAAAATGCAGAGCAAACAAAAAGAGCAAAGCGTGTGTTGTCTTTAATAGACAAAAAATGACCTTTAATTGATGACTTCATTGTGCCGAACTATTTCAAAAAATCCGTCAAACCACTATTAATGTAAATGACTTTCGAGCACAAAGCTAAGCAGAAATTTTAGATTGTGTTTTGATTTCGAATAACATCCTTTCGAATAATTTCTATGATGAATTATTGTTTCTCAACAAGTTATAATCATTTGTCTGATTTTTGCTGTTATCTGCATGTTATGATTTACATCAAGGTGGTTTTTAAGGTAATCTTGCACGATGATTATTGATGAGGGGCAGAATAAGGTAAGTGCATGGATAAGTGCAGTAAGGCTCAGGACATTGCCTTTGGCTTTGGCCGCAATTGGTATGGGGAATTTGCTCCATTTTGGAGAGTTTGGTTTCCGCTGGGAAATTCTTGTTTTTGGAATGATTACCACAACTTTCCTTCAGGTGATGTCGAATCTTGCGAATGACCTCGGCGACAGCATTCATGGTGCCGATAGTGGGCACCGCAAAGGACCGAAAAGAGCGGTTCAAAGTGGAGCCATTTCTCGGGAAGAAATGCGAACTGCCGTTGGAATCCTGGCATTAGCCAGCTTGGCTTCTGGTATTTGTCTTCTTTGGATGGCTTTCCGAGACGATTGGCATGCTGCGATCCCTCTTTTTGTAACTGGACTTATATGCATTGCGGCCGCCTATTTTTATACCAATGGAAAAAAGCCTTATGGTTACAGGGCCTTGGGTGATTTGGCAGTGTTTGTTTTTTTTGGATTGGTTGCAGTTTTGGGTGCTTCGTGGCTACAAGCGAAGGAGTTTTCGGTTTTGGAAATTCTTCCTGCAGCTGCTTTGGGTTTCTGGAGTACCGCTGTGATGAATCTGAACAACATGCGTGATGTTGAATCAGATTCTTTGGCAGGCAAAAGGACACTTCCGATTATTCTTGGCCCTGTGAATGCCCGCATTTACCATTTTGCTTTGGTGCTTGGGGGCATTCTGCTTTTACTGGTATTTGCTCTTTTTAAAAATGCTGTCTGGGTTTTAGGTGCCTTTCCGGGTTGCCTGCTCATGTTGAAAACCCTGCCTCAGGTTTTAAAGAACAAGGATTATGTGAGTCTGGATCTTCTGCTGAAGCCTCAGGCATTGGGAACTTTCTTTGCTGTAATTGGAATGGCTTTATTCAAACTATTTTTCGGAAGCTGATTTGTCCTGCATTTTTGTCCAGTAAAAATAAAATGGAATTCCGCTGAACATGAGCAGAAGTCCTGTCGCAGATTCCATGGGCCTTTCCAGAATTGAATTGATCACAAGACCTATGCTAAAAAGGATGAATAAGCCGGGAACAAAGGGATAGAGCGGAACGGAGAAACTGCGTGGTAAGCCTGCATTCCGTTTTCTAAGAACGAACAAGGCAACGGCTCCAAGGCCATAAAAAATGAAGGCTGCAAAAATCAACATGTCTGTCAATTGGTCGAAGCTGCCAGAGAAAACGAGCACAGAAGCCCATACTGCCTGGAAAATAAGGGCATAAGTAGGCACATTATAAACTGGGTCACAGTGGGCTGCTTTGCGGAAAAAAACTCCATCCCGGGCCATGGCAAAATAAACGCGGGCAGCCGACATCAGGGTGTTGTTGGCGCTCCCGAAAGTTGCCACCATGATAACAATCAGAATAATAGCACTTCCTGCCGGACCAAGGAAAGACCGGATAACTTCCACAGCCGCGATGGAATTTCCTTCGTCGTAGATCCGGCTAAATTCCGTGATTGGAAAAGCATAAAGGTATGAGGCATTGATGGCCACATACATCAGCATGACAAAGCCAACGCCTCCTGCCAATGATAAAGGCACATTCCGTGTAGGATTTTTTATTTCACCTGCAAGAAAGCCAAGGTTGTTCCATCCTTCATAGGCCCAGAATGCCGACATCATGCCAAGAAAAATGGCTCCAAATCCGGGAAAATTTCCATTTGATTCTGTTCGGGAAAAATGGCTGAAATCGCCTTTACCCATTGTAAAACACATGATTGTGATGCCAATAATGGCAACGATAACCAGGCTTGTGAGGATGTTGTTGATTTTCTCGCCTTGCTGAACCCCAAATAAATTCACCGTGGTAATGGCCCAAAGTACAGCCACGGTAAGAAGTTTTACCGATAGATTTTCGATGCCCCCGAAAGAGAATTCAGGTAGGCCGATCAGGGTATTTACAGATTCTGCAAATACATAGGATACAGATGCTGCTGTTGCCGATTGCACCACTGCGAAACCTGTCCAACCATAAAGGAAGGCCAGCGGTTTGCCAAAGATTTTCCTGAAATACTGATACTGGCCGCCAGGTTCTGCAATTTGTGCGGCCACTTCTGCATTGCTTAAAGCGCCAAACCAAGAAACCAAGCCCGCCAGAATCCAGCAAAGAAGAATCCAGAAAGAAGATCCGGTATCGTGTGCCATTGGGGCCACTTTCTTAAAAACTCCCGATCCCACCATTGAACTTACAACGAGCAGAAATGCCGTTCCTGGCCCCAATCTTCTCAATAATCCGCTTTCGTGCTTTTCTAAATTCTGCTGTTCCATTGTTGCATCTTCAAAAGGCAAAAAGCAGAAATTTAAAATAAGCAGGCAAGATTTTTCTTCTCGCATTTCAACTGAACTGCTTTTATTTACAACTCCAACCAAATTGATCAAGTGATGTTCAGGATTTTTGTGGCCTTATTTTTTGTCGCCTTATTTTCGATTAACGCGTTTTCTCAAAGCAAAAAAGAGATTTGGTCAAAGGCCAAAATTCATTTTAACGCAGGCCATTCCATGCGGGATCTTGCCGCACTTGGTGTGGAAACCGACCATGGGCAGTTAAAATCTGGTAAGTGGTTTGTCTCAGCATTTTCATCTTCCGAACTTCGTAAAATTCGCGCTGCAGGATTTCAGACTGAAATTCTGGTTCAGAACATGACAGAAGACTTCCTCAAAAGGAATGCATCAGTAAGAGAAAGCAAGGCAATCCTTCAGGATTATTCTGACCCAGTCTGCAATGGTGTGGGCAAGTACAAAATACCGGCAAACTGGAAATACGGCAGCATGGGCGGTCACCTCACTTACAGGGAAATGCTGCAGCACCTTGATTCAATGAGGATTAAATATCCTAATCTCATTAGCATGCGCCTTCCTTTGGATACTTCCATAACCGAAAACGACAGCACGGTTTATTTTGTTCGCATCACGGATAATCCGGAGCTTGTGGAACCGGAAGAACCGCAGGGATTATTTACGGCGGTTCATCATGCGCGGGAGCCTGTTGGCATGCATCAGCTGATTTTTTTTATGTGGTATATGCTTGAGAATTATTCAAGTAATGGGGAAATAAAATCTTTACTAAACAACAGTGACTTATATTTTGTGCCTTGCTTAAATCCTGATGGATATGCGTATAATTTTGAGACTGAACCCAATGGAGGTGGAATGTGGCGTAAAAATCGCCGCGACAATAAGGATGGTAATTTTGGGGTAGACCTTAACAGAAATTACGGCCACAGATGGGGTGTTGACGACTTTGGCTCAAGTCCCAATACCGGTGATGATACTTATCGTGGAACCGTTGGATTTTCCGAACCCGAAACGAAAGGAATGAAATCATTTTGCGAAAGCCACAATTTTAAAGTGGCGCTTAATTACCATACTTATGCAAACCTTTTGCTTCACCCATGGGGCTATGATGGCGATTTGATTTGTGAGGATGCTGCAATTTTTAAATCGCTTGCCAAAGAATTTATCAAGGAAAATAACTACCGAACCGGAACTGGCCTTGAAGTACTCAATTACAACAGCAATGGATGTTCTGATGATTATATGTATGCAACCTTCACCGAAAAGCCGGAAATTCTGGCAATGACGCCGGAGGTTGGGGAAGAATTCTGGCCAACACAAGATGAAATTCTTCCGCTTTGTCTCAAAAATGTACACCAAAACCTTTCTGCCGTTCGAGCGCTTCATCCCATGATTTCAATTATGGATACAACAGGGGTATTTTTTCATCCCGGATATACGGTTACAATCGGGCCATCCAGAATTTTATACAAAGTTTCCCGGATTGGTTGGAACGCTCAGCCGGTCAATTTTGATGTAACCTTTAAACCATTTGGCCTTGGTGCTGACGGACTTTTGCCTGTTACCAAATCGTATTCGAACCTGTCACCGGGTCAGACCATTATCGACAGTATAATGATTCCAAATGATGATCTCGCGATGTTAAATCCGGATAGGGTTTCCTGGGAAGTCAGCATCAACAATCAAGTGTTTACAAGTGTAGATACAATTTTCCATTTTGGTGGAAATCCATATTCAGATGACTTGTTACGGGATAATTGTGACAATCCTGGCAACTGGCAAGGTGCATGGGTTATTTCTGCTGATGGCCCACAGGAAGGCAGTGGTTACCTGAAAACCAGTGAAGGAAATTATGCACCAGGAACCCGGAATTCCTTTCGACGGGTAAAACCATTTGACTTGAGGTCATCAAATATCCGTTCTGCAGAAATGAGTTTCTGGACAAAGTTCAGGGTGGAGAAAAATTTTGACCTGGCTTCACTTTCATTGTCAACTGATTCTGGTGCTACCTGGATTAACATTTGCACAGACAAAACCAAACCGAGTTCGCCTTTCTCTGCGCAGGCAGGTTACGACACCATCATTCCAGTCTGGGATGGCAATCAAGATTCATGGAGAAAGGAAATAATTGACCTCCATGATTTTCTTGGAAATCGAATTTGGGTTCGCTTTAATTTCCGTTCGGATGATTTCACCGAAGACTGGGGATTTGGGGTTGACAACATCCGTATCCGGATTGCAAATGTGATTACTTCGGTGAAAGACAATGTGAGCAATTCCGGACTTGTCCTACAAATTGTTCCAAATCCAGGTACTTCAAAGGCCGATTTTAAATTAATTGGTTCTGAAGGAAAGTCCGCCCGACTTCAGATTTTCGACGCCGCAGGAAAAGTGGTTTTGAAAACAAATTTGAACGAAGGAAGCAATTCCATTTCGGCCAATTCCCTTGCTCCGGGATGTTATTTTGTGGAAGCTGTTGATGCTTCGGGCGGAATTGCCAGAAGCAGATGGCTTGTTCAATAATGTCTCGGCAAATTGTCTTAATGATAAAATCTTGCCATTTCGTAAACATAAGGATAAACTTTGTTTGTGCTGAGGCAAAGCCTTGCTTACCTTGCACCTGCTTAATTGTATATAGATTCTGAAACTTGGTCTATTCCTCAGCCCACCACAATGCGTAAGGTTTGTCTTTTTTTGCTTGCATGCTCATTTTTCCTTTCTACAGGCGGCTTTTTGCAAGCCCAGGTGGAAGGCATAAGTATTATTTCCGCTGAAAATTATTTTTTAGACAAGGATTACAGAAATGCATTTGTAGGCTTTGAAGACTATCTGGTGAACATCAAGTTTGACCGGGATGTGTCTTACAAAGCGGGTATTTGCGCATGCCGGCTTGGAGTTGGAAAACGCGCCATTTTTCATTTGCAGACTGCCAGGGCTGCTGGAAAAACAGACAACTACCTAAGCTATTGGCTCGGCCGGTCATTTTTGCAGAATGAACAATGGGATTCTGCGGCAGTGTATCTCGAGCAATACATGGATGTGTTCCCTGTTGACAAAACTTTCCAGAATGAAGCAGCTTCTTATCTCAAACATATTGAATTTGCCAAGACAATAACATTTAACACGCTTCAGCCCTTCATCATTGAGAATATGGGCCCAGGTATTAATTCACCCTATTCTGAGTTTCACCCAATGATTACTTTCGATGGGCAGACGATGGTTTTGAGCAGCAGAAAAAAAGGTTTTATGGATGAAAAGCTTTTTGATGACGGTGAATACAAGGAGAAAATTTTTATTTGCCGGAAACAAGAAGATGGTTCCTGGTCTCGGTCCGCGCCGATCAAGCTCAATGAGGGTCGTAATCGCGACAATGATTTCGTGGCCATACAGCTAATCAACAACGACAGTAAACTTTTGCTGTATAAAATTGTGCAAGACAAGGCCCATTTGTATGTTTCTGATTATGCAGATGGGGTTTTCAAGACGCCTTATCAGATTCCGATTGAGCCCGATCCAAGGTTTTTTACTGGTGATATTTTCTTTCTGGATGATTTGAAAACCTGCATTTTCACCATGGATGGAAATACAAATTATTTTCAGAATGACCTGTACTCCAGCCGCTACGACGACAAAGTTGAAAAATGGTCTGTGCCAGTTTCCCTTGGAAAGAACATCAATACCAACCGCGAAGAAGGTTCTCCATTTCTGGTAAATGACAGCACCCTTTATTTCTCTTCAAAATCCGACAAGGGTTTGGGTCAATATGACATCTACAAATCAAAAAAGAACAAGGAAGGAGTTTGGGGCGTTCCAGTGAACATTGGTTTTCCATACAACACGGCCAACAACGATTTATACTTCTATATTAGCAAAACAGATACCGGAGCACATTACATTTCTTCGGTGAGGGGTTCGAGCAAAGGATTGGCTGATATCTACCGGGTGCGTCGTACGGAGATTGTCAAGGGTGGAGGAAAATTGGTGGATGATGTTGGCGATCCCATTGCCAATACAAAACTACTTTTTGAGGATGCTGAGAATTTCCAGAACATCACAGTTACCACAGATTCTTTAGGAAAATTCAAGGCAGATTTTGTAGCTGGAGTCAATTACAATGTTTCTTTTAACACGGGAGAAAAGATGATGGAAGGCAATTTCCGGATTCTTTTTCCGAGGGTTGCCGGTCAAGGCCTCAATGAGGATTTGAAACTCAGTCCAAAAATATTTGTGAAGCCAGAGGTGCCGGTAGAATCCGTGGAATAATATTCCGGAGCTAAACGACCATTCTATTTCCAAGCATCTTTTTCATGTATTTCCCAAGGATGTCGAACTCCAGATTCACGGAGTCGCCAACCTTTAAAAACCTGAAATTTGTGTGTTCCCAAGTGTAGGGAATAATGGCAACTGAAAATTCTTCGGGGTTTGAATCAACCACTGTCAGGCTTACGCCATTCACGCAAATGGAACCCTTTTCAACCGTGAGTTCATTGAACGCTGAAGGATGAGAAAACCAGTAGCGCCAAGAACCACTGTCTTCAAGAACTTTGGTACAAACACCTAAACAATCTACATGTCCTTGTACAATATGTCCGTCGAATCTGCCATGGGCCGGCATGCACCTTTCCAGATTCAGGGTATCTCCCGGTTTTAAATTCCCCAGATTTGTTTTGGTCAGGGTTTCTGCAATGGCAGTTACCTGATAGCCTTCAGAATTCAAATTGGTAACCGTAAGGCAAACACCATTATGGCTTAGGCTTTGGTCAACTTTGAGTTCATTCTGAAAGTCGCACCGGAGGAGGATATGTAAATTCCCATCTTGCGGAATTAGTTCCCTAACGATTGCGCTTCCTTCTACGATTCCTGTAAACATAGCTTTGAAAATAGCCGGATGGTTTCTGCGGCAGGTTTTACATCATGCACCCGTAAAATGTGAACACCCTGAACAAGTGCGGCCATATGCAGCGCAGTGCTTCCGTTCAGGGACTCTTCGGGACTACAATTAAGCGCCCTGTAAATCATTGATTTTCTTGAAATTCCAATCAATATTGGGCAATCGAGAATTTCGAGATAACGCAGTTCTCTCAACAGCGCAAAGTTCTGTTCCGGATTTTTACTGAAGCCGAAACCGGGATCGGCGATTACATCGGTAATGCCAGCTTCCCGCGCACGGAAAATCGCTTGCTGAAGTTCGGAAGCAATTTCCACCGCAACATTTTCGTAAGTATTTGCCCGGTGCATTTCGGCGAAAAATCCCCTGCTGTGCATGAGCATGTACGGGGCTTTGTGGCGGGCCACAACGGATAAAAGTTTTTCCTCAGCATTGGATCCCCTGATGTCGTTGATGATATCAGCCCCTTCAGAAAGAGCGGCTTCTGCCACATTTGGCCGAAAAACATCAGCAGATAAAATGGCCTTAGGAAATTTCTTTCTGATGGCACGAATTCCCGGAGTCAGAATTTGGATTTCTTCCTGTTCGGAAATTTCCTGAGCTCCGGGCCTCGACGACATTGCGCCGATGTCAAGAATGCCGGCACCTTCCTCCAACATTCTTTCCGCCGTAGAAAGAAGTTCTTTCTCATCATTCAATCTGCTTCCTGCGAAGAATGAATCGGGACTTAAATTCAGTATGCCCATCACCAATGCTTGCGATAGGTCAATCAAGCCAGTAGAGGTCTTAATCGAAAAAGGCCTGGGAGGGGAAAATGACAATGCTTGAGCCGGAAAATCAGGCATCCAGAAACAAGGTTTTTAAAGCCGGAAAGTCGGTTTCTGATTGGTTTTGCTTCGGGAATGCCGGACTTTTTCTGGCCAAATCTGATGGGTGTCGGTTTACTCCTGTCATCACCAATTTGCCTGAAGCATATTTTTCTTTGAGGATTTCGGCGGAAGCTTCAGCTGTTTTTGAGAAAAAGCCAGATTCCACAGCATCAACAAAAGGCATTTCTTGCCACTTGCAGAATAGTTTCCATGCCTTTTGGGCAAGTTCATGGCTTAGAATTTCAATCAGATAGCTTCCTGAACCCGGATCAAAGGCCTCGCCAAGATGGGCTTCTTCCAGTGCCAGATGCCCAATGTTGACAGATTGGCGAATGGCATCGGAAGCGAGTGCAAGTTCAAGTGTATGCGGATGAGCCAGAATGCTGTCTGCTCCTCCCATTATCGCCGACATCATAGAGGAAGTATGGCGAAGGAGATTTGTGTCTGGGTCGCTGTGACTCCATGTAACCAGAGAGGTTTCTCCCTGAATATTCCCAGCTAGTTTTCCGGCGCCGTTTTGGTCGCAGAAATTCATCCACAGCAAGCGCATTGCTCGGAAACGGGCGATTTCAAGAAAAAAGGAGGTGCTTGTTCCTAAGTGAATTGTGGCATTGACAACCAGTTCAGAAAATCGTTCATTTCCAATCAAACTGCGGTATTGCTCTGCCACAAGCAAGGCAAAAGCCAAATCCTCAATGGCATTGGCTCCGGCATTGTGAAACGCCGATGCATGAATTTGAATGGAATTGAGGTTTTGCTCCTCCATCAACTTTTTGTACTCGTCTGTCCATTTCCCAGCACAAAGACTCTCCACAATCGGGTCGTCCAGAAACTCCGGCTCTGCAGGCAAGAGGTTTTTGCATTCTGCTGGAATTCCTGACCAAGCCACAAATCCCAGTTTTTCAGCTTCGGCGATTTCGTTTTCAGAAAGATTTGAGGTTGGTAAAGCGGAGACTTTAAAAACAGGTTTCCACATTGGTTTTTCCTGTTTCCAGTGCTGGTGAAAATCCTTTAAATAGGCGTGTTCCGGACCCAGACTTCCGGCATCATAAAGCGGATTTAGGCGAATTTCTTCAGGAAGTTGCCATTGCAAATCTTCCAGACGGATTGGATTTCGGCTGTCAGATTCCAGTTTTTTTTTCCAGTTCTCCAAAGCAGGGGAGAGGGCATTGGTGCTTGTCATGGTCGCGTTGTAGAGAACTTGCAATTAAGCCAAAACAGACTAGCTTTTGAAACAGATGTGTTCATAAAAAGCCTCATAAAGAGGAAGAATTCTGTGGATGTCAAATTCCTTGGCTCTTTCCAGGGCAGCCGCTTTAAAAGCTGGCAGGTTTTCTTCCCTGAGGATAAACAAGGCATTTTTTGCCATGTCATTCACATCCCCAACATCACTCATAAATCCATTTTTACCTTGAATTACGAGCTCCGGAAGGCCGCCGGTGTTGCTGGAAATAACAGGCACCTCACAAGCCATGGCTTCGAGGGCTGCCAGACCAAAACTCTCTTTTTCTGATGGCATTACAAACAAGTCACAAACCGAAAGAAGTTCTTCCACTGCATCGAGTTTCCCAAGGAATCGCACATCCTGTTCGAGATGAAGTTCACGGCTAAGAATTTCCATCTTCTGCCTTTCGGGGCCATCCCCCACCAGAAGTAGTTTGGCTGGAATTTCTTTTCTCAAAAGGGCGAACATCTGCAATACATCCCCAATGCGTTTTACCTTTCTGAAATTGGAAGTGTGCACCAGCAATTTCTCTCCTGCCGGGCAAATGGCCAGGCGAAAATGTTCTTTGGCATGCTTTCTGAAACGCGACAAATCAATGAAGTTGGGGATTACTTCAATGTGCCTGGAAATGTGAAAAGTGTCTCTTGTTTCGGCAGCAAGATTGGCCGAAACTGCTGTAACACCATCAGACTGGTTGATGGAAAAAGTGACCACTGGTTCAAATCCTGGGTCTTTTCCCACCAAGGTGATATCGGTTCCGTGCAGGGTTGTGATGATGGGAATTTTGATTCCTTCTGAAGCCAGAATCTGCCGGGCCATATATGCGGCTGAGGCATGTGGAATCGCATAGTGAACATGCAGAAGATCCAACTGCTCATGTTTTACCACATCCACCATTTTGGAGGCAAGTGCGGTTTCATAAGGCGGGTATTCAAATAGCGGATAATGCTCAAACCGAACCTCATGGAAAAACACATTTTCGTTGAGGAAGTCCAGGCGCTGTGGCTGGTTGTAGGTGATAAAATGTATTTGGTGTCCCTTGTCGGCCAATCCTTTACCAAGTTCGGTGGCCACCACGCCGGATCCTCCGAAAGTGGGGTAGCATACTATTCCTATGCGCATATTGAGTAAAGTTTGTTCGTCATTTGCCTCCTTTCTGAAAGTCCTGCAACTGGATGTTGAGGGCTGTGGTGGAAATCAGGATTTCGTAAACGGACAGCATCAAAGACCCTGCCAAAAGCAAAAGGCTGGCCCCAAAAATCCATTGAGCTGCTGAATTAAGTCCGAAAAAAATAAAGGCCATGCAAAGTACGCAGGCGGTCAGGCTCAGAACCCCGAGCACTTGCATATCTCGAATCAGGTGCAGGCGGTGCCGAAGGTTTTTTATTTGTCCGATTCTCCTTTCATCATGGTCTGCCTCGTACTCCTTGTGCATATTTCGGATGAGCGATCCAAGTGCCAGAAAACGGTTGGTATAAGCCAGCATAATCAAGCTTAGAGCCGGAAAAAGCAGGGCTGGTGTGTTGAGCGTAATTGTCATTTCAGAAGGATAACAACCCCCAAATATGGGCATTTGTTTGGCGGGTAGGTGGATCTAAGCAGATAAAAAAATGACTAAATACGAGGGGAAGGCGATTTTTTTATGGATAAATTGTATTTTCGCCTTATGCCAATGACCATTCAGGAACATATTCAATATTGGAAGAAATCCTCCGAATCGGATTGGAATGCGGCTTGTAGTTTACTTGAGTCCCGCTATATTGTTCAAGCCTTATTCTTCTTTCATTTGTCAATAGAGAAATTGCTAAAGGCAAATTGGATTTTTGATAATGAAGAATCATTTCCGCCTTTGACTCACAACCTCGAAAGTCTGTTTGCACAAACTGAAATCAACCTTGATGGTAATCAAATTGATCTGCTAAAGCTGCTTACAACTTGGAACATTGAAGGTCGCTATCAGGATTACAGGCAAAAATTAGCCCGTTCCTATACCAAGGAATATGTTCAGGAGCGATTACCCAAAGTTGAAGAGATACGCCAATGCTTACTCGAAAGGCTGCCATAAGGGAAGCGAATAATTTCCTTCTTGATTTGAAGAATTTTGGTTTTTCGCCTTCAATGGCCATACTATTTGGTTCCATGGTTAGCGGCCGCCAGCACGAATATTCTGATATTGACCTTGCTGTTTGGGATGAGCGATTTACAGGACCCTTGGCCTTGGATTATGAGAAAATTCTTCCTGTTCTAAGGCCCTATCCAAAGATTGAATTACATACCTTCCAAGCTTGCGATACGCCTGATGAAAATCCATTTGTTGCAGAAATAATCCGTACGGGAATAGTTCTGGAGGTATAAAAATGGTTTTGCCCAACCAGCCTAAAAATAAAAGGGCCACCCGGAGGCAGCCCTGCTTAGTTATTATGGATTAAGCAACAAATGATTAAACAGTTGCCATGTGGCTGATGAGGTCAACAACTTTTGAACTGTAACCCCACTCGTTGTCGTACCAGCTTACCACTTTCACGAAAGTAGGACTCAGCTGAATTCCTGCCTTGGCATCAAAAATGGAAGTGCGGGAATCTCCGAGGAAATCGTTGGAAACCACATCGTCTTCGGTGTAGCCGAGGATTCCTTTCAATTCATTTTCTGAAGCAGCCTTCATTACTTTTTTGATTTCTTCATAAGAAGTTTCCTTAATAAGGCGAACGGTAAGGTCAACCACAGAAACATCCGGCGTTGGCACGCGGAAAGACATTCCGGTTAGTTTTCCTTTCAATTCAGGGATAACCAAACCCACCGCTTTTGCTGCGCCAGTGGAGGATGGAATAATATTTTGGTAGCCGCTGCGGCCACCTCTCCAGTCTTTTGCAGAAGGACCATCCACAGTTTTCTGCGTGGCAGTAACCGCGTGAACGGTTGTCATCAATCCTTCGAGAATTCCGAAATTGTCGTTCAATACTTTTGCAACAGGTGCAAGGCAATTTGTAGTGCAACTTGCGTTGGATACCACTGTCATGGAAGCATCGTATTTTTTATGGTTTACGCCCATAACGAAGGTTGGCACATCGTCGCTCTTTGCAGGAGCAGAAATCACAACGCGTTTTGCACCTGCGGCAATGTGCTTGGAAGCAGATTCCTTATCAAGGAAAAGGCCGGTAGATTCTACCACATATTCAGCATTTACTTCGTTCCATTTCAGGTTTGCTGGGTCCTTTTCTGCGGTAACGCGGATGGTTTTTCCATTTACCACGAGGTGGCCGTCTTTCACTTCCACTGTGCCTTTAAAAAGGCCGTGGGTTGAGTCGTATTTCAGCATGTAGGCCATATAATCGACCTCAATAAGGTCGTTGATACCCACTACTTCGAAGTTTGGATTTTGAGCAGCGACACGGAAGACGAGGCGTCCGATCCTGCCGAATCCGTTGATGCCGATTTTGATTGTAGACATATTTAATGATTGGATGAGGTATAAAATCAGGCCGCAAAAGTACCTAACCGGGCTGGGAAAAGCAACGAAAGGGCTCAATCGGTGACATGATTCAAATTTTTTTCTGAAGATTCTTGCAATGTATTTTGAAACAGCTACTTTTGCGCTCCCTTTTAAGATGGTCCGTTCGTCTAGGGGTTAGGACACGTCCCTTTCACGGATGAAACACGGGTTCGATTCCCGTACGGACTACACAGTGTGTGACCCCTGTCGTTGAAAAGCGTCAGGGGTTTTTGATTTTATAGGGATTTAGATTCAATTTGAAATTCAAGCCTTTCTAAATTCCATAAAAGGTTCCTCCTTCAAATCTAGCACCGTCAGTAAAAGCTGTTTCCAATACCGGATGGAATCGGGCAGGGCTTCACCACAAATAAGATGTAATCCTTCCTGGTAAGCGAGTATTTGCTGGGCAGGATTCCGGCTTATCAGCGCTTCCTTAAGGGTGCCAAAATTTTCGTTTGGTTTATCAATAAAATTCCATTCAGAGTTTCTTTCCATGATTTGAGCAATGCCCAGCAAGAGGCTTAAGAATTCCCGAAGGCTGTTTGCCAGCAATTTTTGACTTCCCAAATTGTGTTCCGGATCGCTGGAGGAATAGATTTTCTCATCCCGGAAAAGGATGGAAAAATTGGACGCTAAGTCCATAATCCAAAGGCTTTTGTTGGGATTAAAATTGAAATACTGATGCGGGTCCCAGTTTACTTCCGGACTTAAGATGACATAGATTAACACCCATTCATCGCTATCAAGGAATTCTTTTTTAAAAAAGTGTTCTTCAAACATTGGGGGGAAGGTGTGGTTGAGAAAAGCCTCAGATTTTCAAGTGGATGAATTCTAAAATCCCTTCCTAATCTTCTGTCTTTTTGGGTTGTAAGTCTTCAATCTCCTTCAGAAGTGCCGGACTTGCAATCGGGCTTAGCTTTTGCTGCTCAAAATCATACCAGTATGCCAGCGCCCGCTCATCGAATAAATCGGCGTTACCGTCTTTATTCTGGTCCTCTATAAAACGCATAATGTAGTCTTTTCGCCCTTCCAATGATTCGGCGGATATAAATCCCGCATTGGGCAGTGATATCTTTCTCAGCTGTCGCTTCTCGAGACTATAAATGTAAAAATTCTTCAGGTCATATTTTGTGATTTCGCCATCCTTGTTGCTATCGTGTTCGCTGCCTTCGAAGCTAAGTAGAGTTTCTCCAGCTGCTACAAAATTTATTAGTCCTGAACCGGCAAAGGGCTTATCCAGAAGTTGAACGGAGATTTTATTGATGGCGTCAAAAAGCAGAAGGTTGAAAAACGCATCTTCATCTTCATTTTTAGAAACGGATATCTTATAAACATACAGCTGCCTTGCGCTGTCAATGAGTATGGGATCCGAAAAAGTTGTCTGGCTTTTTGGCTTCGAATCGACGATTGAAATTTTTCTGTCAGTGCTAATCTCCCTTTTTTCATCGAAAAACACTTTAATCAACGAGGAAAGGCCCAGCAAAAATGTGAGCCCAATTCCCGCAACCGATATGCTCAATAAAACCGCCAACATGCGGACATTATAATTCCGGATTTTTTCTATGTTCATGAAGATATGGGTTAAAACAGTTTCAAATAAAGTGAAAAAAATAAGGTCATCGAAGTTCCGGATGCAAGGCCTCCACCACCGGCAAATCCGCAGCTGCCCAATCCAGTTTGTGTAGTTCGTTTGGCAAAAGCCACTGCATTGAAATGTGTTCTTTCAGTTGAATTTCTTTGCTAAAACTCTGGCAAAGCCAGGCATGCAGCACAATCGAAAAATCCGGGTACTGGTGGGTCACAGAAACCAGGAGTTTTTCTGCTTGGATTTCAATTTCCAGCTCTTCTGAAATTTCCCGTTTGAGCGCCTCCAACTGCGTTTCACCGGCTTCCACTTTTCCGCCCGGGAACTCGAATTTCTCCGAAACATAGGCATACCGGCTTTTTCCCCGCTGCACGCAAAGGTATTTTCCTTCATGCTGAATTACGGCCGCTACGACTTCAATTGGGGAGGACATTCGTTTCTGGATTTACCCCTGTAAACTTGCTCAGGTAAAACCAAAATTCCCAAACTGTTCTTTGGCCGATTTATAAAGGAAAGGCCAGTCGACTCAGTTTGCTTTTTCCAAATGCGGTTTTTTTAACAATGCCGGCAGCAAATGGTCTCCGGTCATAAAGGGAATTCCAAAGGTTCGGTTTGCGAGATGCTCGCGAATGTTTCGGATAATGGCCACTTCCGCTCCGGCTCGTCCGACTAAGACCGGGTCTTTTAAGTCAGAAAGCATGGACAAACTTTGGTTGATAATCCAGGCAAATGGTTCTACTCCGGCGCGGCGGAGATCCTCCTGAAGTGCAGCTGCCTCGTGCATGGGCGTGGTTTCAGGCAAAGCGACAAGTAGAATTTTTGTTAAACTTTTATCCTGGAGGGCCATCAGGGGCGTTCGCACTTTATCGGCGCCCAGACGAATGTGGCGCATGATTTCCTTATGGTAAGTTCCGGTGGTATCCAGCAATAAAAGACTGTGGCCCGTAGGTGCTGTGTCTATCACCACAAATTTCCGGTGCGACTGGCTGATGGCATTGGAAAAGGCATGAAATACAGCCACTTCTTCGGTACAGGGCGATTGCAAATCTTCGAGTAGCAATTTCCTTCCTTCTTCATCCAAACCCGGTCCTTTGCGGGCCATAATTTTGGCAATGTATTTTTGGGTCTCTTCTTTTGGATGAATGCGCGCGGTTTCCAGTCCTGCAGGCAGCGCGTCCAGCTCACCAAGAAAATCTCCAATATGTCCTGCCGGGTCGGTGGTGGTGAGTAGCACTTCGTGGCCTCTTTCTGCCAGTTTAACGGCTATGGCAGAGGCTGCAAGAGTTTTGCCGACACCGCCTTTTCCCATGGTCAGGATAAGTCCATGGCTGTTGCCGCCAGCGCAGATTTCTTCCATCAATGCATCCAAATCTGGAAGCGATTGGTGAACCTCCAATTTGGATTCCTCCAATGAAATCAGTTTTTCCTGTAGGTTTTGGTCGAATAAACTTCGAAGCCTTTCTAAGCCAAGAAGGTTATAAGGCAGTAAGGGAAATTCCTGCCTGGGTAGTTTCTGAAGTGATTCGGGAATTGATTTCAGGCGCTTCTGCATTTGCTTTTCCAATTCCATTGCCAGCTTGTCGTCCTTGCGGCTTGTTTTGAAGACCCCGTTTATTTGCAAAAACTGATGCGAAAATCCGAGTGCAATCATTTCGTTGCCGCTGCGGGCTGCTTCTGCCAGGGAATGTTCATCAGCACGGGAAACGAGGTAAAAGCAGGTTTTCTCAGGATTCCGAAGCGCTTCTAAAACTCTTTGGTAGCGGTCGCGGCTATTGTTTAATGCACTGGATGGACCCAAACAAGTAGCCCCTGAAGGGTTTTTTAAAGCAAATTCTGACCAGGCCGCAGGAAGTTCCAGCAGTCGCAGCGTATGTCCGCTCGGGGCGGTATCAAAGATAATATGATTAAAGCCGGATGCTTTTTTGTCTTCATCCACAAAGCGGGCAAATGCATCAAAGGAAGCAATTTCAGTGGTGCAGGCACCCGAAAGTTCTTCGGCAGTTTTTTTCAACGCAGCCTCATCTACCAAACCCTTGAGGGGATTTATCACCCTTTCCCTATAGGCCTGAGCTGCTGCTGCTGGGTTGATGTTCACAGCGGAAAGTCCTGGCAGTTTGTTGATTTTACGGATGTCCGGGCCCAATTCGGTTTCCAGCACATCATGGAGATTGGAGGCCGGATCGGTGCTGATTAAAAGCACTTTTTTGCCTTCATCGGCAAGCCGAATGGCTGTGGCACAGGCAAGCGAGGTTTTGCCAACGCCACCTTTTCCTGTGAAAAACAAAAAGCGGGGTTCTTTCAAGGCAGAAGGATTTAGGGATGGTTTCATAGAATTGGAAACCTATCCAAGTCCGGCTTCATTTTTCCAAACGATGCTCAGTCTTCGGGCGGATTTTCATTTCAATTGATTTTTTGACCTTGGCCGGATGCCATAACCTGATTTCCGATTACCTTGCCGTTTCATTTTCCGGTGATGCAGCCATGTCGAGGTTTTTAGCAGTTTTTCTCTTTTTGGCCTTAGCAGGTTTTCGGCTTTTTGCCCAGGAAATCATGCCCAATCCCGGCAGGCCATTCGACCTGCGAAAAGTCAAGCGCCTTGAAAGCGGTCCGAGCGGCCATGTGTATGCCTTGGATGAAGACAACCGGCTGGCCTTGATTCGATTTGATTCCATTCAGGAGGCAGACAGCCTGAAAATCTCTTCCACCATTGTGAAGGTGATTGATTTCAATTCCTGGCTTGGGAATTCTAAAACGCTGGTACAAGTTGAGTTTTCTTCTTCTTCATCAGATGGCAAAAGTTTGGCGCTTGCCATTAGCACCCGAAAAGTAAAGTCCATTGCAGCTGATGGCAGCAAAGAATTGGCAGCAGCATCCACGCAGATTTGCCTTTTGGATTTTTCTTCCGAAACCATTGATTTTCAATTTCCGCATAGTTCTGACACCAAGTTTTCATCGGCCTTTTTCGGGCAGACATTGCGGTTTTCTGATTTCAAGGGCGGAGAAGAAAGGATTTATGCCTTCGATGGAGATTCAAAGGCGACTAGAATATTCAGAAGGATATCTGTTAAAGGTTCAACAGAATTTGGTTTCAGCAATTTGGGCCGACACATAGCCGCCAGTTCTGAAGGTTTTGGCAAGCAGGATTCCTACCTGGTGATGGATGGAATTAATAATCTGGTTTTTCGGCTTGGACATGAAGCCGTGGTGCTTGAAAAGGACGGGCAGATCTCCCAAAAAGTAGGCATCCGCGATTCTTCTGACTTGGAGATTTTTCGTTTCCGGGATTTTCATATTATGGCAATACACCCGCAAGAGGCGTATTTTTTAATCAATCCAAGGAGTGCCAGGGCTGAAACACTTCCCCGGCTTTCCGGCAAAATCAACCATCAAATGTGCCTGATGAACGGCCATGTTTTGGTTGGGCTGAATCGAGGCGTTTTTACTCTTTGCAACATCTCCACAGGAAAAGTTGCGCGTTGCTTGTCGAAAAATCTCCCAGCGGTACCGGGTAAAATTTCACCTACGCTGGCAAATGGAAACCCAGCAGGCAGTTTCGCGCTTGTTTATTCAGAATCAGGAAAAATTCTGTGGCTTGATCCGGCAAAACGGAGTTTCAAATTTGAGTCATTTCATCAGGTCGATTCAGCCGGACTAGCTTTCCCGGTGTATGAATCAGCCAAATTCAGAATTCGCACCACACGGTTTAGTGGCACGGTGGATTCTGTCCGCAGCAACAAGGAAGGAGAATTTTCGCCGGGCGTTTTTATGAATGGAAAGCGAATAGGCAGTTTCTATGGCCGCAGCTACCGGGATTTTATCAACCTCGACATTTCTCCTTCTCAGAATTTCATTTGCCTCAACTACAAGCAGGCAAAACTGATCAGCATGAATGCCGAAGGAAAGCGCATTTGGGAAGCGGATAATGAATTTCCTTTGAAAGCTTTGAAGGTTGACCAGTCGGGAAAATCCATCCATACCTGGTCTGATAAAGGCATTGTGGATTTCTGGAATGCCACAACAGGCGAAAAATACTTGTCCTTGCTTTTTGATACCAGCAACAAGGACTGGATCATGTGGACACCTTCGGGGTATTATGATTGCTCAGCTTCCGGCGAAAAACTTGCTTCTTGGTTGATTCCATCCAAGTCCGGTAAAAATCCAAGGCTTTATCCTTTTTCCAGCCTTCGTGCTTCATTCAGAAAACCAGCATTTATTGACTCTGTTCTCTATAATTGCTCTGAACTTAAGGCGATTTCTCCGGTTGGACCGGCTGCCAAAAAACTTGTTTTATCCAATCTCCCTCCAAAAATCGACTTAGAATTTCCGGAGCCTGAACAGCAATTTTCTTCCGGGAAAATGAACCTTCAGTTTTCTCTGGAACCAGGAAGTAAGCCGGTGGAGAAAATCCGGATTTTTGTGGATGGCACACCGATTTCTGAGTTTGTTCCGAAAGGAAATGAGGGGGAAATTTCACTTGAATTGCCAGACAGAGATTGCCTTCTGGAATTAGTTCCAGGATCCGCAGCTGGTACAGGAGAAAAGGTCTTGCGCAACCTTCGTTGGGTTCCGGCAAAACTCAATTCTGGCAAATAATTTCTGAGCATTCTTTGGTTTGATGTTCTGCCACTTTTAAATGGGAATGCCTAAGTTTGCGCTTCTCAATTCCATTTCCATGAAATCCATTTCTTCTCTTTCCTTAGCTGGGCAAAAAGTGCTTGTTCGGGTTGACTTTAATGTGCCGCTTACTGCTGATTTTCAGGTGAGCGATGATACCCGCCTTCGTGCAACTTTGCCAACAATCATGCACATTCTGGAGGCTGGTGCTTCGCTGATTTTGATGTCGCATCTTGGTCGTCCCAAGGATGGCCCTACCGATAAATACTCGCTCAGGCACATCGTTCCCGCGCTTGAAAAGATGATTGGAAAGCCAGTACAGTTTGCCAATGATTGCATTGGTGCTGAAGCTACCGAAAAGGCAGCGGCCCTGCAGCCCGGTGAAATTCTCCTTTTGGAAAACCTGCGTTTCTACAAGGAAGAAGAAAAAGGTGATATCGGTTTTGCCGAAAAACTATCCAAGCTTGGAAATGTATACGTGAATGATGCCTTCGGTACTGCCCACCGTGCCCATGCTTCAACGGCGGTAATGGCGCAGTTTTTTACCGAAAAGGCAGCCGGATTTGTAATGTCAGCCGAAATTGAAAATGCCAAGAAAGTGCTGGATTCAGCCCAAAAGCCCTATGTGGCCATTATGGGTGGAGCCAAGGTTTCGGATAAAATTCTCATCATCGAAAATCTGCTCGACAGGATTGACCACCTCATCATCGGAGGAGGAATGGCCTATACTTTTTGGAAAGCAAAAGGCGGTGTAATTGGCAATTCCCTGCTGGAAGAAGACCGGCTGGAAACCTGCCTGAGAATTCTTGATCTGGCAAAAGAGAAGGGCGTTGAAGTGCATCTTCCGATGGATTCTACCATTGCAGACGCATTTTCCAACGAAGCACAGAAAACCAATTGCGAAAGCAAGGAAATTCCTGCAGGTTGGATGGGCCTCGACATTGGGCAAAAAGCCATGCAGGATTTTCGCGAGGTTGTCCTGAAGTGCAAAACCATTCTTTGGAACGGCCCAATGGGCGTATTTGAAATGCCGGCATTTGCTGAAGGAACCAAAATGATTGCCCATGCCGTTGTCGAAGCCACAGCAAATGGTGCGTATTCCCTCATCGGTGGGGGAGATTCTGCCGCTGCTGTCAATCAACTGGGCTTCGGCGATCAGGTTTCTTATGTTTCCACCGGTGGTGGTGCTTTGCTGGAATATATGGAAGGAAAAGTGCTTCCCGGAGTAGCAGCTTTGGGCGATTAAGTCTCGAAAAAACATCCATCCATTTTCTGCACACTTTTACATTTGCATTAAAACAAAGCGATAAATAAACGATGACCTCACACGAAGTAGATTATAAGATAATTGGCGATGACATTCAGATTGTAGAGATAGAACTCGATCCGGGTGAAACCGTCATTGCCGAGGCTGGAGCCATGTTGTACATGGAAGAAGGCATTCAGTTTGAAACCAAAATGGGTGATGGCTCAAAGCCAAATTCAGGTTTTTTCGATAAGATGTTGTCAGCCGGAAGCCGGATATTTACGGGTGAGTCCCTGTTTATGACGCATTTTACCCACCAGGGTCATGGCAAAGGACATGTGGCATTTTCTGCCCCTTATCCGGGTACCATTATTCCGATTGATCTGGCAACCATGCGCAGCAATGAATTGATTGTTCAAAAAGACGCCTTTTTGTGTGCGGCTCTTGGAACCAAGCTAACAATGCATTTCAATAAAAAATTCGGGGCTGGCTTATTTGGAGGTGAGGGCTTTATTCTTCAGAAGCTTTCCGGAGATGGTAAGGCCTTTATCCATGCAGGCGGTACGCTGATTGAACGCACGCTCAACAACGAAACCCTGCGCGTGGATACCGGTTGCGTGGTTGGTTTTGAAAATACAATTGACTTTGATATTCAGAGGGCAGGTGGACTTAAGTCCATGCTTTTTGGAGGAGAAGGTCTTTTCCTGGCTACACTTCGGGGCACCGGCAAGGTTTGGCTTCAGTCTATGCCGATTGGAAAGCTCATTGGCGCACTAAATCCAGGTGGTGCGAATGCACACAAGGAAAGTGGAAGTATTCTTGGAAATCTGGGTGGACTAGGCGGTCTGCTTGAAGATTAAAAAATAAACCCAGATAATGCATTAGAACTTCGTTATGAGAGTCTAACATGCAATAAATCAGCGCCTTTTATTCGAAATTCGTAGCAGCGCTACGGATACAGAAGAAAAGGCGGCGAAGCCTCTGATTTGAAGCAGGTTAGGCTAGGAATAGATTTTCTAATGCGTTTTCTGGGATAATATGAACAAGTAGAAATCAGGGCTTCTCTTCATTGAGAGGCCTTTTTTATTGCAACAAAATGAATCCATCTGTGCCCGTAAATCACCCTAACTGCCTGCGGATTATCCGTCCGTCCTAGTGTAGAGACGCAAGATCTTGCGTCTCTGCTTATTAAACGAAATCCCCGCCAAGGTTCTTGTCCGCACGAACCTGAAATTTCAGAATGGGAGCAAATGGGTTTGGAGATTAACAATGAACCCACTTGTTAAAACCGTAATCCTGTTTCTATTTGCAAGTCAAGTCGGATTCATCGATTAAAATCATTATGCATAATAATTCTAAAATGGGTTGCTCCGCTACTTGTCGCTTTTTTGGTATTTCATTTATTGCATTCTGCTTTGCTTTTTTGGTTCAGAAGCAGGCTTTTGCTCAGTCAGTGCCACAAAGGTTTTCCTATCAGGCGGTGATTCGTGATGATGCCAACCAGCTTTTGAACAACCAGTCTGTCGGCATTCGCCTGAGTATTTTGCAGGGAAGTGCAACAGGCACCGCCGTGTATGTAGAAACACATACCTCCAGCACCAGCACCAATGGACTTGTTAGCCTTCAGGTTGGTGGCGGCACGGTTGTGAGTGGTGCAATGGCGCAAATCGATTGGGCATCAGGGCCCTATTTTATCAAAACTGAAACAGATCCTTCGGGAGGAAACAATTATTCCATTATAGGAAGCAGCCAGATGCTGAGCGTGCCTTATGCGCTATTTTCCGCCAATGGAACACCGGGTCCGCAAGGACCGGCAGATGCAACCGGACCTCAGGGTCCGGCTGGACAAACGGGCGCAACTGGCCCGCAAGGTCCGATTGGATTAACTGGTCCAGCAGGTGCAACAGGCCAAACCGGAGCAACTGGATCAGCCGGAAGCAATGGAAAAAACGCTCTTATTCGAACCACGCCTGAGGCAGCCGGAAGCAATTGCGCCAATGGCGGTGTTAAAATTGAAGCCGGCCTGGATGCCGATGCAAATGGCCAATTATCAGATGCCGAGGTGAATGCTTCACAAACAAAATTCTTGTGCAATGGTGCCACCGGCGCAGAAGGCCCGACCGGACCTGCAGGCAGCGGCGGTTTTGTGCATTATGTAGGCTAGCAGTTTGGCGGTGGTGTGGTTTTTCATGTGTACCGCGACGCCAGCGGAACGGAGCGGGGTTTGGTGGTAGCATTAAACAACCAAAGTGAAGGTGCGGCCTGGAGTAATATTACAAATTCTCTTGCCGGAGCTTCTAGTAGCTGGGATGGCCTTGCAAATAGCAATGCCATTGTGGCACAGTTGGGTCACACAAATTCAGCTGCGAAATTATGCTTAGACTATGTATCAGGTGCTTTTAGTGATTGGTATTTACCATCCAAACATGAGCTTAATTTATTGTGGTTTAATCTGTTTTTGGTAAATAAATCTATGGTAGGTATTACTGGATCAACAGAATTATTATCTGCAAATTCAATAGGATATTATTGGTCACCTTCTGAGTTTAGCTTATATAGTGCCTGCCCATTATTTAGTTTTAGTCATAATAATTCAAGTTTTTCCAGCAAGGATTATAACAACAAAGTCCGAGCCATCCGCGCATATTCTGTTCCCTCCAATTCGGGTTCCGTTACAGACATAGATGGCAATACCTACCAAACCGTAACCATCGGCACACAGGTTTGGATGAAGGAAAATATCAAGGTGAGTAAATACCGGAATGGGGATGCGATACCAACAGGGTTAAGTAATACAGCATGGCAGAATATAACCAGTGGTGCATGTGCTATTTATGATAACAACCCGGTAAACGACAGTATCTACGGAAAACTCTACAACTGGTATGCTGTAGCGGATCCGAGGGGATTGTGTCCTGCAGGGTGGCATGTGCCGAGTGATGGGGAGTGGAAAACTCTAGAAAGTAACCTGGGAATGACTTCGAGTGAACTCGACAATACCGGCTCGAGAGGTGGCGCACAAAATATTGGTGGAAAGTTGAAAAGTACTTCTTCCTTGTGGCAATCACCAAACACAGGTGCTACAAATACAGTTGGATTTTCTGCCATACCAGCTGCTTATCGAAACATTGATGGGCCATTCTACGGACTTGGAGTTGATGCAGTTTGGTGGTCTTCATCTCTGAATGGAACAAATAAGGCATGGAGCAGACTGTTAACTAAAGGCGACGGAAGT
>CANETC010000004.1 GCA_947441055.1 Cytophagaceae bacterium | reverse complement strand
GGGTTGAGAAATTAATCAGGAGGAAAATTCCGGTTATCACAGTTCCAAAAAATCTGATTTCGGAAAATACATCCTTTGAGGAACAGCAGGAAATGCTGCGCAAACTGGACAACCAAAGGAAAAAAGCCGACCCGGATTTCAAGGGTGCATTCCACGAAAAAAAGGGCGTTTTGGCTGCAAGAAAATCTGATAAAAGAAAGCCTTCCAGGAAAACAAACAGCAGCCCAAAAGCTGCTCCGGGAAAATCTGGCTGGGCTAAGCGCAAGCCCGGGAAATAAAGCCGATTGATTCAGAATTAAATTCATCCGGCTTTTCCACATTACACACATGGCCGGAACCTGCGATTACACACAGGCGGGTATTCGGCTGCGCCACCACCAGCTTTCGGATAAAGGGAAGAAACATATGATCTTCTTCTACCATGAGATAAAGCGTTGGAACAGCGGCCGGATTTTCTGTGAAGTATTTCAGAAGGGGATTTACTTCATAAATCAGACGATACCAATAGATAAACTCTCTCTGACATAGTTTTCGGGCTTCGTTCACAAAGAGCAAGCGACTTTCCTTGTGTCGCTCTCTCGGCATTATGATCCAGGCAAAAAGCTTGTAAAGCCAAAGGTATGGCATGAGGGTTTTAAACCAGTCGCCAAAAGCAGAGAGCACTTTGGCCCTTCGGTTTAGCCGCATGATTGCGCCGCCCAAAACCATCGACTTTACGCGGTCGGGTGCCATTTCACACAAATTCCGAATTAAAATTGTTCCGAGTGAAATGCCTACAAAATGCGCTGTACGAATTTGAGCATGGTCCATCACCTCGAGGATGTCGGTACATATTTCGTTGAAGGTGTATTGCTTGTAAGACTTATTTCCTGCCGATTTCCCATGGCCACGCAAATCCACCATAAGCACATTGAAGTGCTGACAAAAATCTTTTATCTGCCGAAACCAGATAGACGAAGAACCGCCAGCACCATGAATAAAGACTACCCACTCCTGAGAATCTTCTTTGGGGTAAGTCTTGTAATAGAGCATTCTATGGCGTGTTTTTTAAATATTAAAATTGATTATCAGGCTTTTTTCCTTGAAGGCTTTTTTACCTTAAAGCGAAGTTCTTCAATCTTCCCATCAGGATATTCCAGCTTTACCCTTGCGCCTTCGGAAGCCTTTTCATAAAGCGCAGCTGTAATGGCCAAAGCTGTTTCTATCAGGTGTTCCGGCAATATTCCAGGTGTCCTTTCCTCCAAAATTCGTAAAGAATCGGCGGCTTGGGGGGTAAGGTTCATAAATTCTTAAGAAATTTTAGATGCACGAATGTACACAGATGCTTGGGTATTGAAAACAGCTTTATTTCAACCTGAAAAGATTAAGTGCCAAACTTTGATCTCGCAGGCGAAGCCATAAAAAACGATAAAACTGGGGTACTACCAGTATTCCAACGAGAAACTGGGTACCACACAATGCGAGAGCGATGCCTTCTAGTCCGAATAATTTGCTGAAATACCAGGCCGCCGCAATTGAAACCACAGCACCAAGCATTGAAAAAATTGAAGCCCTTTCATGCATCCCCATGCTTTGAATAAATATCCCGGGCACATGAAGGACAGATTGCGTAAACATGTTCAAACAGAAAATCAGCAACAGGCTATAATGAAGTTCAAAATCAGGACCAATCCAAAGGCGGATGATGTGTGGACCAAGCAAAAGCAATAAAATGGAAACACCTCCCGCCGCTGCAGCTGTTAACCAAAACAACCTGTTGTGCAACAACCAAAGTCCATTCCACGAAGCTGAATTGTAGAGAATTGTAATCTTGGGAACCTTAACATCAGCAATTTTGAAAATTAAGCGCATGCTCACATCCGGAAGACGCAAGGCAATGGTATATGCGGCAACCAAAGCCGGCGATTCAAGAGACGAAACCAGAATGCTGTCAGAAAAAACAATGATCTGCATGGCCAGACCGAGCAGGAAAAAATGCAAACTGGGCCGAAGGAATTTGCGGAATAACTTGGCGGAATAATGCCTGATACTGAATTCAAATTTCAGCAAAGTCCGGCTTGCGACCAGAAGGGAAATGCCATAAAAAATGGCCACCACCACAGAAGCAGCCGAAAGCTCCAAGATGCCTCCTCCCCGATGAATAATCATCCAGGTTAGAACAAAATTCAGAACCACCCGGCCCATTTCAATTCCATTGCGAAGGCCAAGTTTGTGCAAGGAGAAAAGCACATTGAATGGCATCTGACTTAGAAAATTGAGGAAGAAAACCACATAAATCAACCACAAACTCCTTGAGGCTTCTGGCAGCAAAGGAGCAGAAATTTTGAAAATCTGAAGGTTGTACTGAATCAGCAGAAAAATGGGAAAGGTGCCAGCCGCAAAAATAAAAAGTGAAAATAACAGGGTATTGATCAGACGGTTGACCTCTTTTGGCCGATTCTGTTTTTTAATCAGCTCGAGGGTAAAAGTCTGGCCAAAACCAAAAGAACTCAGGTTGAAATAATTGGTAATGCCAAAAAGCAAGAGCCAGATGCCATATTGCTCCTTTCCCAGATGTTGAATCAGGGAAGGCGTTAGCAGAAACATGGAAACCATGTTTACGCCCAAAAGCGCATAACTACTGCCAAGGTGCAGAATGAACCGCTGGTTTCGAAGCAGTTGCCTTTGAATTCTTGAGAAAACAGAATTTTCCAATATCCGGCGAAGGTACAAGGATTTGCTCCTTTTTGGCCATAATTGCCCACAGGAAAAATTTGAAAATGTATCTCAATGCCCACAGTCACCGAAAAGCCCTGAAAAAGGATGAAATCGTTTGTAGAAATGCATTCCATTTTCTGAATGCTGATACCATCAGAGAACTGGCTTACCCGGTCTCGGTTGGCATCCACCCCTGGCATTCCTCGGAATGCATGGAAAATTCTGAAAGTAAACTGTCGGAACTACTTCTCTTGCCCAATGTACTCGCCTTGGGTGAAGCCGGTCTTGACCGAGTAAACGGACCTTTGATGCAGATTCAAATGGAGTGCTGGGAAATGCAGTTTCAACTGGCCCATCGCCTCAAAATGCCCATCATTGTGCATTGTGTACGCGCCTGGCAAGACATTTTTCCATATTGCAAGTGTTCGGAAGTTCCGATTCTTCTGCACGACTTCCGGGGAAATGAACAGATTCTTCAGCAGTTTTTGCCATTGGAATTGGTCTACTTCTCTTTTGGAAAAAGTCTTTTTGCAGAAAATAAAATTGAAACAGTTTTCAAAAAAATTCCTGCGAATCGGCTATTGCTTGAAACAGATGCCTCTGCCATTCAAATTGAGGATATTTTCAAAAAAGCAGCCTCATTGAGAAACAAAGGTTTGGCAGAACTTTGCGAACAAATGAAAAAAAACGGGCATTTGTTTTTCGGAGAAAAGTCGCTTGCCTTTTTTTGAAGCCAAATTTAGAAATAGAATGCAGCAAGAAATTCCGGTTTGGATGGGCCGTACCCGTCTCCTGCTTGGAGATGAACCTATTGAACGCCTCATGAAAGCCAATGTACTTGTGGTTGGCCTTGGAGGCGTAGGTGGCATATGTGCCGAGATGATCGCCAGAGCGGGCGTAGGTCGCATGAGCATCGTGGATGCTGATACCGTAGAGGCCAGCAACAGAAACCGGCAGGCGCCGGCTCTTGTGAGCACAGAAGACAAATTAAAATCTGAGGTAATGGCCGAGCGAATCCGGGATATCAATCCAGATATTATTCTCAAGGAATTTCCGATTTACATGCGTGAAGAATGCACCAACGAAATCCTTCTTGCAGAAAAATACGATTATGTTGTGGATTGCATTGATACGCTTTCACCTAAGGTTTTCCTAATAAAAAAATGTTTTGAATTCGGACTCCCAATTGTTTCATCCATGGGCGCTGGAGGAAAGATCGATCCAACCCAAGTACAGGTAAGCAGTTTGTGGAAAAGCTACAACTGCAATCTGGCGTCCTATGTGCGCAAGCGCTTGAGTCAAATGGGTTTGAAAAACCGAGCCTTAACTGTGGTTTGGAGTCCGGAAAAAGCAGATCAAAGCCGAATCATTCCGGCTCCGGAAGGAAATCCAAAGAGATCTCTGATTGGCACCATCAGCTACATGCCCGCTGTATTCGGCTGCACCATGGCAAGTGTGGTTATCCGGGAATTGATGCTAAACAAACCAGGAATGCTTCGCGGGAAAAAGTAGGGGCATGAAGCAAAGCTTAAGGATGAATATTCTCCAGTAAGATAGCCAGGCATACGGCTATTCCAGGTCCAGCACAATCCTGAGGCTGCTTTTCAGATTGCGAATTTGTGTGCTGTTCAATGAACCCAATTTCTGCATCAACCGGCGGTTATCGATGGCCCGGATCTGATCTATCAGCACATCGGATTCTTTGTCAAGCTGCTCTTTTACGAGATGGATTCGCAGCAATTTTGCTTCTTCATGAACCTGTGAAGTTACCGGACAAATAATCGTTGAGGGATGGGTATTGTTTAGAAAATCTGTCTGCACGATGACAACGGGCCGGGTTTTTCCGGGTTCAGTGCCTTTTCCCGGATTCAGGTTGGCCAGCCAGATATCGAACTGCTTAATCTTCATCAACAAGGCCTTCGAACCCATACAACACATCCATGGATTCTGCTGCAACCATACCAGATTCAGCCTCCAGTTGGGCTTTGAGGCGACGGCGCTTATGGAAGCGGTTGTACATCCGAAGCGCATCGTTGATGTACCGGTTGCGCGGAAGCTTCAATACCGAAGTGATGGATTCTGTTTCTTCAAATATCTCATCGTCGAGTTTCAGGGAAAGGGTTTTCATGGCACAGGTTTTTCACAAAAGTATATACTTTCAGGATATATTATTACTAAAAAACCAATAAAAAATGGCAACCATCATACCATCAAACGGCACCCACCAAAAAACAGTTACAACTCAATTCGCAAAATCACCGCGCAGTTGCCTGAGGCGTTTTCTGGCCTCGGCCACATAAACAGAACCTGGTTTTTCCTTTATCAACATTAGAAAAAACTCCATGGCTTTTTCCTTGTCCTTTTTCTGCTCGGCATAAATAAACCCGCTGTAAAAAAGCGCATCATCCAGATACAAATCTGATGCCTTCACCTTGTAAATCTGTTCGAGTTCGGCAAGGGCTTTGTCAAATTGCCGGGTTGCTTCATAATTCCGGAACAATCGAAAACGAAGCTTTTCCATTACCACCGGATTGGAAGTTGTAAAGGCCATTTTTTCAATCCTGTCAATAGATTCAGGATAATTTCCCTGATAGGTCAGTAAATCAATCTCGGCAAATTTCGACAAGAAAAATCCTGTTGTATCCTCAGCCATGATATCCTGAATAAGCAAACCAAGTTCTATGGCATCGTTGCTGATGTCGCGGCTTGTACTCTGTTTCAACACATCCAAAAGTTCCTTGCACAGTTCAAAATCACCTTTGTAGTAAAAGACCTTCGCATTTTTCAATTTGGCTTCATAGCCCACAATGCTTTCGGCTTCATCTTTCTCCACCTGTCCGTACAGCAAACTTGCTTCCCATGGTTCATCCTGAAGCAAATACATATCCCCCAGCAAAATCTTTGCCCGATTGAGAAATACCGGAGGCCAGCGCATGGATTTCATACTACCATCAAGCACAAGTATGGCAGAATCTGGCCTGTTTAAATACTTGCCATACAATTCGGCAACCTTCATGGTAAGCTCCCATGCATTGAGGTATTGGCTGTTGCTGAGTTCCTGGTATTCGTGAATCAATTCCCGAACATCGTTTTTATTCACAGGGAATGTATTTCGTACGCCTTGTTCGCGGAGCTGCATACACTTTTGCTGAGATAAAAACCGGTATTGAGAATTTGGGAAATTGCGGATAATGGCCTCATAACTTTTAATGGCGGCCTTTTCCTCTTCGGAATTAACAGCGAATTCTGCCAACTGAAAACAACGGATTCCGCCGTTATTGTCCAGTAAATCCAAAGAGAGGTATTGCTTCAGAGCTCCTTCATAATCGCCTTTCTGCATATAAATCCATGCCAAAAACGAAGGGTAAGAGTTATTGCCTGGCTCAGCCTGAATTTGTCGAAGCAAGGCAATCTGCATTTGCTTTGAAAATTCTGAAAGGGCTATTTTTTCCTGCAGTTTTGATTCAAGCTCTGAATCCGGCAATAATTTCCCAGCAATAATTTTAACAAGCATTTCGGCAGCTTCTTTGAAGTGCTTTTGCCTCAAATCCTTTTCCAGTCGTAGTTCCCAAAAATTAGCCAGACCAAACTTTCGGATTCCTTGGTCCAGAATCTGTTCCGATCTGACAGTGTCTTTGGCATCCTCGAAAAATGTAAAGCCATCTGTAACACCCTGAGAAGACTTCAAAAACAAAGGGGTCAATTTGGATTCAGCGAATTTTCCTGCTTCCTCTGACTTATGCTCAATTTCAAGAATTCGTTTGTAGTGGTTCAAAAAGTAGAATATGTCTTCCGGATAGCGTTTCAGGAATTTTTTTGATGCCGCTTCTGCTTTTGTTGGTTTGAGTTTATCGAGGCAAGTGAGGTAATTTGAAAATAGCCTTTTGTCTGTGGCCGGATTTCCCTTCAAGTCTTCATAAAGTTCAAGGGCCTTTTCGTAATTTTCCCTCTTGAAATATTCGTCTGCCAATTCTAACTTTTCTGACTTCTGTTGCGCGAAGACCGACGACACAGAAAATAGAAAAAATAGAACGGGTATTTGAATCAGTTTTCGGCTGGCCAGATTTATTCGATTTATCCCCATCATCAACACACCAATTATCATTTACAAATATTTAAATATTTCTAATACTTATTATCAGGGCTGTGGATATGTGGATAAGTTTTGTGGATAATTCAAGTAATTCTTGAGAAGGAGGAATAAGAACAAATCATTTTCAACTTATTAGCTAATCAAGATCAGTTTTCGATTTCTTTCCCAAAAATGTTCATAGATGGTTTACTCGATGTTGAAGGAAGTGGAGTTTCAAAGCTCTTTTTAACTTTGGCGTTTCTTGGTGTGGACAAAGTTTATTTTATCCACATTCTGTCTTAGACTTGTCCACAAAATATTCTCTAAAAGGATAAAATTTAAAGTACTGATTTATAATGGAATACAGGATTGAAAAAGATACGATGGGAGAGGTAAAAGTTCCTGCTTCTGCGTATTGGGGGGCTCAAACCCAAAGGTCAAGGGAGAATTTTCAGATTGGTGGACATACAATGCCCATCGAAATTGTGCGTGCTTTTGCCTATTTGAAGAATGCTGCCGCGATGGCAAACCATGAACTTGGTGTTCTGCCAGAAGAAAAAATGAAATGGATTGGTGAAGTCTGCAATGAAATTCTGGCTGGTAAACTCGATGATCAGTTTCCTTTGGTTGTCTGGCAAACAGGTTCGGGTACTCAATCCAATATGAACCTGAATGAGGTGATCGCAAATCGTGCACATGTTTTACAAGGAGGTAATTTACTTGATGAGAAAAAGGTTTTGCATCCGAATGATGATGTGAATAAGTCTCAATCATCAAACGATACTTATCCCACAGCCATGAGTATTGCGGCTGTAAAAGTTTTGTGTGAGAAGCTTATTCCAATGGTTTCTTCTTTGCGGGATGTTCTATCTGCCAAAGCGGACTCATTTAAGGATATCGTAAAAATTGGTCGTACGCATTTAATGGATGCTACCCCTCTTACTTTGGGTCAGGAGTTTTCGGGTTATGCGGCCCAGCTCAGTCATGGTATTCGTCATGTGGAACAATGTTTGCCGCATTTGTCAGAACTCGCTCTCGGTGGTACGGCTGTTGGTACTGGTTTGAATGCGCCCAAAGGTTATGATGTGCTTGTGGCAAAGAAGATCTCAGAACTTACGGGTCATGAATTTGTAACTGCTCCTAATAAGTTTGAATCTCTTGCTGCGCATGATGCAATGGTTTTTGCTTCTGGTGCCTTAAAGACACTGGCAGTTTCTTTGATGAAAATTGCAAATGACATTCGCCTTCTGGCTTCTGGTCCGCGTTCAGGTTTGGGAGAAATTTTGATTCCAGAAAATGAGCCTGGGTCTTCGATTATGCCTGGAAAAGTTAATCCTACTCAATCCGAAGCCTTAACCATGGTTTGTGCTCAGGTGATTGGAAACGATGCTGCCATAGCCGTTGGTGGAATGAATGGACACTTTGAACTGAATGTTTTTAAACCGGTGATCGCATTTAATTTCTTGATGGCTGCAAATCTGTTGTCGGATGCTTGCGATTCTTTTAAGAAGAATTGTGTGGTTGGCATTGAGCCCAACCATATGTACATCCGCCGGCACCTGGAAAATTCCCTTATGCTGGTTACTTCCCTCAATACGCACATTGGCTATTACAAGGCTGCTGAGATTGCGAAGAAGGCGCACAAGGAACATCTTACCCTGAAAGAATCTGCACTTGCTCTTGGCTATGTGACAGCGGAGGAATTCGATCTTTGGGTAAAGCCCGAAGAGATGGTTTAGAATTCCGGTTTTACCCGGATGTTTTCCAAATCCCAACCGGGTTTAAGTTCAATCTTATCCGGATAAATATACAGAGGCTCGGCTTTTCGCCGGGCTTCTTTGTTTCCGCCTGTATATCTTCCATCGCCATTTAAATCTCTGTAAATCTGGATGGTGTATTGCCCTGGTTTTGCCAGCCATTGAAAGTTTCCTTTGCCAGCTGTCCCGTTTATTTCTTTGGCGGCATTCAATAATTCGGCACGGATGTTTTCTTCCCCAGATTCAATGGTGCCACCAATATTTCCAGCTTGATCTAGGTCTGATGCTGTAATGTCAATGGAATCCATCTTGAGCACATTTTTATTGTATAGAACCAAGCTGTCGAATCGTAAACGAAGTTTACCTTGTTTTAGAATTGGCAATTTCAATTCAATACCAAACTCGCGTCTTTCCCAATCTGCTTTTATCCAGACCGAATCTTTGGTGTATTCTAGTTTTTCTGGAAAGTGAATTGGTTTCCAACTCCAGTTTAGTTGAATATGAACTTGCTTGCCTGCAATGTGGATGTTTGATTTTCTTTTTAAAGGCAATTGCGTGAGACTTCGGTTGCTGTCAATTTGCTGGACTTGAATTGTATCAACAACGCAATTTCCTAGAGTATCAAAGTGGCTGCTGATGATTTGTTCTTTAACCGGATAAAGCCAGAAAATGGTGCCTTCTCTGTTTTTCCCAACACAATGATCTAGGAATGGTTGGTCTGGAAATATCTGTTTACTGGTTTCCACCACTACGGTATCGCCTCGTCTTTGTTTGAAGCAACGAATTGGTTTGTAAATCTGTGGAAGCGGCCTCGCTTTTACTTCATGGCTTGAGTCAATCTGGATACTGTCTGTAAATAGATCTCCATCCTCTTCTTCGTATTTTAAGTTTTCATTTTTATCAGCAAATACTTCCATTAAATAGGTACCGTTTTCAATTCCCGCCACTTTTAATTGACCTTCTCCGGAACTGAAATAGGTATTGTTTGATCTTCCTTGAAGCAGGCAAGTACTTCGTTTTGTATTCGCTTTTGCTGAAAGGTTTTCTACCGCTATTTGAATCTTGCTTTTGCTTATCTGATTCCCAGTTGAAAAGAGAATTGTGCTATCGGTCGAAGGATTTCCCTCGTGTTCATCTTTTACTTTTTTACTGAGCCGAAGTTCATAAGTCTGGTTCTTTTTCCAGCCCGAATCGGGCGTAATTCTGATTTTGCGGCCAATGGCTACTACGCTTACTTGTGTTAGTGGAGAAAGGAATGGTTGTTTCCCTTCATTTTCAAGGACATCTTCAGAATATTCCAGCAAAATGGATTTTCCCTTAAAATCAATTTCTCCATTGTTTGGTTTGGACGAAAGAAGTTTTGGCGTTGCACTGTCTTTTGGCCCACCTTGTGGGGATTGCACGCTTGCACATTGTTGAAATACCAATGTGATTACCACCAAATACAGAAAGTGAATGGTTTTTCTCATTTGGTTCTGAGGTTGAAAAGGAGGAACAAAGTGATGCTCAAAACCAGAATAATGGAAACACCTGCTATGTAGTCTTTTGCGCGGGCATCCCTCTGTCCAGGTAAATTCGCCAGACTATCTGATGCCAGGTTTTGTACCAGGAGGTTGCTGTCTGGTTTTAGTTGGTTTTCATCCATATGCTCAGTAGTGTTGAGCCTTCGGCTGGAGTTTTTGAGCCGTGTAGATAAGATTTTAAACCCGTCATCAAACCCGAAATTGTGGATTCTTTTTTATAGCGGGCGGAAATCATTCCGATGTAAAAAGGATCAAGGGGCAAATGCGTTGTGTAGATTTTTTCCATTCCGAGACTTGCTATAAAAGTGCTTAGGCTTTTATCGTCCCAATGGTAAAGGTGACGGGGAACATCCCATGCCGCCCACTCATTTCCGAAAGCAATTGCATCTGTGGATTTCTGGTTTGGAACCGCAATCACCATGATGCCTTTCTCTTCTATTTTGGCCACAAGTTTTTCCATGGTTGGCCTTAGTTCATGAATGTGTTCGAGCACATGCCAAAGAGTAATAGCCTGAAAACCAATATTATCCGGAAGTTTTTCAACGGATGGATATAAGTTGTTGCCGGTTCTCTTCTTAAAATTGTCGCGTGCCAGTTCAGAGGGTTCAATGCCCATTGCATCGAGACCTTTCTTGCGCAGAAATTCAACGAAAAAGCCTTCACCTGTCCCATAATCCAGTACTCTTTTCCATTCTGGTTTAAACTGTTTTACCAGTTTGTATTTATGCTCCAGCATCCAGTCTCTGGCAGTGGCATACACTTTCAGGAATAGACTTGTTTTGCTTTTGGAATCATGACTGGCATAATTCCCAGAGTCGTAATATTCCCCAATGTGTTCAGCACTTGGCCTGTCCTGGGTAAATCGCAAACCACAGTTAAGACATTCCTCAATCGGGAATATTTCCTGACTATAATAATAGTCTTTGACCTCTCCAAATCGTTTAAAATTTGCAGAGCCACAGGCCGGGCATTGATTAAGGTGCTGGGTTTTCATCTGGCTGTACGGCATAAAGTAAAAGCAAACTTAAGTCTGACTGGGAAATTCCACTGATTTTTCGTGCTTCTCCCAAGGTTTTGGGTTTGAGTTTGCTGAGTTTTTCTCTGGCTTCGTTTGAAAGAGTCTTTATTTCTAAGAAATTAATGTTGCGTCTGAATTCTTTGCTTTCGCTTTGATTGATCCGGATGGCAATCTGACTTTCTTTTTCAATATAGGGCTGGTATTTGACCTGAATTTCGGCTTCTTCCAGAACCTCCATATCTGCACCGAAAGGATTAATTTTCTCACCGAGGTGGATTAAATCAGCGACATCAAGTTGAGGTCTTTTCAAAAGATTTTCCAGACTGGCTTTTTCTGTCAGAATAGGCGTTCCTTTAGATTCCAGAATTTGGTTGATGTCATCAAATGGAAGTTTTTGTTGCTTCCAGAATTCTAAGGTTTTCTCAATTTTGCTGAGCTTGTCTTCAAGTACACTTGCTCTTTCTTCTGTGGCCAAACCAATTTCTCTTCCCATTTTGGTGAGTCGTACATCCGCATTGTTTTGCCTCAGCAAAGTTCTGAATTCTGCTCTGGAGGTAAACATCCGATACGGCTCTTCAGTTCCTTTGGTAATGAGGTCATCAATGAGTACACCAATGTAGGCTTCTGATCTGCCCAAAACGAATGGGTTTTCTTCCCGGATTTTCAGATGTGCATTTATACCTGCCATTAAACCTTGGCATGCAGCTTCTTCATAACCTGTGGTACCGTTTATTTGTCCTGCGAAGTACAGATTATCCACCAGATAAGTTTCTAGTGTTGGTTTTAACTGTGTTGGTGGAAAATAATCGTATTCAATCGCATAACCTGGTCTGAATATTTTTGCCTTTTCAAGTCCTGGAATATTCCGGAGTGCTTCTGACTGAACTTCATATGGGAGCGAAGTAGAAAATCCATTCACATAGATTTCAACCGTATTCCAGCCTTCTGGTTCAATGAATATCTGGTGTCGGTCTTTGTCGGCAAAGCGGGTAATTTTATCTTCAATCGAAGGACAGTAGCGTGGTCCCAGTCCCTGAATTCTTCCGGTAAACATTGGAGATTGGGCAAAGCCTTTTTCCAGTACGGAATGGACTTTGTCGTTTGTATAAGTGATCCAGCAGCTTTTTTGTTCTTTCACTTCAGTTGTTTCTGTGGAGAAGGAAAACCGGGAAGGATTAACATCACCAGGCTGTTCATCCATTCGAGAATAATCCAGACTTCTGCCATCCAATCTGGGTGGTGTTCCGGTTTTCATGCGACCGCTTTCAAAACCGAGACCAAGCAATTGTGCTGTCAGCCCAGTTGCAGAAGCCTCAGAAATACGCCCGCCTTTCATTTGTTGTTCTCCAATATGGATTAGTCCATTCAAAAAAGTTCCATTTGTCAGGACAACTGCTTTTGATTTTATCTGATACCCAAGCTGGGTTTTTACGCCAATGGCCTTTCCATCTTTCACCAGTAATTCCAGGACTGTGTCTTGCAGGAAGTCTACATTTGAAATGGATTCCAGTTTTAGTCTCCACTCCTCTGCAAAACGCCAACGGTCATTCTGTGCCCGAGGACTCCACATTGCAGGTCCTTTTGATCTGTTTAGCATTCTGAATTGAATGGTGGTCTTGTCGGTAATAATTCCCGACTGTCCTCCCAAGGCATCGATTTCACGAACAATCTGGCCTTTTGCTACACCACCCATCGCCGGGTTGCAACTCATTTGCCCAATGGTGCCCATGTTCATTGTAATCAGTAAAACCTTAGACCCCATGTTTGCGGCCGCTGCTGCTGCTTCACATCCTGCATGGCCGGCACCAGCAATTACTACATCGTATTCAGAAAGCATCTTTGTTTTTTTTCGGGTGTTTCACGTGGAACTTTAAGCCAGTTCTCTTAGGTCAATTGGAATTACTCGGCTTACGCCTTGTTCTGGCATGGTTACGCCATAAATGACATCTGTACTGGCCATGGTTCGTTTGTTGTGGGTTACCAGAATAAACTGGCTTTCATTTGAGAATTTGCGGATAATCTTGTTGAATTTGTCAATGTTGGTGTCATCAAGCGGTGCGTCTGCTTCATCAAAAATGCAGAATGGAGCGGGCTTGATGAGGTAAATGGCGAATAACAGAGAAATAGCTGTAAGGGTCTTTTCTCCGCCAGAAAGCTGGTTGATTGTCAATGGCCGCTTACCTTTTGGTCTTGCCATAATGTCGATGCCACTGTCCAATGGGTTGGATGGATCTTGCAAAACAAGGTCGCATGTATCTTCTTCTGTAAAGAGTGACCGAAATACAAGGCGGAAATTCTCCTGTACTTTTTTAAAGGTTTCGGAGAAATGTTCCCTGGCTACGGTTTCGATCTCTGTGATTGTATTGGTGAGCGATTGACGCGCCTCCATCAAATCTTTTTTCTGGGCTTCAATAAAATCGTGTCGCTCTTTTATTTCTTGATAAGCCTCTCTTGCCATCAGGTTGATTGGACCCATTCTGTCGAGTTGGTTTTTGATCGACAACATGGTTTTTTGAAATGCCTCTTCTTCCTGTTTGTTGGATTTTGGCAAATCTTCCTCCCAGGAGATTAAGGTTTCAAATTCTACATGGATCCTTTCCTGGATCGCAACAAGCTGACTTTGCCCCTGCCCCATTGCATCCTGTGATTCGGTAATTAAAACAGCGACGATTTCCCGGTTTCTGTTCAGTTCCCTGATTTCTTTTTCCCTTTGTTCAATTCCACCACGGACTTCAAAGTAGCTTTTCTCAGCTTCATTTAATCCGGCTTCGATGGCTTGCTTCTCTTCATACAAGGCTGGAAGTTCTGAATTGTCGGTATCGTCGCCTTTGCTAAGACCAGCAAGTTCCTCTTGTACGGATTCTAATTCTTTTTTTGCCTGAAGAAGTCGTCCGCTCAATTCTTCTTTTTCTTTGTTCCGAAACACCAAATCTTGTTTAGATGCTTGCAGACTGTTCTGCAATTTTACCTGTTCGATGTTGAGTTGGTTGTATTGAACCGAAGCTCTGTTGTTTGCTTCTGCTTTGTCTTTTGTCTGTGCTTGGTCAACATTAATTTTCGACTCCAGTTGTTCCACGTGAAACTTTAAGTCTTTTATTCGTGGTAAAACTTCTTGGTGAGAATCTGTTAACTGTTTGATTTTTAATGATATATCTTCTTTTCTTAAGGCGGAACTTCTCAGCAATTCCAAGGATTGTTCTTTCCTTGCCAGTAATGCTGCTTCCTCCTGCTTAAGTTGTAGAATTTCCTTTTGAAGGTGTTCAATCAGGCTCTTTCCTGTGCTTTGCCGAAGGCCAATCAGGTTTTCCTGGTTTTGTTCCAGCGCTACCTTTTCATTGTGAATCAATAGGTTGATACCCGATAATTCCTCTTCCAGCTTTTTAAGTTGAACGGCTTTTCCAATTTTATTTCCTTCCAGAACCGAAGTTGAGCCGCCCGAAACGCTGAATTTTCTGCGGGTCATTGCCCCGCTGATTGATACGACTGTATGTTCTGTCCAATCCCAGGCCAATTCCCCAAAAAGGACCGGCGTCTCTGTTGAAGAAGACGCTGCAAATGGAATGGTTTTGTCTGTAATGTAAACATCGCCAAGGAGATACGACACCAAAGTTGTGTAAGAGGGTTCATATTCTACCAGATCCATTGCCGGAATTGCATCCGGAAGAATCTCTGGTTTCGGAGATTGGCGCCCCTTCAATCTGTCAAGAATCAGAAAACTCGCTTTTCCTTTTTGGTTTTCGGAAAGCATTTTCATCGCCAGATATGCTTCAGTTTCTGTTTGAACTACATAATGGTTCAGAAATGGTTCCAAAACCGATTCCAAAGCCATCTTGTATTTTTCTCCAATGTTAAGCAGGTCCGCTACAAGCGGCGCTTTCTTGCTCCAGGATTTGTTTTTACGCAAGAACTTTACGGCCTCAGGAAATCCTTCCAGGTTTTCCACCATGGCGCGAAGGAGATTAAGCTCATTTTGTCTTGCATCCAGGCGACGGTATAATTCTGCCAGATTAAACCGTATTTTCTCGGTTTCTTCTGTGGCTGCAGCAATGTCCTGATTTAGCTTCTGCTCCTTTTCTTCCAAACTGCTTACAGAGTCGCCTTTTTCTTTAATTTGATCTGCTGTGGCTTTCAGTTTTTGTTCGAAGTTGGAAAGGAAAACGGTTTGGTCTTCCGAAGCTGATTCTGCCTTTTTTAGTTCATTTTCTAAATCAGCCTGCTGGGCATCGCTGTATTCCAGATTCTTTTCCAGCTGGTAGAGCTCTTGCGAACTTTTTCTAAGATCTTCCCTATGTTCATCCAAACGACGAACCATTTCTTCCTGACCCATTCTGGCTGTTTCAAGTTCCAAGCGGGCTGCTTCCAAGGCATTGCTGCCTTCGCTTATTTGCTTTTCAATTGAAACAACCGCGGTTTCTGCCACTACAATCTGCTTTACCGTAGTATCCAGTTGGTTTGAAGTCTGGCTGCTTTCGACTTCCAGCTTTTCCCGGCGTTCCGAATAAAATCTAAACCGGTCTTCCCGAATTTTTTTCTGGCTTTCTATCTCTCTGATTTTGCTCACATATTCATTGAGCGTCTTTTGCCTTCCAGAAAGCGTTTTTTCTTCTTGCAAAAGCTCCGACTTTATTTTTTCAAGCTCCGATTCTTTAGAAGCAATGGAAGCAGAATAGGCCGCCCTCTGGTCCTGACAATCGGAAATGCGGCTTCGTAATTCATGAAGCGCCTCCGCTTTGGCGGCCATGCTCAACTTCGCATGGCTGATGGCGGCAGATTTGTAGCCCTCCTTGATGCTGTAATACTCTTCCGCCTGACGGGCCTGCTTTTCCAGCGCCTTCATGTTTTTGCGGATTTCAAAAAGCACATCCTCCAGGCGGGTGAGGTCAGCTTCTGTATCTTCTAGTTTGCGGAAAGTTTCCTTTTTGCGGATTTTAAATTTCGACACACCCGCAGCTTCTTCAAGCAAGGCTCTGCGGCTGTTTTCCCGGTCTGAGAGAATGTCGTCCACCATTTTCAGTTCGATAATGGCATAACTATCCGGACCAATTCCGGTATCAAGAAAGAGGCTGGTAATGTCTTTTAATCTGCAGCTAACCCCATTAAGCAAGTATTCGCTTTCTCCATCACGGAAATAACGCCTGCTGATTGTGACACTGGTGTATTCTGTAGGCAGAATATTTTTGGTGTTAAGGAAAGTGAGACTTACCTCCGCCATTTGCAATGGTTTGCGGGTGCGGGTTCCGTTGAAGATGAGGTTTTCCATCTTATCGGAGCGCAGATTGCGGGTTTTTTGTTCGCCCAAAACCCAGCGAATAGCGTCTACTACATTTGATTTTCCACAGCCATTGGGTCCAACAATGCCGGTTACCCCCTTGTCGAAGTGGATGGTGATTTTATCGCCAAAGCTTTTAAAGCCTTTGATTTCCAGTTTGCTGAGTTGCATTTCCCTCCTGATATTCCGGTGGTTTTTTCAACCGGGCACAAGACTGCGAATTTACGGCATATATCCGATTGGGCAACGGGAGATGTATAGCCATTCTCCTGTGTTTTTCACCAAATGTTTTTGGGCATGTGCCCGTCCTGATGTCCGGTCACCAGGCTATCCGCGGGTTCGCTTCACTTCCGTGGCGCAAAGGCGCCACAAACCGCTCCTATCCTTCATGCGAGAAACCAAAACATTTCAAATTAAAATTCATTTAAGTCCAGAAAGTTTCCATTCTGGGTATGGTGTGTGGCTCCATCTATTTCCCCGATTCAAGCTCGGACAAAGCCAGCCAGGCCATTAGTCCACAACCCGTTTCGAGGGCGTCCTCATCTATGTCGAATGTGGGTGTATGTACGCCAGAGACAATTCCCCTTTCTTCGTTTCGGGTTCCAAGCCGATAAAAGCAACCTGGCATTGCCTGACTGTAATAAGCAAAGTCTTCGGCAGCCATCCACATGTCGAGATTTACCACATTTTCTTCTCCCATGTAGGCAATGGCGCTGGCTTTCGTTTTCCTTGTGAGGTTCACATCATTCAACAAAAACGGATATCCACGACGAATTTCCAATTCTGCTCTTGCGCCAAAAGCAGCACAAATGCCTTCTGTAATCTGCCGGATTTTTTCATGGGCTTTTTCTCTCCAGGCTTCGTCCATGGTGCGGAATGTCCCTTCAAGGTAAACAGAATTTGGCAGCACATTTGTTACCCCATTGGCTATCACCCTGCCAAATGAAAGAACCGACGGAATGGTTGGACTGGCTCCACGACTTACCACTTGCTGAAGTCCGGTAATTACCTGGGCCATAATGGCAACTACATCAATCGAGGCATTTGGTATGGCTCCGTGCCCGCCTTTTCCGTGAATCGTCAGGTAAATTTCATCCGCACTGGCCATGTATAATCCTTCTCTGAAGCCAACTTTTCCAACCGCAAGTCCGGGCATTACATGTTGCCCGATAATCGATGCCGGACTCGGGTTTTGTAAAACACCTTCCTTGATCAGCAGCGAAGCCCCACCCGGAATTTTCTCTTCTCCAGGTTGAAATATTAGTTTAATGCTACCTTCAAACTGGTCTTTGATTTGGTTCAGAATCCAGGAAGCGCCCAGTAGACTGGCTGTGTGCGCATCGTGTCCGCAGGCGTGCATTACGCCCGGTTTGGTGGATTTGTAGGCAACCTCGTTTTCTTCCAGAATGGGCAGTGCATCCATATCAGCCCGAAGTGCCAGCACCCTTGAGCCGGGATTTTTGCCTTCAATCAGGCCCACAACGCCCGTACCAGCAATACCTGATTGAAATTGTATTCCCATTTCGCCGAGGTTTTTCGCAACAAACGCAGATGTTTCATTTTCCAGGAATGAAAGTTCCGGATTGGCATGCAGGTGCTGGCGCCAGTTGCGCACTTTTGGGCTTATCTGGGCAGCAAGATTTTTGATGGTGGAAATCATGGTTCAATAATAGGAAAAAGGATTCTTCTTCCATGGGGTCTTGCGTAGTCTCTTGCCAAGTGACACCTTGCAGGCATGCTTAGTTTCTGGGAAAAGGAAAGTTTTTTGGATTATGACTTGCTCATTATCGGGGGTGGGATTGTGGGCTTATCTACAGCTTGCAGCTGGAAAGAGCGCCATCCCAAAAGTTCGGTTTTGATTCTTGAAAGTGGGGTTTTCCCCAGTGGCGCCAGCACCCGGAATGCAGGATTTGCCTGTTATGGATCTGCCGCTGAAATTCTTCATGATATCAACCAAATCGGTGAAAGTCGTGCGCTTGAAATGGTGGAAATGCGGGCGAAAGGTTTGCGGCTTTTGAGAAATCGACTTGGTGACAATGCGATTGGTTATGAGGAATTTGGTGGTGGTGAATTGATTTTGCAATCGGAGGATTTTGATACCACGGCCATTCCCTACCTCAATACGCTTTTACACCCAATATTTGGTCAGGAGGTGTTTGTGCATGATAATTCAGCATTGGCGGGTTTTGGATTTCAGAGAGAACGCATTCGCGATTTTATTGGCAACCGCGTGGAAGGTCAGATTCACACAGGACTTATGATGAAAAATCTAATCGCCTGTGCCCGTTCGCTTGGTGTGGAAATTCTAACAGGCGCCAAAGCCCTCAAGCCGGAATTGATCAATGGTAAATGGCGAACGGCATTAGAAGGAAATGAACTAGAGTTTAACTCTGAGCGGGTTGCAGTTTGTACCAATGCATTCACAGAAAGCCTTTTTCCTGGTTTGGATATAAAGCCGGGTAGAGGTCAGGTTTTGATCACGGCTCCGATTCCGGGTTTGAAGCTTATGGGAATTTTCCATTTCGATGAAGGCTATTATTATTTTCGGAATGTGGGTGAGCGTGTGCTTTTTGGTGGTGGCCGTAATCTGGCTTTTGAAGAAGAAACCACCCTGGAAATTGAGCTAAATCCTGCCATCCAAAACGCACTCGAAACGCACTTAAAAAACATGATTTTACCACCTGAGACACACTTTTCGATAGAACATCGCTGGGCTGGCATCATGGCTTTTGGAGAGGAAAAAGTACCGATTCTTCAAAGCCTTGGAAATGGTCTTGTACTGGGTGTCAGGATGAATGGAATGGGGGTTGCCATAGGCAGTGAAATCGGGGAAAAACTGTGCGATATCATGTCGTAGGCAAATCGTTTTCAGTTTCTTTTGTGTAAAACTTTGAAAAAGGTTAGATTTACGAGCTTTTTAAGCCCTTTGTAGTGGCCTTGTAATTAAAAATCCATGGGCTTTATTGCACCAAACTCCAATTAATTTTTATTCTGATGACCATTCATTTTGAGAAATCCGGCGTCAATTTTTTATCGGTACTCCGGAAAAATGTGAACCAGTATTTCGCTGAAAATAAAATTTCCCCATACGGAAACACTGAGCTTTATTGGAAAACCGGCATTCTTGGGTTTTTACTTGTAGCAAATTTCGTCCTTCAGATTTCCGGACTTCTTTCCGGCTTTTGGCCCCTTTTTGCACTATATTTTTCTCAAGGAATCATTTTTGCACTTATTGGCTTTAATGTGATGCACGATGGCTCACATTTTTGTTATTCAGGCAATAGTAAGGTGAATTCCATCATGGCACATTCTCTGAATTTTCTGGGAGGCATTTCCTTATTCTGGCACCAAAAACATGTTGTGAATCACCACACTTATACCAACATTGAAGGTGTAGATGATGACATTGATCTTAAGCCTTTCCTTAGGGTTCACGGTGAGCAGAATTACCTTCCTTTACATCGTTTTCAAGCATATTACGCCCTTGCACTTTACAGCCTCACGTACATTTTCTGGATCTATTACCGCGATTTCAAAAAGTATTTCACTGGTAAAATTGCTGAAGAAACAGAAATGCAAAAGCTCAGCAGAAAAGACCATTTTATTTTCTGGATTACAAAAATAAGTCATACGGCCATATTCATTGGCCTGCCATGCCTATTGGTTGGACCTCTTCAGGCAATTGGGGGGTATATACTACTTTCTTTGAGTTGTGGAATTACACTTGCAATTGTTTTTCAATTGGCCCACATTGTAGAAGGAGCAGATTTTCCGGTAAAGTCGGGAGAAGATTCCTATGACATTGAGACTGAATGGTCGGTTCACCAGATTCGCACAACGGTGAATTTTAGTACCAGAAGCAAAATTCTTGGATGGTTGTTGGGTGGATTGAACTTCCAAATGGTGCATCACCTTTTCCCGCGCATCAGCCATGTGCACTATCCGGCAATTCACAAGATTATATGCGAAACATGCAGGGAATACAATATTCCTTTTGTGGAGTTCAAATCTTTCCGCCAGGCTCTTTATTCACACTTCAGGCATTTGCATCAGATGGGTCAGGCGGCCTAATCTGATGATTGAAGTGAACAGCGCCTTTTCGTTTACACGCTTCATACACCGGACATTCTGGAAGGTGGGCACCAGGCAAAAAACCGATGCTCATCAGAAATTCATTTACAATTTCACCTCCCGTAAACCGGAAGGATTTTCTGAATAGTTTTATCCATTCTTCTTTGTTTTTTCCTTGACGGCTTTCGAGCCATTTTAAAAAGGATCCTGAATCGGCCTGAAGTTTCAAGATAACGCCCGCATTGTAAATTGCTGCTTCTATTTTGAGTTTATTCCGAATGATTCCCGGATTGCCCATTAGCCTCTCGAAGTCATTTTCCCCGTAGCCTGCTACTTCGATGATGTTAAAATTTGAGTAGGCTTTTCTAAAGCTGTTCTGCTTTTTCAGGATTGTGGTCCAGCTAAGTCCCGCTTGATTAATTTCCAGCAAAAGCCGACCGAACAGTTCATTGTCATCGTAAATGGGGAATCCGTATTCTTTTAGGTGATAATGAATATGCGGACTATCCGCTGGCATTTTTAAAACGGCCTCACAGTAATGCATGGTCCAAATCTAAAAAAATCGGATTTGGTTTCCCCATTTGGCCGTTCTTCTGATTGTAAGATGAGCTATACTTTTTTCATTATTAGTTCCTTTCATTATCTGCAGCTAGGAGCTTCTTGTGCCGCTTTTCTTTATTGTAAAATGAACTAGGCCATTTGAAAAGCACACTTTTTCAAAGGAATAAATGCTGGTTATTACACTTTTTCAAACGAAAAAGTGTTTAAAGCGATCAAGAAAACGTGAAAACAATCTTGGTTTTCCCCATTTGGCCGTTCTTCTGATTCAAGAAGAACGGCCTGGGAAATCGGTAGAATTTCAGAATGAAGGAAATCCTCTAGTTTAGTTTTTAATAGTACTGATCGGCTGAAACCTTCATTCTTTCTGACAAACACTCAGCCAAAAGTCTGCCAGGCCACAAGTTTCAGGAGGGCTTAGGTTGGAATACCATCTTCCTTCTTTGCTTTCCTGTTGCTTTGGTGAATGAAAGGTCTTTGAATAAGAATGTGAAACCAAACCTAATTATCCAATTGTATGATTCAATTATCCAGTGGTTTATTGCATTCGTATTGCGGTTTTCGACAAAAGAAAAACCATGTTGTTCATTGGTTTTTTTTAGATTCCCTACTTTTCTTTTGGGCAATGTTAATTCTATGTTAAGACTTCCTTTGGTTTCGCTTCAAATATCCGCGTACTTCCTACTTTTGGGGTCCATGAGCTACCCTCCGGAGCATTGTTCCCGAAGTTTTTTTAATGCTGGCATAAAGGAAACCAAATCAGTTTCTTCGGGATTTTCGAGTCCTTTCTTGTGTGAGGGAAAAACAGGTTTCGTTGGCAGGATTTTTTTGTCAATCTCCTATAAAAATCAACCACAACCTTAAACCCAATTAATGCCATGAACCAAAATTTTGCCATCCAGACAATCGGAATTTTGGGCGGCGGACAATTGGGGAGGATGATGGCACTGGCCGCCAGAGCCATGGGTTTTCAAATTATTGTGCTGGATCCAGAGGAAAATTGTCCTTGTGCCGAAGTTGCTGACAGGCTCCTGAAATCGCCATATAATGATGAAGTTGCTTGTCTCGAACTTCTCCAGGCATGTGATGTAATCACCTACGAATTTGAAAATGTTCCTTTAAGTTCGGCGCGAATCCTTGAATCAAAACTTCCCCAAAGCAGCCGTTTGCTTGAAATCACCCAGGACCGCATTATAGAAAAAGAAGCAATCCGCAGTCTTGGACTCGAAACCGCTGATTATCACACCATCCGCACCAAGGAAGAATTGGATGTTTTTTCAAACTTTTTTGCTCAAAATCCCCATAAAACCTTCCTCAAAACAGCCCGCGGAGGTTATGACGGAAAGGGGCAATTTGTGTTGTCTGGACCAGAAGACCTGAGTATTTTCAGCCAACAACATTATAACCCCGACCGGGCCTATGTAGCCGAAAAGGCATTTGATTTTGACATGGAACTTTCGGCCATTGTTTGCCGCAGTGCCCGTGGAGAAAGCAAGGTATTTTCCATTGCTGAAAACATTCACCGAAATCAAATTTTATTCCAAAGTATTGTGCCTGCCCGAATTCCGGAAAGTACCCGAAAGAAGGCCGAAGAAATCGCCCTTCAGCTTGCTGATGGACTGAATCTTCAAGGTACTTTGGCCATCGAACTTTTTCTCAAAGGCGAAGAAATCAGGGTTAATGAACTCGCCCCGCGACCGCACAACAGTGGGCATTTTTCTCTCGATGCCTGCCTTACTTCTCAGTTTGAACAGCACATCCGCGCCATCTGCAATCTGCCATTGGGCGATGTAAGTCTTGTTTCTCCTTGTGTGATGCTGAATGTTCTCGGCGAGGATATGGAAAAACTCGACCGCGAAAAAATAGGCAAACACAAGCTGCACCTTTATGGAAAAAAGGAGGCCCGACAAGGCCGAAAAATGGGGCACATCAATGTTCTGGAAAAGGAACTAAACCAATGTCTTGAAAGCGCAAAAACAATTCTCTGAATCATGCAAAACGAAATGCTATACGAAGGAAAAGCCAAGAAAATTTACAGCACAGATAAGCCTGGAATTATTCGGGTGGAATACAAGGACAGCGCCACGGCTTTTAACGGGGTGAAAAAAGACAGCATCGAAGGAAAGGGAAAACTGAACAATCTTTTTACTTCCTTCTTTTTCGGATTGCTATCGGAAAAAGGAATTGAAAACCATTTTGAAGGAAAAATTTCTGAAACAGAACATCTGGCGAAAAAGGTCAGCATTATTCCACTTGAGGTGATTGTACGCAACAAGGCCGCCGGCACCCTGGCCAAACGCATCGGAAAGGAAGAAGGTTTTCCAATGCCATTTCCGATCATCGAGCTTTGTTACAAAAATGATGAACTCGGCGATCCCATGCTGAACGACGACCATATTTTTGCGCTTAATCTTGCAAGCCCTGATGAACTAAAACAGATTAAGGAAAAAGCCTTGCTTGTCAATACGTTGTTACAGGATTTTTTCCTTGGGCATGGTCTCGATTTGATCGATTTCAAATTGGAATTCGGAAAAACAACAGAGGGCAACATACTTTTGGCAGACGAAATTTCTCCTGATACTTGCCGCATCTGGGACGCAAAAACAGGCCAGAAATTAGACAAAGATGTGTTTCGCCGGGACCTTGCTCCTTTGGCAGAAACCTATCATTCATTGGCAGTTAGAGTTGGAATTCTGAAAAACGAAGCTTAATAAAAATGTACAAGATAAAGGTTCATGTCTATTTGAAGGAGAACATCCTCGACCCACAGGGAAAAGCAGTTACCAACGCCCTTCATCAACTTGGTTTTAATGAAGTGCAGACTGTTCGGGTTGGAAAATACTTCCAATTGTTTACCGACAATGTGGACGATATCGAAAGCCGGATAAAATCTATGTGTCAAAAATTGCTTGTAAACGAAGTGATTGAAGATGTTGATTTTACAATAGAAAATGCGGCATAAGAAATGAAAGTAGCTGTATTGGTTTTTCCCGGTTCTAATTGTGACCAGGATATGCTGGGTGCCTGGCAGTTGATGCCGAAGGTGGAATGTCAGTATGTGTTTCATTCAGAATCTTCCCTGGAAGGATTTGATGTAGTAGCCGTGCCGGGTGGCTTTTCCTATGGTGATTATCTCCGTTGCGGTGCCATTGCCCGGTTTTCTCCTGTGATGAAAGCGTTGCAGGAATTCGCTGAAAGCGGAAAACCTGTGATTGGTGTCTGCAATGGCTTTCAGATTTTACTGGAAGCAGGTCTGTTGGAAGGAGCACTCCTACGAAACGAGGGCCTGTCCTTCATTTGTCGCCCCGAAAAACTTCGTGTGGCAAACAACCACAGCATGTTTACTTCGGCGTATTCTGAAAATCAGGTCCTTGAAATTCCCATTGCGCATGGTGAGGGCAATTATTACTGCGATGCTGAAACATATGCCCGCCTGAAATCGAATGGTCAAATTCTGTTCGAGTACGAGAATAATCCCAATGGTTCTTTCATGAACATTGCGGGTATCTGCAATTCAAAAGGCAATGTTTTGGGAATGATGCCCCATCCGGAGCGGGTTGTAGAAAGCCTTCTTGGAGGAACAGACGGCCTGCCTCTTTTTCATTCTATATTGAATTTTTGTCAACACAAAACGGCTTAATATTTTGTATCCCAATCCTCAACAAATAAAAGACCAGAAGATTTACAGCCGCATGGGTGTAAGCGATGGTGAATTTGAAAAAATTACCGAACACCTTGGTGGCCGGCTTCCCAATTATACCGAGCTGGGTATTTTCTCCGTAATGTGGAGCGAACATTGCAGCTATAAAAATACCAAGCCTCAGCTCAGGAAGTTTCCAACCAAAAGCCCGAAAGTGTTGCAGGGTCCTGGCGAAGGCGCTGGGGTTATCGACATTGGCGATGGTCTTGCAGTGGTTTTTAAGATTGAAAGTCACAACCATCCTTCGGCTGTTGAGCCATTTCAGGGCGCGGCTACGGGTGTGGGTGGAATTATCCGCGATGTATTTTCTATGGGTGCTCGGCCTGTAGCCTGTCTCAATTCCCTTCGTTTTGGAGAATTAAGCAATGAGAGAAACCGCTATCTATTTGAAAAGGTTGTAAAAGGAATTTCAGCCTATGGCAATAGTGTGGGTGTGCCAACTGTTGGCGGAGAAATCTATTTTGATGATTGCTATAACGGCAATCCTTTGGTAAATGCCATGTGCGTGGGCCTGCTTAAGCACGAAGATTTGCAAAAGGGCGTCGCAGGTGGCATTGGCAACAGCGTTCTGTATGTTGGATCCTCTACTGGTCGTGATGGAATTCATGGTGCTACTTTTGCCTCTGAAAACCTCAGCGAGGAAAGCGAAAGCAAACGCCCTTCGGTTCAGGTAGGTGATCCATTTATGGAAAAACTCCTGATTGAGGCCTGTCTGGAAGCCATTCAGCACCCTAAAATTATCGGCATTCAGGATATGGGTGCTGCGGGTTTGAGTTGCTCTTCGGCCGAAATGGCGGCAAAAGGCGGTGTTGGTATTGAACTCAATCTGGACCTTGTGCCACAGCGTGAAAAGAACATGAGCGCTTATGAAATGATGCTCAGCGAATCTCAGGAACGGATGTTGCTGGTGGTGGAAAAAGGCTATGAAGCTGAAGTTGCGGATATCTTTAAAAAGTGGGATTTGTATGCCGTGAATGTTGGAACGGTGATTTCAGAACCCATTCTTCGGGTAAAGCACAAGGGTGTTACGGAAGCAGAAATGCCCGTACAAGCCCTCACAGAAGAAGCACCCGTTTACTACAGAAATTCTGCAGAGCCAGTTTACTTTCAGGAAGGCATGAAAAGGGCCGCTTCTGTAAGTGCTGAAATCAAGGAACAGGCAGAGCAGAAATACCAGAACAACTGGATGGATATTTTGAAAGACCTTTTGGCCGCTTCGAGCATTGCCAGCAAAAGGAGGGTGTTTCAGCAATATGATTACATGGTGCAAACCAATACGGTGGCGGGTCCCGAAAAAAGTGATGCGGCAATCCTGCGCATCCGCGGAACCCAAAAGGCACTTGCCATGACGGTGGATTGCAATTCACGGTATGTGTATCTCAATCCAGAAAAAGGTGGTGCCTTGTGCATGGCGGAAGCCAGCCGAAACATAATCGCTTCTGGTGCACAACCCATTGGGGTAACTGACGGCCTTAATTTTGGTAGTCCTGAAAACCCGGAAATCTTCTGGCAGATTGAGAAGTCTGTGGACGGCATCGTGGCTGCTTGCAAGGCTTTTGATATTCCTGTAATTGGTGGAAATGTGAGTTTGTACAACGAACGCAGCAGCATGGGTGCCGTTTTTCCAACGCCAATCATCGGCATGGTTGGATTGATTGACAACCCCGACCACATTACAACCCAAATGGTAAAGCATGCCGGTGATTCTCTTATCCTAATCGGAGGAAATGAGCAAGCGGCATTTGGTGGAAGTGAATTACAGAAGATGCTCTTCGGTGCCGTTTATGGTGATTGTCCGGGTATTGATCTGGATGAAGCTTCAGAACTGAATAAGCGGATGCTGGAGGCGATTCAGCAGGGCCTTGTTCGGTCGGCGCACGATGTTTCGGAAGGTGGGCTTGCGGTTTGCCTGGCAGAAAAGCTATTTGGAACCGGCTTTGGTGCGAAGATTTCTTATGAGGCAGAAGATCCGATTAATTGGCTTTTCGCTGAAGGCGGTCACCGCTGGGTGCTGAGTACCGCCAAGCCAGAAAAGGTTTTGGCCTTGTTTGGTGCGCATGCAAGTTTGATCGGCGAAGTGCTTGCGGAAGCCAATCTTGAACTTTGGGGAGAAAATCTTCCAGTAGCAAGTGCGGAACAAATTTGGGCCCATGCCTTGGACCATTCTGTGGAGGTGGCGAATTAGGTCAAAACTGCGATTTTTTGTCTGCATTTTTGCCTGAGGGATGGCAGTGGAAAGCCCGCATGCCGCTGTGGCGGCAGAGGACTTGAAACGAACAGCCCGACCCCGCGGCGTAAAACCAAGGCTTGCTTCCGGAATTTAATTTTCTGTGCTGCGGGGGCAGGCCCAAAAATATTTTTACCTGGATTTTGAAGGGTAATTTTTCTAAAGTGCTCTCGTTTTTGATGTTACCAAAATGTCAATTGTTGGTAACAATTTCTTAACATTGGAGAAGTGCCCGCTTTTAGTACTTTTGTTTCTCAAATGTTAGAAGGTAAAAATAAGGCATTTGAGCAAGGAAAAACGAGCCGAAAAAAGGCAATTTTCCTATTTTCCTTCTCCGAAAATCTAAATCAATTTCATTTATTCCAAAGGGCTTTCATTTTTGAAAGCCCTTTTTTTTCACCAAATTTTTATGAATCTCAAATCAGAACTCCTCGCTAAAATTAGCGAGCAGGGTGGCTGGGTGAATACCCACGCCCACTTCGACCGGGCTTATAGTCTGGATGAAAACAGTGTAAAAGAGATCTATGCGCCGCTTAAAAAGAAGTGGGACATAGTTGATACGCTGAAACGCAGCTCTTCGGTTGACCAGGTGTATAACCGGATGTCGCGTGCTACAGAACTGATGCTCCAGCAGGGCGTTCAGGCTTTTGGAAGTTTTATTGATGTGGATGAAGCCATTGGTGAAAAGTCTATTTTGGCAGCAGAAAAACTTCGTGCTGAATATGGAAACCGTATTCAGATGAAGTTTGTGAACCAAACGCTGAAAGGTGTTCTGGAAAAAGATGCGCGTTACTGGTTCGACAAGGCAGTGGAATTTGTGGACATCATTGGTGGTTTGCCGGCCAAGGATGCAGGCAGAGAAGGAGAACACCTGGATTTGCTCCTCAGCACAGGAAAGCGCTTGAATAAGCCTGTGCATGTGCATGTGGATCAGTTTAATACCGACGAAGAAAGCGAAACGGAGTTGCTGGCGCAAAAGGTAATTGAGCACGGAATGCAAGGCATGGTAAGTGCCATTCATTGCATTTCTCTTGCAGCCCACCCAAAGGCTAAACGGGAGAGCATTTACGAGCTAATGCGTGAGGCTCAGCTTTCGGTGATTTCTTGTCCTGTTGCCTGGATCGACCATCCAAGAACCGAAAGGCTTGCACCGAGCCACAATGCCATTACGCCTGTAGATGAAATGATTCAGTACGGGATAAAAGTTGCCATTGGCACCGACAACATCAGTGATGTGTATAAGCCTTTTGGCGATGGCGATATGTGGACCGAAATCAAGCTTTTGCTGGAGGCCTGTAAAATATACCAACCAAATGTCTTGGCTGAGATTGCCACCAAAAACGGATTGGAAGTGCTGGGATTGGAGCCCACTTTCCAGCGTAAATCAACTTCTAGTTCTATCCCAGCAAACGAAATTAATACCATCCAAAGCATTTAAATTGTATGAAACTCTGGACTAAAGGATTTGAAGTAAGCAAGGAAATTGAAAAATTCACTGTTGGGAAAGACAGGGAAATGGATGCCCTCATGGCAGAATTTGATGTAATCGGTTCGCTGGCTCACATTAAAATGCTAAGCACCATCAATCTGCTTACAAAAGACGAATTGCATTTGCTGAGTACAGAGCTTCTGAACATTCTGGATGAAATCCGGGCTGGTAATTTTGAAATTGAAGCCAATGTGGAGGATGTGCATTCTCAGGTAGAATTGATGCTAACCCGCCGTGTTGGTGAAGTTGGAAAGAAAATCCACAGTGGTCGCTCCCGCAACGACCAGGTTTTGCTCGACCTAAAACTATTTATCCGCAGCAGAATCGAAGCCACCGTAGAAAATACCAAAGCCCTTTTTGATTCGCTCATTTCCTTGAGTGAAAAGCACAAGGATGTAATGATGCCCGGCTATACCCATTACCAGGTGGCCATGCCGTCTTCTTTTGGACTTTGGTTTGGCGCCTATGCTGAAAGTCTTGTTGATGATTTGATTCAATTGCAGGCAGCCTTTGTGGTAGCCAATAAAAATCCGCTTGGCTCTGCCGCGGGATATGGTTCTTCTTTTCCTTTGAATCGCAGCCTTACCACAGAATTGCTGGGTTTTGAAACCTTGAATTACAATGTGGTGTATGCCCAGATGGGACGGGGAAAAACCGAGCGCGTGGTGGCGCAGGCCTTGGGTTCAATCGGAAGCACTTTGGGAAAAATGGCACAGGACATTTGCCTGTTTACCAACCAGAACTATGGTTTTATGCAGTTGCCTGATGAGCTCACAACCGGCTCCAGCATTATGCCGCATAAAAAGAACCCCGATGTTTTTGAGCTGGTTCGTGCCAAGGCCAATAAGCTGAGTGCACTTGCCAATGAAATCACCCTCATCACAGCCAATCTTTCATCTGGTTATCATAGGGATCTTCAGCTCATAAAAGAGAGTTTCATGCCAGCCTTTGATGACTTGCTCGATTGCCTGCGCATCACTTGCTATGCCATTGATCAGATCAAGGTGAATACCGAAATTCTGAAAGATGAGCGTTACCAATTTTTGTTTTCGGTGGAAACGGTAAACCAACTTGTACTGGAAGGAGCAAGCTTTCGGGATGCATACCGCATCGTGGGCGAACAAATTCAGCAAGGCAAATACCAGACCGGAGCACAAGCGGTGGCCTACACGCACGAAGGCAGCATTGGCAACCTGTGCAACAATTTCATCAAGGAGGAAATGAATAAGGTTCTTGAATCCTTTGGTTTTGATAAAGTGAATTCAGCCCTTCAAACCCTTTGCACTCCCTTGGAAAAAACCGCGTGATTTTCCCCCTTATTTTTTTGTAATCAATTCATCTTTAATTTTTTAATACTTTTTACTTTCATGTCCAGATTAAAGCGTACTAATCCAGAAAATTTAAAAACGTACCACACCCTTGTTCAAAGCATGCGTGCTTTCTTTTTGGAGAAAGGATTCATTGAGGTGGCCACCCAGCCCAATCTCACCATCCTTTCGGCCTGCGAAAACCCGCATTCGGTTACTACTTTTGACTATGTTGGTCAAACATGGCCGCTTCCCCAAACTGGTCAGATGATTTTGGAGGAAGTACTGCTGGGAAATCCGGAACTGCCCGGATGCTTTTGTATTTCTACCTCATATCGCCAGGAGAAAAATCCCATTCCAGGAAGGCATGAGCTAATTTTTCCAATGTTTGAATTTGAAAGCAAAGGCGGAATGAAGGAGCTTTTGGCCCTGGAAAGTGATCTGTTAAATCACCTTGGTTTCGGTTCTGTTGTAGAACTGGATTATGAAGCTGCCTGCCAGGAATATGGCGGAGTTGAAATTCTGGAAAATGAGCACGAGCAAAGGATGTGGCAGGAATTGGGTTCTATGGTTTCTCTTCAAAACTTCCCAAGGAGAACCAACCCATTTTGGAACATGAAGCACAATGCGGAGGGTATTTACAACAAGGTAGATGTAATTCTTTACGGGCAAGAGACCATTGGTTCGGCTGAAAGAAGTTGCAATGCCGAGGAAATGCGCCAGAATTTTTACACCATTGAAGATGGGAAGTACTGCGAAAAATTGTTTGAGCTATTTGGCAAGGAAAGAGTGGAGCAGGAGCTTAATGATTTCCTTTCCCTTGATTTCTTTCCAAGGTTTGGTGGAGGAATTGGCCTGACAAGAATGGCCAGGGCCTATCAATTATTGCAGAAGGAAACAGCACTTGTTTTGGAAGAAAGCATCTAATTTTTTCCAACCGGCATTTCTCAAAAACGGCAACCCGAACAAGGTTGCCGTTTTTAGTTCCAGTTAAAATCCTATTCAGGAAATTCCCAGGCCGACTGGTACTGGGCTTTCTTTTGAAGATAGTCGAGCAGTTCGTCGTAAAATCCAAATCCGGCGAGGGTAGCGGAATCCCCGATTACCACCAGCCTTTTTCTGGCCCGGGTAATGGCGACATTCATTCTGCGGATGTCGCGCAGGAATCCGATTTCCCTTCGGTCGTTGCTGCGCACCAGGCTTATGTAAACCAAATCCGCCTCCTGGCCCTGAAATCCATCCACCGTTCCACAGCGGAATTTTACCTTGTTTCCGAACTGTTTTTCCAGCACAGCGGTTTCCTTTTTTAGGAGTTCCACTTGTTCTCGGTAGGGAGAAATTACCGCTATTTGAAGTTGCTGCTTGAGAAATCCTTCATTAATTTCCATCCAGGCAGAAAAATGCCGGATGAGCAAAGCCGCTTCCCCGGGGTTAGAAAGACCGGCAGTTTCCGGATGGAAGCGTTCTTCATAACCTGTTCCGGCGGTATCTAAAAACACAAGCGGACTATTTGCTTCGGTTGTCTCATTCCAAAGTCTGTGGCTTGCCACTCCTTCCCAAGGCTGTAGTTTGTTTTGGTAAAAATAGGCCGAAGAAAAGTCCATGATGTCTCTGTGACTTCGGTATTGAACTTCCAGCATGGCACGGGATTCTTCTGAGCTTCGGGCCAGAAATTTTTCCATCAGCGTTTGCTCCAGGCCTTGCTTTGCCGCTTCCTTCGATTTTACGGTTGGCGGTAACTGGCAGTGGTCGCCAGCCAAAACAAGCCGGTTGGCCTTCAGTACCGGAATCCAGCTTGCCGGCTCCAGTGCCTGACCCGCCTCATCAATGAAAACCCATTCGAATTTTTTGTCCTTGAGGAAGTGGTGTGAGGCGCCCACCAAAGTTGCCACAAAGGCCTGGGTTTTTCCTCGGGCCTGGTCCAGAACATATTGTTCCATATTGGCAATTTGCTGAAGAATGCTGCGCGCTTCTTTCAGCATGGCTTGCTTTTGTTCTCTTTCGGAGCGGTCGTAGTATTTTTTGTAAGACCATGCCATGCGTTTGAGTTCATAGGCAAGTTTCCGTAAGCGCTTAATTTCCTTCGCATCTCCGTGTGAGCCAATCAGGTGATCCATTGTGTAGGGCAGAATTTCTTCACTGATTCTTGCTGGATTTCCAATTCGGAGAACTTTTACGCCGGAGGCTGCAAGTCGCTCGGTAAGAAGGTCTGCGGCAGCATTGCTGGGTGCACAAACAAGTACCTGCGTAGCAGTAGTAAGTGCAGCCCTCACGGCCGAAACCATGGTGGTGGTTTTGCCTGTTCCGGGAGGACCATGAATCACGAAAGCGTCTTCAGCTTGCAGCATTTTCAGTACCGCCTGTCGCTGCGATTCATTCAGGTTTCGAATAATTTCCTCCGTTTCCGGCGCTGGCTTTTTTGAGGAGAATATTGCTTCTTCATAGCCCAGAAGCACATTTCGAAGTCGGCCTGGCCGGGTTTTGTCATCTGCCTGCCGGATTTTGCCCAAGGCAAACTTCATTTCCCGATAGGAGTTTTCATCAAAGAGCAGGTCAATTCCAATCAGGCGTTCGTCTACCCAGTCGGGTAGTTCTTCCGTATTCACCTGAATTTCCATCCGATCCTGGTCAACCGAAATGATGGTACCGGGAAGTTGCGGGGTTTTTTGTCCGGCGGGAGCATTCCAAAACAAGGCCGCCGAAGCCCCGGACTGAAACTGATGTGGCTGGTTGAATTCGCTGTTTCGCACCAGTTGCAGTACATATTTTCCTCCGGTTCCGATGCGGGTATCTGCTAGGCGAACGGGGTACCAGGTGCTGCCTTTTCTTTGTCTTTCTTTCAGCGGCGTTTCCAGCACTTGTTGCTGGTATTGTGCCAGATCTTCCGCCTGTTCAATGCCCAGGAGTTTTTCCAGGAAGGCGATTTCTTCCGCCGGAGTGGTGAATTTTTTCTGCAAGTGATTGTGCAATAATTGTTTAACTGGCTATAAAAAGAATAGAAGTCCGGATTTTTTCACCCAGCCTTTCTTTTCATTCCACTTTACCTCATACCAAACATCCTCCTGGCTGATCCATTCAACCCGATGACCCCTTTCGAGGGTACCTACAACAGAGGAGGCAGAGGAAGGGCCAGCCATGATGAACATTTTTTCTCCACCCACAATGCTGCGCTTGTAGGGAAGGGAGAAATTGAGAAAGTAGGCTGCAGCAGCCAAGAATATGAGCGTGAAAATGGGGCTGTAACCCAGTGAAACACCTTTCACTTTCCGATAGACCAAAAAACAAAAAAGGAAGAAAGCCATACCTAAAAGTCCTTTGGCAACCAGAGGTCCATAATTTCTATAAAGGAAATAGGCGTAATCGGCTTCATCTATAGAATATCCCTGAAGTTTATTGAGTTCGGCCATTTCTTCAATCTTTCGCCGCACCTCCGGTTCAGGTTGTAAAAGGTAAAATTGATGCAGGTAATAAATGGACATCACATCATCATCCCGGCCTTCTTCAATGAAAGCCAGTTTGAGAAGATCCGATTTGCTGGTTTTTTTTTCCTTATCCAGAGATTGTTTGTAGAGGTCGGCTGCGGCACTGAATCTTTGGGCTGCAAACAGCGTATCGGCCTTTCTGAGGATGGTTTCACCACTTCCTATCAGGCAATTTGCCAAGAGGAGGAGAGAGCTTAGAAGCTGTTTTTTAAAGTTTTTTGCCATAAGGATTTGCTCGTTGCCAAGCTTTGCCTACTTTTGCGCCCGCAATTACGGTGGCGAAGGTAACAGAGCTGCTTGAATTGTTGGAAAGATTCCGTAGCTCAGCTGGTAGAGCATTACACTTTTAATGTAGTGGTCCTGGGTTCGAATCCCAGCGGGATCACAGCTAAGGCCCCTGTCAATGAAAATTTGGCAGGGGCTTTTTTGTTGAAATTCTGCAAAGACAAAATCAAATAAAACCGACCATTAAATACCATTCAGCAAATCCATGGTTTTCCATTTATAAGTGAAACTCCTATATTTGATAGTATCAAATGATATTATGGATGAAACCACCTTATGAAATAACGCCTTTGATTTTGAAGCGGATAAGCGCTATTTCTGAGAAAATTGGGGAGATAAATGCCCATTATCTCAGGAAGTCTTCGCCTCAGCTTCGCAAACAGAACCGGATAAAAACAATCCATTCTTCGCTTAAGATTGAAGGTAATACTTTGTCGGAAGACCAGATTACGGCATTGATGGAAAATAAGCGGGTGATTGGTCCCGAAAAGGATGTCCGAGAAGTAATGAATGCGATAAAGGTTTATGAGCAAATACAAACTTTCCAGTATGCTTCAGAAAAGAGTTTCTTAAAGGCTCATTCGGAATTAATGCAGGGATTGCTTGCTCATTCCGGGAAATACCGAAACCGCAGTGTGGGAATTGTGAAAGGTTCAAAGGTAGAACACCTGGCTCCGCCCTATGAAAATGTTCCTTACCTGATGAAGGATTTATTCGGATACCTGAAAGATAAGAACGAATTAACCCTCATCAAGAGCTGCGTATTTCATTATGAACTTGAGTTTATTCATCCATTTATGGATGGAAATGGGCGGATGGGAAGACTTTGGCAGACATTGATTCTGATGAATGAATATCCGGTATTTGAATTTCTGCCATTTGAAACCCTGATAAGCCAGACCCAGGACGAGTATTATAAATCTCTGTCTTTGAGTGATAAAACAGGCAAATCAACTCCGTTTATTGAATACATGCTTGGCGTAATCGATCAGGCGCTTGACAGTGTGCTGGATTATAAGCACCGGGTTCTGAAAGATTCAGACCGCCTGGAGTATTTTATCAGCCTTGGTATAATGGATTTCAGCCGGAAGGATTATATGAACATTTTCAAGGATCTTTCCTCTGCTACTGCAAGCCGTGACCTGAAAAAAGGCATTGAATTGGGCGTATTTGAAAGTGATGGTAACCTCAGCAAAACAAGATATCGGGTGAAGTAAATTTGCCAGAGGAGTTTTTCAAACTTGTGCTCATCTTTTTGCTGCCAATTATATTTTTCAAAGCAATCTGCGGAGATTAAGCCTTGTAATCTCCGCAAAAATGCGGAGATTAGATTTTATATTTACCGCAAGTTTTTGAGCAATGGCCGTCTATATCTACCAGCATTCAAACTGGACAGACTTTACCTGGGACCAGGCTGCGATAAGTTTGCTCTGCAGTGAAGTAAGACACCTGCAGGGGAAAGTTACCGGCCGGATGAGTATGCTGGGTTTTGCCGGTCGTCAGGACGCTGTATTGGCTACACTCACCACGGATGTGGTAAAATCATCTGAAATAGAAGGTGAAAAACTGGATTTTGAACAGGTGCGTTCGTCCATTGCCAACCGGCTTGGAATCAATACGGCTGGTTTGCCAGCAGTCAACCGCAATGTAGAAGGTGTGGTGGAAATGATGCTGGACGCAACACAGAATCATGATCAGGCACTAAGCCATGAAAGGCTTTTTGGCTGGCATTCAGCGCTGTTTCCAGTTGCTTACAGTGGCATGCAAAAGATTGAAGTTGGGCGCTATCGGACCGGTGAAATGCTAATTGTATCTGGCGCAATGGGCAAAGAAAAAATCCACTTTGAAGCAATTTCGCCTGCATTGGTGAAGGAGGAAATGGACAAATTTCTGAACTGGTTTAATGGTAAATCCAGTATTGATCCAGTGCTTAAAGCGGCCATAGCCCATTTCTGGTTTATCATCATTCATCCTTTTGACGACGGCAACGGTCGCATTGCAAGGGCCATTATGGATCTGATGCTGACCCGCGCAGATGGAATGCCGGAGCGCTTTTACAGCATGTCGGGTCAAATTATGCAGGAACGGAAGCAATACTATAAGGTTCTGCAAAAGGTACAGCACAGCAGCGGGGACATTACCGAATGGCTGGACTGGTTTTTACATTGCTTGCGAAATGCTCTTTTGACTACGGGATTAGAACTGGAAGAAATTCTCCGCAAATCGCGGTTCTGGGAAATCCATGCAGGCACTCCATTCAATGGAAGGCAGCGCTTGGTTTTAAACCGATTGTTGGATGGATTTGATGGCAAGCTTAAATCGTCTAAGTGGGCCCGCCTTGCCAAATGCTCCCCGGATACAGCTTTGCGGGATATTAGGGATTTGATGGAAAAAGGAATTCTGCAACAAGACCAGCCGGGAGGCCGTAGCACTGGTTATGTGTTGAGCGAATTCTGAAAATGCAAAAATTGTTGGATGGAAATATGCATTCAGCAAATTCTCCGTTTACATCCTCAACCCAATTTCCCGCAAGAAACCAAGCCCGAAAACCCCATTAGCTCCCCCAATAAAAATTCAGATTTTGCCTTAGACTTAATGTGAAAGTTTGAACTGATTTTTACAGATTTGCATTGCCATAAAAAGAAGGATTTTTCTTTCATTCAGGTATTATGAGGCCTTTTCTGCCTTCAAAATTTTGATAATGTGTGGCAGATGTTCAAATTAATAAAGAAGCTTTTGTGTCGCCGGTTTTAAACAGTTCCCTTGCCAAAATCTCCCTGGAGTCCTGCCTGATGAATGCTTCCGGAGTTCACTGTACCCAGGAAAGTGAATTGCAGGATTTGATCGAGGCAAAAACGGGAGCCGTGGTTTCCAAAAGCTGTACCCTTGAATACCGGGCCGGAAATCCGGAACCACGATATGTCACCATTCCATACGGAAGCATCAATTCCATGGGACTGCCCAACAATGGAATCCGGTATTACCTGGATTTTATAGATGGCAATCAAAAAAATACGGCCAAGCCCATCATCCTTTCTATTGCCGGATTGACCCGGAAGGAAAACATTGAATTGCTGAAAACTGCCTCATCCGCGCAATCCCTCCATGCGATAGAATTTAATCTTTCCTGTCCGAATATTCCCGGCAAGCCACAAACGGGCTATGACTTTGAAGAAAGCAAGTCCATCCTTGAGGAAGCATTTTCTATTTGCTCTAAACCGATTGGGGTTAAACTTCCGCCCTATTTTGATATGGCACATTTTGAGGCAATGGCGGCTATTTTAGACCAATTTCCACTGGCATACATCTGTTGTGTAAACAGCATTGGAAATGGAATGTGGATCGATTCGGCTGAGGAATCAACTGTAATAAAACCCAAATCGGGCTTCGGTGGAATTGGCGGACTTTTTATAAAACCAACCGCCCTTGCCAATGTGCGCATGTTCCACAAACTATTGCCCCATTTCAACCTCGTTGGATGTGGTGGCGTACAAAACGGAGAGGATGCTTTTCAACACATTTTGTGCGGGGCATCGGTGGTGCAAATCGGAACCACACTCTGGGAAGAAGGGACAGCTTGTTTTGACCGGATCTCCCAGGAATTAATCGACATCATGACCAAAAAAGGATATTCAACCATAGAAGACTTTCGGGGTAAACTCAGAGAAATCTAACAACAACAATCAAAGACATGGACCCCAATAGCTTCTTACAAGCACTTCTCGACATTAATTGCATCCGCTTCGGGAAATTCACCCTGAAAAATGGGAGCCTTTCGCCGATTTATCTGGACTTAAGAAATCTGATTTCTTATCCTTCTTTGATGGAAGATATTGCCAATCGGATTTTGCCTTTCATTACAGCAGATATTGACAGGATTTGTGGAGTTCCTTATGCTGCCCTTCCTATGGCGACGGTGGTTTCAATGAAAACCCAGATTCCGCTGCTCATAAAAAGAAAGGAGGCTAAGAACTATGGTACGAAAAAAATCATTGAAGGCGAGTACAACAAAGGTGATCGGATTTTGCTCATTGAAGATGTTATCACAAGTGGTGCCAGCTTGATTGAAACCATCGAGGAACTTGAAAAGGAAGGCTTGATCATTGAACAGATTATTACCCTGGTGGACCGTGAACAAGGCGGATCTGACCTGCTTTCAAGCAAATCGTATGCGCTAAAATCAATGTTTGGAATCAGCGAAATCATCACAACCCTATACAAGGAAAAGAAAATTGAACAAGCCTTGTTTGATGAAGTAGTCGCGTATTTGAATCAGTCGCCGACCTCGGAAGTACAATCGCCGAAAAGGAAATTACCTGCGCATCACGTGCATCCCAAGGCTCAGAAATTACTTGAAATCGCCCATTCAAAAAGAAGCAATCTGATTGCCTCTGTGGACCTTACCACTTGTGCTGAGGTTCTGAATTTTCTGCGGAAAACAGGTCCTTTCATTTGTGCGGCCAAGATTCATGTTGACATCCTTGTAGATTTTACAACAGATTTTCTTCGTGAATTGAAGCAAATCGCAATTGAAAATAATTTCCTGCTGATTGAAGACCGGAAATTTGCCGACATCGGCAATACCCAGTTGCTTCAGTTGAGCCAAGGCATTTATTCAATTGCCTCCTGGGCCGACATGGTAACCATCCACCTCATTGCAGGTGAAGCAGCGCTGAAGGCCATAAAAGATTGGGAAACAGACCGTAAACCGGCATTAATTCCCATCATTGAAATGTCAAGTGCCGGTGCCCTTACGGATAAAAACTATGTAGAAAACTGCACGAAGTTTTTATACAATTACCCAGATGTAGTGGGCACGGTTTGTCAGAAGTTTAACCCAGAAAAAGGCTTGTTGAAGTTTACGCCTGGCATAAATCTGGCTACTAAATCAGACAACAAAGGGCAACAATACAACAGCCCTGAGTTTGCCATTTCTACTTTACATTCTGATTTCCTCATCATTGGAAGAGGCTTGTACGAGGCGGCAAATCCGGAAATTGAAATAGAAAAATACCTGGCTGCTGTTCGTGAATGCGAAATATTCTAATTTCAGGTAAGGTAAAATGAACTGAGTTTCTCAGGAGTAAATATTAAAAAATCAAAAAGGAGCATTGCAATGGAGATAAAAAATCAATGGCAAACAGTGGTAATTGTAGGCGCTCAATGGGGCGATGAGGGTAAGGGAAAGGTGACAGATTATTACGGCTACCAAACGGATTTTGTAGTTCGTTTTCAAGGTGGAAACAATGCCGGTCACACCATCGTGCACGAAGGCAAAACCTACAAGCTGCACCTTTTGCCATCGGGCGTTTTGCACAAAAACAACCATGTGGTTCTTGCCAACGGGGTGGTAATAGATCCCAGAATTTTACTTGAAGAACTTGCCAAATTGAAGGAAGCTGGATTTGAGCTTCAATTGAGTATTTCCGATAGGGCCCATGTGATTTTTCCGTTTCAGGTATTAATGGACAGTGCCAGCGAAAGCACCGAAACTGCCAATAAGTTTTCGGCATTGTCTACCCAGCGCGGCATTTGGCCCACTTATTCTGACAAGGCCGCTAGGGTTGGAATTCGCATGATTGACCTCATCAATCCAAGCATTTTTAATGAAAAGTTTGATTTGCTTTTCGAATTGCAGCAGAAAAAACTCAGTTTGATTTATGGTTCTGAAGTGCAGCTCGACAAGGAAAAAATCCGTGCTGAATATGTTCGCTATGCAGATTTGTTGCGGCCTTTTGTTGCCAATGTATCGGTCCTTTTGAACAATGCGCTGGACAATAAAAGTAAAATTTTGTTTGAAGGAGCTCAGGGTGCTATGCTGGATATCGACCATGGTTTGTATCCCTACACCACTTCTTCCAATACCACCAGCGGCGGGGTTTGTACCGGCGCTGGAATTGCGCCACAAAAAATTGAAAAGGTAATTGGTGTTGTGAAAGCCTATATCAGCCGGGTTGGTGGTGGCTATCTTCCAACCGAATTACATGACGCACTTGGTTCCGAAATCCGTGAATTGGGCGGCGAATATGGCACCACAACTGGCCGCGCCAGAAGAATCGGCTGGCTTGATATGGTTCAACTCAGAATGGCAAACAGAATCAATGGGTTTACTTCCATGGCCATGACCAAAATTGATGTTTTGGATACTTTGGATGAAATTAAAATTTGCACCGCCTACCGGTACAAGGGTACAATTCTTCATGAAGTGCCTGCCGACCTCAGTGTGTACAACGAATGTGAACCGGTATATGAAGTATTTCCGGGTTGGCTTACTTCCACGGGTCATGTAAAAACTTATGGAGAATTGCCCGAAAAACTCAGGAATTACCTGGAGTTTATTGAGTCAAGTTTACATGTGCCGATTGAATTGGTTTCTGTCGGTCCGGATCGTCTGGCCACCATTTTGAAATAGGGTTTTCTAGAACAGAGAAATAAAATGTCCGATCAGTATAAAAAAGCAGGTGTTGATATCGCTGCCGGAAATATGGCGGTGAATCTTATAAAAAACCGGGTTAGAGATACTTTTGATAAACATGTGGTAACGGGCTTGGGCACTTTCGGCGCCATGTACGATGCCAGTTTTCTGAAGGATTACGAGCACCCGATTCTGGTACAAAGCATTGATGGCGTTGGCACCAAAATCAAGGTTGCCCAAATGACAGGCCAGTATGAAACGCTTGGAGAAGACATTGTAAACCATTGTTGCGATGATATTTTGTGTCAGGGTGCAAGGGGAATTACCTTTTTAGATTATCTGGCATTTGACAAATTAAATCCGGAGATCGTTGCCGGAATGGTGGGTGGAATGGCGAAAGCCTGCAAAGAAGCTGGCGTTTCTTTGATTGGAGGAGAAACTGCCGAAATGCCTGGTGTGTATTTGCCCGGTGAACTGGACATTGCCGGTTGCATCACCGGAGTGGTTGAAAAAGACCGGATTATCACTGGTGAGAATATTGCTTCCGGAGATATTCTGATCGGATTGCCTTCATCCGGACTGCACACCAATGGTTTTTCTTTGGCGAGAAAGGTGCTTTTTGAAGATGCGGGTTTTCGTGCGGATTTAATGATGGATGAACTCGGTGCTGATTTGGGTTCTGTGCTTCTGGCTCCCCATAGAAACTATGCGCCACATGTTCTGCCACTCCTTGATAAATTTGAAATCAAGGGAATCGCCCACATCACAGGCGGCGGATTTTACGACAATATTCCCCGGATTTTACCCACTGGAATTGGAGTTCAGATTCAAAGGAATTCATGGCCAGCCTTGCCGATTTTCGATTTAATTCAAAAGTCAGGCTCGATTTCGGATGAAGAAATGTTTCATGTTTTCAACATGGGCATCGGACTGATTCTCGTAACCGCTGAGGAAAATCTTGAATCAATCAGACAAGATTTGAAATCTTCTGGTCAGGAATGTTACAAAATTGGAAATGCCATTTCTGGCAACCGGGAGGTGCAATTTGTGGGGTAAAAAGGATTATCGACCAACTGTAAACTCAGGTCAGGATTAATCAATTAAACTGTAAACTTTTTTTAGGACGAGTCAAAACTGTAAACTTTTTTTAGGACGAGTCAATAACATGACGCTCCTCTGGAGCTTTGGTTCGTCGTATTTCTCTTTCTATTAACATATGGCACCGCTGGTGCCAGAAATGCAAAGAGATGCGTCTATTCTCTTACTCTCAGGGAATTTTCTTGTGACTCTTATTAACATATGGCGCCGATGGTGCCATAAATGCAAAGAGCTGCGTCTATTCTCTTACTCTCTCAGGGAATTTTCTTGTGACTCCTATTAACATATGGCACCGCTGGTGCCAGAAATGCAAACAGCTGCGTCTATTCTCTTACTCTCTCAGGGAAATTTCTCGTGACCCGATAAATTCCCGACCCCATTTCCCACGAAACGGGATTAAATTTTCATCAATGTTTAAAGGTTCTGTGGCCGGTGAAGACCATGCAAATTCCATGCTGATCGGCGGCCGCAATAACCTCTGAATCTTTCACAGAACCACCCGGCTGAATGATTGCCCGGATGCCACTTGCCGCAAGTGCTTCAATGCTGTCGGCAAAAGGAAAAAATCCGTCGGATGCACAAACCGCATTTTTTGCTTTTTCACCGGCCTGGCGCAATGCAATTTCTACCGCAGCAATTCTGGAAGTTTGTCCTCCACCCAAACCAATTGTACAGCCTTCGGAAACAATTGCAATGGTGTTTGATTTCATGTGGCGCGTGAGAGAAAATGCAAAAATTAGATCTCTTAAATCCTGTTCTGCCGGCTTTTTCTGGGTAACCAATTTGAATTCATTCTGGTTGATTGCTTTCTGGTCGGCGTCTTGTAAAAGCAGTCCGCCATTGATGCTTTTGTATTCTGTTGAAACCGTGTCTGAGTATTGAGAAATCGGTCCGGTTTTAATGATGCGGATGTTCTTTTTCTGTTGTAAAATTTCAAGTGAACCTTTTTCAAATCCGGGAGCGATGACCACCTCGGCAAATACACTTTGAATAAATTCGGCAATTTTGATTGTGCAGTTTCTGTTGAGGATAATAATCCCACCAAATGCCGAAACTGCATCGGCCTCATATGCCTTGTTGAAGGCAGTTTCAATGTCATCGGCAATGGCCGCTCCACATGGATTATTGTGTTTAATAACCGCTGCTGCTGGTTCTGAAAATTCCCGAATCAGGGCCAATGCACAATCGGCATCCAGCAGGTTGTTGTACGATAACTCTTTGCCATGCAAAATTTCTGCGTTTGCAATTGACATTCCAGTGAAGTTTTTGTCCACATAAAAGCTTGCTTTCTGGTGTGGATTTTCTCCGTAACGCAGGTCGTATTTCTTTTCAAAATTCCATTCTGGGGCATCTGATCCTGCCAGATAATGTTGAATGGCATTGTCGTAATCCGCAGTATGCGCAAAGGCTTTTTGCGCCAGTTTTTTTCTTAAATTGATTTGCTCGTTTTCTGGTAAAGAGATGCCGTTGATAAAAGTTTGATGGTCATCTGCATCAACTAAAATCCAAACGGATTTAAAATTTTTGGCAGCGGCTCTTAACAGTGATACCCCGCCAATGTCGATATTCTCAATAATTTCTTCCTCCG
>CANETC010000003.1 GCA_947441055.1 Cytophagaceae bacterium | reverse complement strand
ATGGTCCTTGGAGTTTCGATCCGTCAATGGCTTCTCTGCATTATGGCCAGGCCATTTTCGAAGGTCAAAAAGCCTATCGTTCTCCGAGTGGTGAAGTTTTGGTTTTCAGACCATATTCCAATTTAGAGCGTTTTAATCAGTCTGCTGTACGCATGAGTATGCCGGAAGTGACCGAGGAGCTTTTTATTGGTGGAATGATGCAGCTTCTTCAGCTGGATAAAAATTGGGTTCCGTCTTCGGAAGGAAGTTCCCTTTATATTCGTCCTTTTATGGTTTCTACGGATGAATTTTTGGGCGTTCGCACTTCAGAGCAATATCGCTTTGCCATTATTTGTTCACCAGTTGGACAATACTATTCAGAGCCAATCCGCGTAAAAGTGGAGAAGGAATTCAGTCGTGTGGCAGATGGAGGAAGTGGCAATGCAAAAGCAGCTGGCAACTATGGTGCGTCTTTGTATCCAACCAAACTTGCCCAGCAAGCTGGCTTTCACCAGCTGCTTTGGACAGATGCTGCCACGCACACATTTTTTGAGGAATCTGGCACCATGAATGTGATGTTCTTGGTGGACAATACATTGATTACGCCTTCCATCGGAAGTACAATTTTGAACGGCATTACCCGTGATTCTGTTCTTACTCTTGCAAGGGAGAGAGGAATTAATGTAGAAGAAAGGCGTGTTTCTGTTGAGGAAATAATTCAGGCATTGAAGGAAGGTCGTCTCCGCGAGGCCTTTGGCGTAGGAACTGCAGCGACCATTGCTCCAATTGCGATGATTCAAAATGATGGAGTCGATTACATGCTGCCATCTTTGGAAAACCGTCCGTTTGCCCCTTCCATTCTAAAAGAACTTACCGATATTCGTTCTGGCGCAGTTGCTGATAAGCATGGCTGGATGGTAAAAATTTAGCCATTACTGGTTTTTGCTTCTCTGTTTCGTTATCGTTGTAAGGGCGTATTGAATACGCCCATGAATGGGTGCGATATCCGAACAAGGGCGAATGCAATTCGCCCTTACAATTTCACCAAAAAGATGCTGCATCTTACAGGCAACAAACCGTAACAAAATACCAACCCGCGGATGCGTAATCGTATCTTGGCAATCGGATGGAGCGGCGCTTGGGTTTCATTATGAAAATTATAAAAAATCGTTTTGACCACGTATTGCAGAGACGCAAGATTCCTGCCACCATTTGGCGTAAATGCGTCTCTAATAATCAACCCGCAGGGCATTGCGGTTGAAATCAAAAAAATCGTGCTGGCGCCGTAATCCTTTCGCTTTCTAAACCTATAAGGTCTTCGAAGACCTTATAGGTTTTTTCAAATTATTGTTTTACAATCGTTTATACCTCGAAGGTTTTGGAAATGGCTCATGTTGAAAATCCCGCTTTGCGGGGGCGCCATGGCGAGACCTTCGAGGTTTTTTATTTTTGATCAATCCGCAGGGCATTGCAGTTGAAATCAAAAAAATCGTACTGGCGCTGTAAAAATCGGTTTTATGCCTTATTTGTTAGAGACGCAAGATTTTGCGTCTCTACTGCCACGATTTGGCGTGAATGCGTCTCTACTGCCACGATTTGGCGTAAATGCGTCTCTAATAATCAACCCGCAGGGCATTGCAGTTGAAATCAAAAAAATCGAGTGACTAAAGGAAGATTTCGCTAAAAAAAAATTCCTCATCCCCGCATCCCGCGCCATTGGCGGGAGCGGAAATCAGGCGGAAGCACTTCTATAAGCCGGGTTCTGTCAGAAACCGAAGTTTCTGCCCTGCCATTTATCTGGGACCTGCCTCGCGACAGGCCTCAATCGGCCTACCCATCCTGACAATCCTTGCGGATACCCGGACGAGCCGCCCGGAATTCAGGACTTATTTGGCCTTTCAGCCCATAAGGTTTGCCATGCACCCTGCGTCGCCGCAGGGCCGGTGGTCTCTTACACCGCCTTTTCACCCTTACCCAGCCGAGACTAGGCGGTATATTCTCTGTGGCACTTTCTGTAAACCAGGCACTTTGGCGCCCAGCCCCCTTCCCGTTAGGAAGTATGGTGCCCTATGCTGCCCGGACTTTCCTCAGCGTTCGAAAACACCGCGACAGGGCGAAATACTTCCGCGTCAAAGATAGGTCAGGGATTTTTGACTTTTTTATTTTCCTGGTTCAGGCATTCCTGACTCGGAGAAAAATCCGCGATCAGCTGATGTTTCGGGCTTACCGTTTTTCCATACCACCACTTTTCTTCCTTGCGTGAGCAGGTCTTTTTCGGATGGACCAAAAACTTTTCGGTGCCAGGCCTGATAGCGAAAAACATGCTCCAGGATTTCCATTACATCCATTTTGCTTGCATCCTCTTGCTGTTGGAGTGCAGGTTCAGATGGGTGTTTGTAATGGGTGATTTTACGGGCCATGTCCAAAGGTAGGATTTTAAGCGAAAGCCTTTCTTAGTGCATCAAGGAAATCATCTCTTTTCAATTCGCCTTATTGGCTGTTTTGCCGAAAACTTATTTCCCAATTGCCACTTTCGCGAGAATTCTGTCCACAATCTGACGGGAATTTACCCCGTCGGCCTCGGCCTCATAGTTCAAAATGATCCGGTGATTAAGCACATCTGGTGCAATTTCCTTGATGTCTTCCGGCAGCACAAAATCCCGCCCATTAAAATAAGCCATTGCGCGGGCCGCCCTGTGCAAACTGATGGTGGCCCTTGGAGAAGCGCCAAACTGAATGTACTGACTCTCTTCACGAAGACCGTATTCGGCAGGTTTCCTGCTCGCGAATACAAGCTCTATGATGTAGTTTTCCAGTATCTCGGAAATGTTTACGCTGTTGATGTCATTCGAAATTTCGGCGGCAATGCCTTTGTCAAGCACCGGCCTCACATCGGCAGTGTGCTGCATATCAGACATGCGGCGCATCACCTGAAGTTCCTCTTCCTTGCTTGGGTAATCTACAAAAACCTTCATCATAAATCGGTCCATCTGCGCTTCCGGAAGGGGATAGGTGCCTTCCTGCTCCACCGGATTTTGTGTAGCCATTACAAGAAATGGTTTGTCCAGCGGGTAGGTGGTTTCGCCAATGGTAACCTGCTTTTCCTGCATACACTCAAGAAGGGCGCTTTGCACCTTGGCCGGAGAACGGTTTACCTCATCCGCCAAAACCAGATTTGCGAAAATAGGTCCTTTCTTTACTTCGAAAGCACCGGTTTTCTGGTTGTAAATCATGGTGCCGATGAGGTCAGCCGGCAGCAGGTCGGGGGTAAATTGTATCCGTTGGAAATCCAGATTGAGTGCCTTCGCAAGTGTATTGACGGTAAGCGTTTTGGCCAGACCCGGCACGCCTTCCAGAAGAATGTGGCCGTTTGTAAGCAGACCAATGAGCAGACGGTTAATCATGTAGCGCTGACCCACTACCACTTTGCCCATTTCATCGTAAACGAGTTGAAGTCTTTCCAGCCTTTCCTGTTTGTCCATTTCCTTAAGGATTGTTTCTGCAAAAAAACAGAATTGCGGCGATTAAAGTCAAGCTTTCCTTCTACAGGAATAAATATGTCAGAATGACACAAAAGAAATTCGCAGTCGGGCGGGTTTCAAGACACTTATTCCGCATGATTAAAATTTTACTGCCGAATATTCAGTCAGGGTGAAATGCCCAGTCTTGCTTGTCTGGAAATTTATTTCAGCTATAATAATTGTATAAAATTGAAATTCAACCGTATAAGCGCTCGTTTATTACGTTTGGGTCTGGGATTTTCCAGATTTTAAGGAAAATAAGTTTCGTTGGTGGCACAGGACTTGCTAAAGCACTTTCGGGAAAACAATCCTGAAAAAAAGACAAACAATACTATGGGAAAGATAATCGGCATAGACCTTGGAACAACAAACTCCTGCGTGGCTGTGATGGAAGGCAATGAGCCAACCGTTATCGCCAACAGCGAAGGAAGAAGAACCACTCCTTCGATCGTAGCCTTCCTCGACAATGGCAACGGCGAGCGCAAAGTGGGCGACCCGGCAAAACGCCAGGCAATCACAAACCCCACCAATACCATTTTCTCAATTAAAAGATTCATAGGCCGGAGTTTCTCCGAGTGTAAGAACGAAATTGGGATGGTGCCTTACAAAGTAGAATCCGGAGCCAACAATACCCCGCGGGTTCGCATTGGCGATAAGCAGTATTCTCCGCAAGAATTGTCTGCCATGATTCTTACCAAGATGAAGCAGACGGCCGAAGATTATCTTGGAACAACCGTTACAGAGGCTGTCATTACAGTACCTGCGTATTTCAACGACTCTGAGCGCCAGGCTACCAAAGAAGCTGGTCTGATCGCCGGTCTGGAGGTGAAGCGTATTATAAACGAGCCTACAGCAGCTGCCCTTGCTTATGGCATGGACAAGAAAAACCAGGACATGAAAATTGCCGTTTTCGATTTAGGCGGAGGCACTTTTGATGTGTCCATTCTTGAATTGGGTGATGGCGTATTTGAAGTGAAATCTACAGACGGCGATACACACCTTGGCGGTGATGATTTTGACCAGAAAATTATCGATTGGCTGGCGGCTGAATTTAAAAATGATGAAGGCATAGACCTGAAGCAGGATCCAATGGCACTTCAGCGTTTGAAAGAAGCGGCTGAAAAAGCAAAGATTGAGCTTTCCAGTTCACAGGAAACAGAAATCAATCTGCCGTACATTATGCCAGTTAATGGCATTCCAAAACACTTGGTGCGCAAGTTAACCCGTGCCAAATTCGAGCAACTCGCAGACGAGCTCATCCAGCGTACACTTGAGCCTTGCCGCAGGGCAATGAAAAATGCCTCGATGAGTACAAGTCAGATTGATGAAGTAATCCTTGTTGGTGGTTCTACCCGTATCCCAAGAATTGCAGAAGAGGTTGAGAAGTTTTTCGGAAAGAAACCTTCCAAAGGTGTAAACCCGGATGAAGTTGTGGCAATCGGTGCTGCAATTCAGGGCGGTGTACTTACCGGCGAGGTAAAAGATGTACTTCTTCTGGATGTGACCCCACTCTCTTTGGGAATCGAAACCATGGGCGGTGTATTTACCAAACTGATCGAATCCAACACCACCATCCCGACCCGCAAGTCTGAGTCATTCTCAACTGCCAGCGATAGTCAGCCTTCTGTAGAATTGCATGTTTTGCAGGGCGAGCGCTCAATGGCAAAAGACAACCGGACCCTTGGTCGCTTTCACCTCGATGGCATTCCGCCGGCACCGCGTGGGGTTCCTCAAATTGAAGTAACCTTCGACATCGATGCCAATGGCATTCTGAATGTTTCCGCGAAGGACAAAGGAACCGGCAAAGAGCAGAAAATTCGCATTGAGGCTTCTTCCGGACTTACCGATGCTGAAATTGAGCGCATGCGCAATGAGGCAAAGGCCAATGAGGCTTCTGACAAGGCAGAGAAAGAAAAGATTGAAAAATTAAATCAGGCGGATAGCCTCGTTTTCCAAACCGAAAGGCAGTTGACCGAGTATGGTGATAAGCTTTCGGAAGCAAACAAAGCTGCCATCACAACTGCAGTAGACAAACTTCGTACTGCACACAGCGCTCAGGATCTTGAGGCGATTGATGCTGCTATGAATGAACTCAATTCTGCCTGGCAGGCTGCTTCCGGTGAAATGTATAATGCGGCCAATGCGCAGGATGCACAACAGGGTGGGCCTTCTCAGGGAGGCGACCATCAGGAGCCAGTAACCGATGTGAATTTTGAGGAAGTGAAGTAATTCAATTCCTTCAATTAAAATTAAAGAAACCCCGGTCAGGAATTGGCTGGGGTTTCTTTTTTCAATTCAATTTCCCTCTTTGCGGACAAATCAGAAAACCAATGGAAGTACGCGACAGTAATGGCAACTTGCTCAAAGATGGCGACAATGTTACCCTCATTAAAGACCTTAAAGTGAGAGGCACAACTACTACGCTGAAAAGGGGAACGGTGGTGAAGGGCATCAAGCTCACGGAAGATGCGGATGAAGTAGATTGCCGCATCGACAGGATTCAAATGGTTTTGCGTACCGAATTTTTGAAGAAATCGTAATTCCTGAAATCCGGGATTCCGGGTTTTTCTCCCATAAAATTTAGAGGTATCTGGTTCAATGAAGGCAAAAGGAAATGCAGGAAAATCCTCGATTGTAGAATTCGTTTTGCTGGTATTTCTTTTCGGGGCTACGATTGCTGGGTTTCTTTTTCGTTCCGATGGTGGAATCAATCTTGACACACTTTTTTATGTGCGTCAGGCCATTGATCTTCCGAAAATAGAAAGCAATCTTTTCCCTTTGGGCTATCCGGTATTGCTCCGGGCGGTTCATTTTTTTTGTAGTGATTATTTCTGGGCGGGAAAAATCCTGAACGGGTTTTGTCTATTGGCGATCCTGGCCTTTTCCTGGCGTAGGAATTTTTATTTTCGTGAAACCTGTATTCTGCTTTGCACAAAAGCGGGAATCGGCTTGCTGCCATTTTCTTTTTCTGAGGTTCCATTTCTCACGCTTCTCTATTTCCTCATTTTTCTGCTGCACAGTTATTTCCAAAACCGGCCAGTAAAAGGCTGGTTATTTTGGATGCTACTTGTTTTCTCAGGCTTGATTTTGCTAAGGCACAGTGGCATTTTTTTATATCCTCCCTTTGGTCTCGCCGGGCTTTTGCTTTTTGTAAGGAAAGGAAAAGCTGCCTTTGTGGAAGACAAACTTTGGTTCTGGTTTCTGGGCCTCTCCGCCACACTATTGACGATTTATCTGGCATGGAATTTTAAGTCCTTCGGTTCGCTGTTTGGTGAAAATCTGCGTGGCGCTCCGGAAGCAATGAGTCATTCCGAATGGATGAGCCACATTTTTTTAAATTTAAAGGGTTTACTCGGCTCTGCCAATCCATTTTTCTCTTTGGTTTTTCAACATGGAGATGCCGGTTTGATTGGCTGGTTGGCCATGCTTCCCGATCTGTTTTTTGCAGGACTGATGTTCTGGCTTTTCTGGAAAGTAGGAACTGGTGAATTCCCTAAAATGCTTTTGATTTTTGCCCTGATTTTTCTCTGCTTGATGTTTTTGGCTTCCCTGAAAGCCGGCATCGAAGTGCTCAATACAAGGCTATTATCGCCGGGTTTATGGCTGCTCTATTTTGCATTTTTGATTTCATTTTCATCCAAAATAAAACCCCAGTTTCTGTTTTCGCTTGCCTTTTTTTCTCTGTTCATCAACCTTGCTTTTTTGCTTAAGACACCGGCAGCGTATCTGAAAATCAGGGAAAGGGCTCGGCTTGATCTGGCCCGAAAACCAGAAGCAAAGTATTTTGTGGTCGACAAAGACCATCTTCCGCTGAGTTCTTATCCGATTCCATTTACAGGCAAAGTGCTGGAATACCAGCATCCGGTTTTGGCACAGAGTTACATAAACCGCCACGCCCTGATGATGCTTCGTCCGGAATTGCAAGAGCTTGATTCTCTTTCTGCTCTCCTCATTCCGGAAACACAGATTTTACGCAATTCCGATTGCGGAAATTGAAGCTGACAATTTTTAGGACCTCGGAACTTCAGCTCGTGCGTAAAATCGGATTGAATTTAACAGCCTGATTGCTTTCCTTTGCGCCGCAACAAGACAAACAATTCATAGCAATGCAAAAGATTAAAGTAGCCAATCCGGTTGTAGAACTTGATGGCGATGAGATGACCCGCATCATCTGGAAATTCATCAAGGATAAATTGATTTTGCCTTATCTGGACCTCGACATAAAATATTATGATCTTGGCATGGAGTACAGGGACGAGACCAACGACCAGGTAACCATCGACGCCGCAAATGCCATCAAGCAATATGGTGTTGGCATCAAGTGTGCTACCATTACGCCGGATGAGGCAAGGGTGAAAGAGTTCAATCTGAAGCAGATGTGGAAGAGTCCGAACGGCACCATCCGCAACATCCTTGATGGCACTGTTTTCCGTGAGCCAATTGTGTGCAGCAATGTTCCTCGTTTGGTTCCAAACTGGACAGCCCCGATTTGCATTGGCCGTCATGCCTTTGGTGATCAATACCGCGCCACAGATTTCGTTACAAAAGGAAAAGGCAAACTCACCATCAAATTTGAAGGGGAAAATGGAGAAGTAATTGAGCACGAAGTGTACAATTTCAAGGGAGATGGCGTGGCATTGGCCATGTATAACACCGAAGAATCCATCAGAGGCTTTGCACATTCTTGTTTTAACCAGGCACTGAGCAAAGGCTGGCCGCTTTACCTAAGCACTAAAAACACCATCCTGAAAAAATACGATGGTCGTTTCAAGGATATTTTTGAAGAAATTTATCAGAGTGATTATAAGTCAAAATTTGAAGCAGCCGGTATCGTGTACGAGCACCGCCTGATTGATGACATGGTTGCTTCAGCCTTGAAATGGCATGGCAATTTTGTCTGGGCTTGTAAGAATTATGATGGGGATGTACAATCAGATACGGTTGCACAGGGATTTGGCTCTCTTGGTTTGATGACATCTGTTCTCATTACGCCAGATGGCAAAACCATGGAAGCAGAAGCAGCCCACGGCACTGTGACCCGCCATTATCGTGATCATCAGGCAGGCAAGCCAACTTCTACCAATCCAATTGCCAGCATTTTTGCCTGGACCCGCGGACTTGAATTCCGTGGCAAACTGGATGGTAACAACGAGCTGATTCACTTCTGCCAAACGCTTGAAAAAGTGTGTGTGGATGTGGTTGAATCAGGCAAAATGACCAAGGATCTGGCCGTTTGTATTCATGGCAATAAAGTGAATCACGGCGAGCATTACTTGTATACCGAAGAATTCCTTGAGGCACTTGATGCCGAATTGAATAAGCGACTTTCTTAAAATCAAGAACCCATTTTGGGTTTGGGTTATTCAATTGGGCTGTCTGGTTTAGGCAGCCCTTTTTTGTGATATGGTGAATTCCAAAACATACGGATAGGACAGAAAATAAAGTTTTCAGTCAGAAATGGATTGGGTCCAAACTTTCTCTTCATAGAAAACGGGTCGGATGATTCGCCAACTTTTCATGAAGAGCTATTTTAATTTGCCATCCATTAAAGCCTAGTTTTGATGAATCCGAAAATATTCCCTTTACTTGTTGCCGATAAAACACCAATTCATGGCAAACGAAAAATTACAAAATACAGGTAGCGGACATCCGAAGGGTTTGTACGTCCTATTTTTCACAGAAATGTGGGAGCGCTTTAGCTATTATGGCATGCGCGCCATTTTCATGCTTTTCATGACCAAGATATTAATGCTCCCTGACGCAGAAGCATCTGAAATTTATGGAAGTTATACCGGTCTTGTTTACCTCACACCGCTGCTTGGTGGATATCTCTGCGACCAATATCTTGGAAACAGGCGCAGCATATTTGTAGGTGGGCTTTTGATGGCACTCGGACAATTCTTTATGTTTTTAAGTGCCAGTGCTGGTCAGGATGGTGGTGTTGCTCTTATGTGGACCGGCCTTACAGCCCTGATTGTGGGTAATGGCTTTTTTAAGCCAAACATTTCCACCATGGTTGGTCAGTTGTATCCTAAAAATGACCGCCGGATAGACAGCGCTTTTACCATTTTTTACATGGGTATAAACCTTGGTGCCTTCTTCTCGCCAATTATTTGCAGCTCTTTCAGTGATTATAAATATGGTTTTTTGGCTGCCTGCATTGGAATGCTTTTGGCTCTGGTGGTGATGTTGATTTATCAGAAAAGCCACCTCATTTCAGAAGAAGGGGAGGAGATTGGCCTGCCTGTCAGGCCCCTGGATGCGAAAAGTATCCTCATGATTGTGGGTTCAATTGCGATGATTTTCTTCATGCTGAATTTTAAACAATGGTTTCATTCAGACAAGGACATCATCAGCTGGTTTATTTATGGTTCTATGCTTTTGATTCCAGCCGTGATTTTGTCTGACAAAAGCCTCAACAAGCAAGAAACCCTTCGCATCATTGTGATTTTCATTCTGGCCTTTTTCGTGATTTTCTTTTGGGGTGCATTCGAGCAGGCCGGTGCTTCACTTACCTTGTTTGCAGACAGGCAAACTGACAGATTTATCGGCGGCTGGGAAATGCCTGCTGCGTATTTTCAATCGGTGAATCCATTGGCGGTAATTACGCTAGCACCATTGTTTACAGTCCTTTGGGGATTTTTATACAAATTTAAAATGGAGCCTTCTTCGCCAACAAAAATGGCCTGGGGCCTTGCTTTGGTGGCCATAGGTTATGTGGTCATTGCTTTCGCAGTAAAAGGTCTTGGAGCAGGAGAAAAAGTAAGCATGTGGTGGCTTTTCGGATTGTATGTAATCCACACGATGGGTGAACTTTGTCTTTCCCCTATTGGCTTGTCGATGGTTTCAAAACTTGCACCACTCCGCTTGTCTTCTTTGATGATGGGCACCTGGTTTCTTGCCAATGCCGCTGCCAATAAATTTGCCGGGACGCTTAGTGCACTTATTCCTCCTTCAGATGTAACGGCCGGTTCACCAGTGGAATATCCTTCTTTCTTGGGTTTTCAGATTACCAATTTGTATGAGTTTTTTACACTCTTCATTGTAATGACCGGAGTTGCCGCGGGAATCTTGTTCGTACTTTCTCGGATCCTTCAAAAACTGATAGATACCCCGGCTGAATCAGCAAGTGCTTAATTCAGAATTTCAAAATAGCAATCCAGAATAATTATGTGGAAAAACCATCCAGGGGCACTGCCATATTTGTTTTTATCCGAAATGTGGGAGCGCTTTGGCTACTACCTCATGATTGGAATTTTCACGCTTTACCTGAAAGATGTAGAAGGTGGATTTTCCCTCAATGAAAAGGAAGCTTCTGATCTTTACGGCACTTTTATAGCTCTGGTTTTTCTCACACCATTTATCGGTGGCTTACTCGCCGACCGCTATTTGGGTTATCGAACTTCCATCATCATAGGTGGAATCTTGATGGGTTTTGGATACATGATGATGGGCGTGCATTCCCTTCCGATGCTTTACCTGGCCATGGGTCTGGTGATTTTGGGCAATGGCTTCTTTAAGCCCAACATTTCCACCCTGCTCGGTAATTTCTACAACACCGACCAGTACCGATCCCGAAAGGACGAGGGCTACAACATCTTCTACATGGGCATCAATGTGGGTGCTTTCATCTGCAATTTTTTCGGGGCAGCACTTCAGATTTTACTGGGTTGGAAATGGGCTTTTTTTGCTGCAGGCGTAGGAATGTTCATTGGAGTAGGCGTTTTTCTTTTGGGCAGCAGGCATTACAAAGGGTACACAAAAAAGAAAGGAATCCAGCCGGGTGACATGCCATTCTGGAAAATCTGCCTGTTGATTTTACTGCCTTCAGCTCTTTTCGGTGTGATTGGCTGGTTCCTGAAAGGGGTCGCTTCCGAATCCAATCCAAATGCCTACATCTTTGGTTCTGATAGTACAGACGCTTTTATATTCGCCTGTATTCCAGTGATTCTGTTTTACTCAAGCTTGTATTTCAGGGCCAAACCGGATGAGAAAAGCCGCATTGGCGCCTTGCTTACAATTTTTGCAGTGGTAATACTTTTCTGGGCTGTTTTCAAATTGAATGGTTCGGCGCTTACTACCTGGGCCGATCGCTATACCGACAGACAAGTGAGCGGTTTTGCGGAAACGGTTTCGACCAACATTAGCCTTTCTAAAAGTCTGAGTTTTGAAAAGGATTCAGTGGAAGCCACCGATGCTCAATTCCGGAAAATTAAGGAGAACGGGGTGGTTAAAAAGGAATTGAACTATCCTTCGTATTTCAAAAATGTACGTGCCGATTTGCTTCCGGCAGAGGGAACGAAAGTGAGCCTATGGGCCACCAATTTGAGCCAATCCATCAATCCAGGCTGGGTAATTCTGCTTACACCGCTGGTTGTGGCATTCTTCACTTTCCTGCGTGGAATCGGCAAGGAACCTTCAACCCCATCCAAAATTGCTTTTGGACTCCTGATTTCCGGACTGAGTGTTCTGGTAATGGTGGCAGCTGTAAAAGCTGGAAACAATGGCCTGGAAAAAGTGAGTGTCTGGTGGCTGGTTGCAAACTATGGCATCATCACCATCGGAGAATTGTTTTTGAGTCCCATGGGTCTTTCGCTGGTTTCCAAAGTGAGTCCAACCAACATTACTTCCTTGATGATGGGCGGTTGGTTTCTCTCTACCTCAATCGGGAATAAATTAAGTGGGGTTTTGGCCAGTATGTGGGACACTTATGACAACAAAGCAGATTTCTTTTGGGTGAATTTTGCCCTCTTGATGGCGGCTAGTTTGTTGATGTTTGCGCTGCTTAGAAGTCTTAACAAAACCATGAATCAAGAAATTAAATAAAGGGAATGACAATCAGCGAAATTCAGTCCTTCAAGGGCAAGTACCCCAAACAACTTTGGTACCTGTTTTTCTCCGAAATGTGGGAGCGCTTTTCCTTTTATGGAATGCGTGGCATGCTCACCATTTTTATGGTGACGGAACTTTTCATGGATGAAAAACAAGCCAATCTGCAGTACGGTGCTACCCAGGCCTTTGTTTATGCTTTCACTTTTATTGGTGGACTTTTTGCCGATAAAATTCTGGGTTTTAGGAAGTCGCTTTTCTGGGGTGGGCTGCTTATGATCGTGGGTTCTGTCATTCTAGCCATCGATCCAAGGCAGTATTTCTTCCTTGGCATTGGGTTCAACATCATCGGAACAGGCTTTTTCAAGCCCAATATTTCTGCCATGGTGGGCAATCTTTACCGCGAGGGGGATAGCCGCCGCGATGCAGGGTTTTCATTGTTTTATTCTGGTATCAACATTGGCGCCTTGTTGGGTGGCTACGCTTGTGTGGCAATTGGAAAGGGAAGCATGCTTTCGGATCTTGTGCCAGAAGCCTTGCGCTGGAATATGGCTTTTGGCCTTGCGGCAATTGTAATGACCATCAGCTTGATCACTTTCGTTTTTACCCGCAATTCTTTGGGGCCAATCGGACTTTCCCCACTAGACAACCACGAAACAGGAGAAAAGGGAAAGACCTGGCCGGAATATCTTGTGTATCTGGGTGCCCTGGCGTCCATTCCACTGATTATGAAAATGGTGGCCAATACCCAATACACCGACTGGTTTATGTATTTCATCGGACCATTCAGTCTGGTTTATCTTGGATATGAAATGTCGCGCGTTTCTGCCGCTGAGGCCAAGAAGCTCGCCGCCGCTCTGCTATTTATCCTGTTTTCTGTAATCTTTTGGGCCATTTTTGAACAAGCCGGTGGCTCGCTGAGTCTTTTTGCAGCCAACAATCTGAAGGGTAGTTTCTTGGGTTTAAACCTTGATCCCAATGGAGTGAACAATTCGGCCAACAGCTTGTTTGTGATATTGTTTGCGCCAGTCGCGGGACTCATCTGGGTTTGGCTTTCAAATAGAAAGTCTGAGCCAAACACTGTGGTGAAATTTGGAATGGGTTTTCTTTTCCTGGGACTTTCCTTTTTAACTTTTTATGGCTGCCGGTTCTTTGCGGATGACATTGGACTTGCCTCCCTTGAAATCTTCACAGTTGCTTATTTTATTCAGACACTCGGGGAACTTTGCCTTTCTCCAATTGGTCTTTCCATCATGACAAAGCTGTCTCCTCTGCGCCTTCAGGGACTTATGATGGGCCTTTGGTTTTTGGCAAGCGCCTATGGGCAATATGTGGCAGGCTTGTTTGGTGCCAGCCTTGTTTCTGAATCTGCCAATCCTACTGTGATGGAAAAACTCTTAACCTACACAGATGGGTACCGGCAGTTTGGAATTTATGGCTTGGTTGCCGGTTTGGTTCTGATTGCCATTTCGCCACTGGTTCGAAAGTTAATGCAGGAAGTGCACTGATTTCAATGTTTTCCTTTGAAATTCAGCCTTATACATTGCAGTTCCGGTTTGAAGCCGGTACCAGTCGCGGCGTTTTAAAAGAAAAGCAAAGTTGGTTTGTTGTTTTGCGTCACTCGGAATTCCCGGGTCTGGAAGGATGGGGCGAGGCCGGATTCCTTCCGGGTTTAAGCAGCGAGAATCTTTCGACATTTGAGTCAGATTTAAATCAGCTTGGAAACTTTCTTCTTCCGCTGATGGAAGAAAAGCCAAGGAACTGGCGGCGACTAAGTGCCAATTGGCTCGAAACCTGGAATGGTCCATGGCTGCCATCCGGCTTGTTTGCCTTTGAAACCGCATGGCTCGATTGGGTGAATGGTGGTAAGAAATTAATCTGCGATCCAGATTTCCATCTGGGAAATTGGCGGGTTCCCATCAATGGTTTGGTTTGGATGAACCCCATCGTCACAATGGAAGCGCAGGCCAGAGAAAAGAAGGAAGCCGGATTTGATACAATCAAGCTAAAGGTTGGCGCACTCAATTGGACCGAGGAGCTTGAACTTCTCAGGCGAATCCGGGCTGAAATGCCAGCCTCCGAAATCAAAATTCGCCTTGATGCCAATGGGGCCTGGGATTTGAAGGAAGCCTTTCAGAAATTGGAAGCTCTGGCACCGTTCGAAATAGATTCCATTGAACAACCTATTGCGGTTGGCCAGATTAAGGAAATGGCAGACTTATGCCGGCATTCTCCAATTCCCATTGCTTTGGATGAAGAACTGAATGGCAAACCATATGACCACCAGAAATTCAATTTGCTGGAGGCCGTTGAGCCCCAGTTTGTTGTGTTAAAACCTTCCTTGCTTGGGGGTTTGGGCCAAACAAATCAGTGGATTTCCATGGCCGAGGACCTTGGCATCGACTGGTGGATTACATCCATGCTGGAAAGCAATGTGGGTTTGAATGCCATCGCCCAGCTTGCCGGACAATACAGGACATTTTTTCCACAGGGTCTTGGCACGGGTCAGCTTTATCACAACAACATTTCTTCTCCGCTGTGTATTTCAAATGGAGAAATTTTCTGCGATCCCGCTAAGCCTTGGCAGTCAGGTTTGAAATAATGTTCGAAAGTTCTTTTTCAATTTGACAGAAATTCATCCCTAAAACCAGGGCATTACCATATCCAGCAGGTAAAGGATGGTTCCCATGGAAAGCGTCACCAGGAGAAAATAAAGATTGAAAATCAGAAAAATCCGAATCTCAGATTTCAGGTTGATTCCCATTCGGATTGCAATGCGCCTGGCAGAAAAATGAGAGAGGTACAGGCTGATAATCAGACAAGTTATCAGTAAACCAATTCTTGTTGGGGTATTCGAAAAAATGCCTTCTAAAAAGGGAAATGTTTCATTGCCTTTGGCATAAAATAATTTCTGAAAAATCCCGAGCATACCCGAAAAGGCAGCCGAAACAAAGAATATAATTTCCATTGAAATCAATAAAGGATAAAGCCGGATGTCCAGCCCTTCACTCCGTTTGATTTCTTTGTCAAGTTCCTGGCGGTAATGTCGAAGTTGGCTTTCTTCAACATCTGGTAACTGAATTTGCTGTCTTTCGGCATCTGAAATCAATTTTTCAATTTCATCACGCGTTTTAATCACATCCAATAAATGCCGGGCTTGTTTCAAGCGGCTTCTGTTTTCAATCCAACGAATTACAAATGGTACCAACATGCCGATGGCCGGCACAATCACAGGTAGGTAGCTGGGTGAATTCAAATCTAAAAGTCGTTTTAGAGTGTTTAAAACGCGGGCCTTGCAAATCTATTGGGTAAAGGTGATTTTTTATTCCTGCTTTATCAGGGAAATGTATTTTTTTGCTCAGACAATCTGATGAATAAGACACCGCTCATCAAAACGGCCTGGATTCTTCTGGCCAGCCTCTTCGGGGGCCTCACAATTTGGACCCTGGCGGTTTCTGTGGACCTGTTTGGTCTATTTGGTGGACTGCCAGGTACCGAGAATCTAGCCAATCCGCGGTCCGAACTCGCTTCAGAGGTGTACACCGAGGATGGTGTTTTGCTGGGAAAATATTTCCGCGAAAACCGATCTCCCGCCAGATTTGAAGATTTGTCTCCCAATCTGATCAAGGCGCTTTTTGCTACGGAAGACATTCGCTTTGAGAATCATAGCGGCATCGACCTTCGGGGCACAATTGCAATTTTGTGGTATTTGGTGCGTTTTGACAGGCGCGGTTCTTCCACGCTTACCCAACAGCTGGCAAAAAATTTATTCGCCACTCGCAGCGAATTGTATGAAGGACATCTTTCAGGCATTCCCGGTCTTAGAACGGTGGTAATCAAAACAAAAGAATGGATTACAGCGGTTCGTTTAGAGCGCACTTATACCAAGCAGGAAATTCTCACCATGTACCTCAACACGGTGCACTTTGGGTCCAATGCGTACGGCATCAAAACTGCCGCCCGTACATTTTTTAACACTACACCTGAAAAGTTGAGTCTCGAGCAAAGTGCATTGCTGGTGGGTTTGCTCAAAGCTCCGACCATGTACTCGCCGGTTTACAACGCAAAGCGGGCTTTTGAGAGGCGGAACACTGTACTTGAACAAATTGAAAAATACAACTTTATTACGGAGGCTGAACTTGAATCGCTCAAACTCAAGCCGGTTGACATCAGGCAGTATCGTGTAGAAAACCACAATGAAGGATATGGAACTTATTTCCGCGCAGAGCTGAAAAAAGACCTACTCAAAATCTGTAAGGAAAAAGGCATTGATCTTTACTCTTCTGGCTTGAAAATTTACACCACCATCAATTCCCGCATGCAGCGTTATGCAGAACAGGCGCTCGATAGCCACATGCGCTATCAGCAAGGTGTTTTCTTCCGATATTGGAAAGGCCGTAAACCTTGGGTGGATGAAAATGGCAAGGAGATCAAGGATTTTATTCTGAACAATGCCCGGCGGACCGCTTTGTTTCAGTCGTATTTGGATCAATACAATGGCAATGAAGATTCGGCAATTGCTGCCTTTCGCCGTCCAATGCGCACCAGTTTATTCTCCTGGAGAGGAGGAATTGATACGACCATTTCACCTTGGGATTCAATTGCGTACACCAAACATTTTCTCCATTCGGGGATGATGAGCATGGATCCGTTTACAGGCCATATTAAAGCTTGGGTGGGCGGAATCAATTATAAATATTTCAAATACGACCATGTGCGACAAGGCCGCCGTCAGCCGGGTTCGGCATTTAAGCCCATCGTGTATGCCACGGCCATGGACAATGGTTTTACGCCTTGCACAGAAATGGTCGATGCCCCGGTTACTTTTTACAACGAGGAAACCAACACTTACTGGACGCCTAAAAATTCGGACGGCAAGTTTTCCGGCGAGCGCATGACCTTGCGCAAAGCCATGGCACAATCCATCAATTCTGTAGCCGCCCAGGTAATGAAAAAACTTGGCCCTGAACGGGTTGTGGCCTTCGCTAAACTTTTAGGAATTGAAAGTCCGCTTGACCCGGTGCCGGCGCTTTGCCTTGGTTCCAGCGATGTTTCCGTGTATGAACTCGTTTCTGCCTATTCAACTTTTGTTTCAGGCGGAACCTGGACGAAGCCCTATTATCTGCTTCGCATTACAGATAAAAATGGAAATGAAATCAAGGCATTCACTCCAGATAAAAAGGAAGTTATCTCCAAAGAAACGGCCTTTATGATGGTGCACATGCTGATGGGTGCCACCCGTGAGCGAAACGGAACTGCCTTGGGTTTGCATAGGCTTGGTAAGACTTTGGTAGGCAATGAGGTAGGCGGAAAAACAGGCACAACTTCCAATTATTCAGATGGTTGGTTTATTGGCATCACCAAGCAACTTGTAACCGGAATCTGGGTCGGCGGGGAGGATCGAAGCATTCACTTTCGTTCATTCAATTATGGACAGGGATCAAAAATGGCCCTGCCAATCTGGAGTTACTACATGGACAAAGTGTATGGCGATAAGGTCCTAGGCATTACAAAGGGGCCATTTAAAAGACCCGAGAACCTGAGCATTGATTTAACCTGTAGTGGGAAAGTTTCCCTCGATCCGGTTGGCGGTGATACCAGTCGGGTGCAGCAGGCAAGTGATCCAAGTCAGGGAAGCCTTGATGATTGAGGACAATAAGTCGTTTTCATAGATTTCATTTCCTTTGAATACCTATATTGCTGCTTGAAAATCAATCGCTATGGATATTCGCATCAAGGAAAAACTGGATCAGCTGAATGAAAAAATTGAAGCCGTTCTTGCTGAACGGGATGCCTTGAAGAAAGATATCCAGTACTATCAGGCAGAAAATCGCGAGCTGCGGGACAATCTTGCCAGTTTAAGAGAAGGGATGAAAAATTTTCCTTTGAGCGCTGAAAAGGCTAATATTGCAAACGAAAACGGAAGCTATGCCGAAAAGGTAGCCACTATCTCGAAACAGATAGATGTCTATGTTGAAGAAATCGATAGGTGCATAGCCCAGCTTGAAAGTTAACGCATTCATAACTAAAGGTTTGGATAAAGTATCGGTCACAGTTCAAATAGCGGGTAAAGATTATCCGATGACGGTGAAAGCCAGCGATGAAGCCCGTGTGCTTCTGGCAGCAACCAAATTGAACGAGACTATGGCTTTTTACAAAACCAATTTTCATATATCAGAGAAGCAAGATTTGCTGGCGATGGCGGCTTTTGATGCTTTTTTTGGGAAGCTTAGTTTGGAAGAAAGGAAAGAAGAATTGGTGCAATCGATTTCAGATGAAATTGAAGCAACTTCGGAGCGCCTGACAGCGTAGTTTTTAAGTGGCGGGGAAAGTAATTCTTTTCTCGGTTCAGCAGGAACTCAAATACCTTGTTGAATGGGCATACACGATTTGATTCTGAAGCATTGCCTGGCTCATGCTGAGGAATGGCCCGTAACACTTAACCAATAATATATACAAATGGAAATTATCATTTACATCGTCCTTCTTGCAGTAGGAGGTGGTGTAGGGTTCTTGTTAACCAAAACGATGTTCAAAGGCTCCCTCAGCAAATTTGAGGACGATGCCAGAGCCAAATCAAACAACATTCTTAAGGAAGCCGAACTCAATGCAGAAGCAGCCCGGAAGAATAAAATGCTTGAGGCAAAAGAGTTCTTCATCAAACAGAAAGGTGAGTTTGAGGAAGATGTAAATCGCCGCCGCAATCAAATGGTGCAAAATGAAAACAAGCTGAAGCAACAGCAACAGCAGGTTTCTAAGATGCAGGAGCAGCTAAGCCGCAAGGAAGCTGAAGTAGAAACCACAAAGCAAAACCTGGAATCACAGATTTCGATTGTTGCCAAAAAGAAAGAAGAGGCTGAAAAGCATCTTGTCCAGCAGCAGCAGCAACTCACCCGCATTGCAAATCTTAGTGTAGAAGAAGCCCGCGAACAATTGGTGGAAAGTCTTCGCAATGAGGCTGGAACCAAGGCCGCAGCCCACATCAAAGACATCATGGAGGAGGCCAAAATGACGGCCACCAAAGAAGCACGGAAAATTATTTTAACCACAATTCAGCGTACAGCCCACGAACAGGCGGTTGAGAACTGTGTGTCTGTTTTTAATCTTGAAAGCGACGATATCAAAGGGAAAATAATTGGTCGTGAAGGCCGTAACATCCGTGCGATTGAAGCGGCAACCGGTGTTGAACTCATTGTAGATGATACCCCGGAGGCAATTATTATATCCGGATTTGATCCGGTTCGCAGAGAAATTGCCCGCTTGTCTTTGCACAGACTTGTGCAGGATGGTCGAATTCACCCGGCCCGCATCGAGGAAATTGTAGCCAAGACCCGCAAAAACATCGAAGATGAAATTGTAGAAACCGGTGAGCGTACTGCCATTGATCTCGGTGTTCATGGCCTGAATCCGGAACTCATTAAAATGATTGGCCGAATGAAGTATCGTTCTTCTTACGGACAAAACTTGCTTCAGCACAGCCGCGAGGTGGCTAGACTTTGCGCCACCATGGCAGCAGAACTTGGGTTGAATGCCAAGCTTGCCAAACGCGCCGGATTGTTGCACGACATTGGAAAGGTTTGGCCGGAGGAAGCAGAACTTCCCCACGCATTGCTTGGTATGGAGCTGGCCAAGAAATACAAAGAGCATCCAGATGTGGTAAATGCCATTGGCGCCCACCACGATGAGATTGAAATGACGGCCATGATTTCGCCGATCATTCAAAGTTGTGATGCCATTTCAGGCTCAAGACCTGGTGCCCGCCGCGAGGTGATGGACAGTTACATCAAGCGTTTGCGCGAACTTGAAAACATGGCGCTTTCTTTTGATGGCGTAAATCAATGCTACGCCATTCAGGCTGGGCGTGAGGTTCGTGTGGTGGTAGATGCGGACAAGGTTGGGGATGAAAGAGCCAGCAATCTGGCCTTTGAAATTTCCAGCAAAATCGAAAAGGAAATGCAATATCCAGGTCAGATCAAGATTACAGTAATCCGCGAAAAGCGGGCCGTGAGCTTTGCGAAATAAATCTTGGCCGAAAAAAAGAAAAGCCTCTGCTGAACCGCAGGGGCTTTTTTTATTTTGGTAAAAGCAGAGGGATTAATCTTTCAAACACCTTACCGAGAAACCATTCGTTTTAAAATGGTAGGTAAGTTTTGCGCCGCTGCTTTCATTGCTGAGCACCATGCCATCTGCATTGAGTGCATCATATTCGGTGGATGTCCAGAACCAGGCCGAAAGGCCCATGTCCACAATGGAGCGCGCCCTATATCCGGCCGGCAAGGCATTAAAGCCACTTTGGTTGTTGCTGCCTGAATTCGGGGCAAGCCACAATTTTGATTTTGCTTTCAATTTTCCGCCCAGATTTTCGGCTTCGCCTTGGGAGAAAATGGATTTGTCGCTCCATTTTGATTTGTTTCTGCCCAACTCATCAAGCAGTATCTCAATGTCTTTGCGCTTTGGAATATGAAATCCAGCTGGACAAAGTCCTCTTGGGTCAGAAATTGTATACCAATTATACAGCCTTCCATAATGCGCGTCGTATGGACCGTTCTTTGGTTTTTCAGAAACGGCAGGTTTTGTAAAATTAGACCAGTCTGTGCTGATGGGCATCGACAAAATTTTGTCTCCATTGCGGAAACTCTGCGATTTCAGGTTTTCTTTCAACCAAAGCTGATTTCCGATTTTAACGGTGTGATATCTATTTCCATCTGCATCTTTCACGGTTTCTCCCGCAGTCTGGCCGAAGGAAAAGTCGGGATTTGACAAAGCTGAAATGCCGATTATTGCGATTGAAAATTTTCTTAGTGCCGGAAATAATTGTGTCATGCCAGGATTGTAAAGCTGCCGGACAAGGTATCAGTTCCGGGTCAAAAAATCCAAGCTGTGTATTGGATAAATTTTTACTTCAATTGGGTATTTTCTGAAATCTCGAAGGCCACTTCATTTCTGCGGCTGAATAATGTCCAAGGCGAATTGTATGCCATGAAGATGACGGGTTCTTTCCATTCAATGCCTTCTTTTTTCAAGCTTTTTCTTAATGATTCGGCCTTTTCCTGGATGTTTTTATTGGAGGCAAATCCGCCAAATTCCAACACTGCCATTTGAACTGGTTCTGCCAAATGCAGTCGAATGTTGCCGGATGAAGGTTTTGGTATGTTCTCCAATGTAAGTCCTTGTGGCATACTGAAACTCATTTCTGTTTTTTCACCACTTGAATCAACAGCACGAAAAGTTACCGGTGCGGTCATGGCAATTTTTTTTGATTCCTTGTTTCCCCCGAAAATGTAGCCAGCAAGGTCACGGAAACCGGGACTTCCAATTTCCATCATTCGGCCGGTTTTTTCGACACTTGCATAGAGCACTGGATTGTATGCCCGGATTTCTATGGCCCCAATCTTTTTAAGGACTTTGTAGGGAACAGTTGGCGTATTGTCTTTGCTAAAAATGCTCATGGCTGAAATGATGAGGAAAAGGGGCACAAGGAAAAGGAGATACTTCATTTGCATTTTATGTCTCCAAAACCATGCCGCAGCCATTATTCTTGCACCTGATTGTGGACAGCTTTTGCCATTTTACCGAATGACTTTCAAAAGTTTGCCTGTGCCGGTTGCGCGAATGAGCAGGAAAGTAGCTGGCACTTGGTCAAGATTGATTTTTTTCCTTCCCAAACCTGCCTGAATTTTCTGCAGGATTTTTCCTTCAGCTGTCATGATTTCAACTGTTTGGCTCTTTTCGATTTTATTATCAAGCCACACATCAATTCCGTCAAACCACATTCTAAAAGTATCTTCCCTTTTTCCTGCAACCGCATTGATGATGATGGGTTCTGATGGAATGGAACTACAGCCATTGTTGCCTGAAATCACGGCGGTATAACTTCCATCTGAAGTCACAGCAATGCTGGATGTCGGCATTCCACCAATGGGCTGATTGTTTATATACCAAAGAACTGGGCCTGAACTGGAGTTGATGATATTGCCAGCAAGGGCGATAAGCGGTGCATCTGGTCTTGGCAAAACCAGGATGGTTTTTGGCAGGGAAACTGCCGGATTTCCTACTGCGCAAGTATCTTCCGAAAGCAAACGGCAGGTGATGGAATGGCTGCCTGGCGATAGAAAACCGGTAAAGGTTGTGAGAGTGGATCCAAGTGGCGCCAATCCATCAAACCAGGTAAATTGAGGATTCAATGTATTTGCAAACTGGGCCTGAAGCTGAATAATATTTCCATCGCAAACTGTGTCGGCGGTGGATGAAATGCTTATCCGTGGCCGTGGCGCATTTAACACCAGGGCTTGAACCGGAGCGGGCGCGCTCTCGCAGGATGAAGAAATTTCCCAGTCGTAGAAAAAATAGTAGATGGCTGGATTTCCGGCACTGTTTCCATTGATGCTGAGAATTCCTTCCACTTGATAGGGATAGGCTGCTCCAACCGTATTTCGGTAAAGGTTGTTACTGGCGCCACCCGCAATTCCAAGCTGCCAGCCTTCTCCTTTTGGAATATCAAAGTTTAATTGAAGTCTGGAATCGCCTTGCGGCACCTGAATAATTCGGGATTGAACCACTTGCCCTTGAGCATTTCTCAATTGAATGGTTCTGTTGCCGGCGGTGTTGGCAAAAACACGAACGGATCTTAGCCTGAAAGCATGCATCACATCGAAACTTAAAAAATGGTAAGTGTTTCCAGTGAAATACCCTCCAGTTCCAAGCTGATTTGAAACAGGTCCGGCATTCGGTAGCTGCAAAGGCCTGCTCGCTTTCACATACCAATTGCGCGTGCTGTCAAGCAGCGGCGTTGAAAATGTGTTTCCAGTATCCAGAGCCATTCCACCTTGCGGATTTGAATACCAAAGGGTTTGATTTGTAGAATTGGCTTTGAGGATATGGACCACAGCGCCGCAATTGGAGGTGTCTCCCTCGGTAATTGGTTTTTCGGGACTAATGATATTGACCATCCGAAAAACCGTATCGCTGCCGGCGCAGTTTCCTGCAATGAGTTTCACCATATAAACACCTTCCTGCTGGTATTCGTGCACAGGATTTTTTTCTGTGGATGTCTGCCCATCGCCAAAGTCCCAGGACCATTGCGAAGCGGATCCACTCAAATCAGTGAAGGAAATGCTGCTCGTGCATATGTCGGTTTTAGATTCAACAAAAGACGCAATTGGCTCTTTCGGCTGAAGTATTGCATTCATCAATGTCGCGTTGTCATTGCCAACCTGGATGGTGGGAATGGAATAGTTTTGGTAACCCGGCGCAGAAATCAGCATTGAATAATTGCCGGGAAAAATAGGCCGGTGGTAGTTGCCTAAAATAGTGGATGAATATACATGGGAACTATCCCGGTCGTGGGACTGTAGCCAAACGCGGGCTTTTACTGGCAGGCCTGTGCAGGCATCGCTTATCTGTCCTCGAATTCCACGGAGAGAAGCCTGCATATAAGCAATCAGCGACCTTCTCAAGTATTTCCAATGCAAAGGAATCTGAGAATTTGGAATGAGTTTGGTGTCTGAAATTTCTAAGGTCACCTCCCTGCAATTTTTAAACCAGTTCATGTAATCCTGACGGCCACCATTTACTTCATACCATTCAAAACCCTGGGATACGCCCGGCAGGTTTGGATATCCATAATTTTCGTTGAAATAAGTGGAAGATTGAGACCTCGCGGAGTCTGAGAATTTTACTCCTTCCGCAGTCCACCAGTTTTCATCCGGATGACGGCGCTGCCAGGTATCCCATGGAAAGTTCCAGACTTCGGCGCCTCCATGAAAGTTGGCTGCCATTACAAAAGAAAGGCTATCAGCCAGTTTCATAAAAATTTTAGTTTCAGGCTGGTAAACCTCTCCGTCCGGATGTGGGCCATCCTGTGGATCTGGATAATTTCTGTTGAGGTCAATGTTGTTGGCATTAAACCGAACTGCGCCTGAAACCGAATTGTTGCCAGCTTTGTATGTGCCATCCGGATTTGCCAATGGGTTAATCCAGATTTCCATTTGGTTTACAAGGTTTGTTAACTCAGGGTTGTTGCCGTAGCCTTTAAGGAGGGTATCGGCCAGTTTCAGCATCATTGGGTATCCTGCTGCTTCATCGCCATGCATGGAGGATGTGTATAGAAATCTTGGCTCATTTTCATTGATGTTGACAGAATCGCTGATTTTGAGTGCCAGAATTTTCCGCCCGCTGGGAAGCGTTCCGAGGTTTATGAGTTTGCAAATTCCCGGGTAACTAGCGGCAAACTGGGCCATTGCCTGCTCGTAAGCTGGGTAGCTTGGGTAGGCATCAAATGCCTGGGTGCTTGTTATTCCGGGCTTTTTTTTTAAGCGTTTTTCCTGGTTTTCGAGTCGGCGAAATTCTTCTGCGGGCGTTTCGAGTATTTTAAATCGGTTGTACCCAAGTCCAAAAAATTGAAGTAATCCTCGTTTGTTGGCGAATGCAAAGACGGTATCTCCTTTTACATGGTCGATGGAAATTACCCGAGTAATCTCGCCGATATCGGCCTTGTTTTTCAGCATAAAACGGAAATACAATTCGCCGCGGTTTCTGAAAAGTTTATCGGCTTGTTTTTTCTGGGCCTTTGTCTGCGCTTGAGAATCAACTGCCGAAAAGGTGGTCAGTAGTAGAAAAAGCAAGTTTAGGCAATGTTTAAAATGCCTTACTGCGGCTTTGTTTTTTATCTCGTTTTCCTGATTCATGGAGATTAAATTCGGGATTAATCCTAGGACTTTCTGAGCGCAAAAATGGTTGTACTTCAGCGAAAATAGATGTTTAAAAAGCAGAAATATTCAGATTAGTCTTTATGGTTTTAAGATTTAGAGCTTTGGGCTTTGGATATTGGAATATTGATTTTTCAATTACCTTGCCGGACTCCGGTTTTGCCGGAATTCCTAATACCAATGAAAAAGAAATTTCTGATTGTTGCGGCCTTTCTTCTTTTTGGAAGTCAGGCATTCTCTGGTGGGTTTCAGGTTGCGCTTCAAGGCCAGCGCCAGATTGGAATGGCCCATACGGGTACAGCCCTCGCTTTTGATGCAAGTTCTGTTTTTTTTAACCCCGGAAGTTTGGCTTTCACCATTAAGAACAATGTTTCTGTTGGTGGCAGCTTGATCCGTTCCCGCGTAAAATATATTGCCTGGCAAGAAACCGATGCCCCCAGCAATTACCAGTCTGAAACGGAAAGTCCATTGGGAACGCCATTTGCTTTGTATGCTTCTTATGGATTGAAAGACAGTCGTTTCAAATTTGGACTGGGTGTTTACACGCCTTATGGCTCCTCAGTAAAATGGCCTTCTGACTGGAAAGGCTACAGCGTGCTTCGGTCTTTGAAACTTCAATCGGTTTTCATTCAGCCCACAGTGTCTTTCCGTTTGTCCGACAAAATTGGCATTGGTGCAGGTTTTGTTTATGCCACAGGCGGGGTAGAATTGCAAAAGGGAATTGGCGCTCTGGCCCTGCAAAATGGTTTTTCTGAGGCGGGTTTAAAAGGTTCTGCCAATGGACTAGGCTACAACATCGGGATTCATGCCAAGCTTTCTGAAGATTTGAGTTTTGGTCTGGATTACAGATCACGGGTGGACATGAAGGTAAAAGATGGTGAGGCAACTTTTATTGTGCCGCCGAGTACTTCAGGCGTTTTGGGTCTTTTTCCTCCAGGAGGAAAAACGAGTTTTTCGGCAACCCTTCCACTGCCGGCAACGCTTTCCGCTGGCCTTGCATGGAAAGCAGGGCCTAAACTACTCCTTGCCTTGGATTACAACCTTGTTTATTGGTCGGCTTACAAGGAGTTGCGATTTGATTATGGCGCCAGTGTAAATGGTGCAATGTCCACCGCTTCTCCCCGAAATTATAAAGATGCTTCCATCATCCGATTTGGGGCCGAATATCAAGCCAGTCAAAAATTTGCAGTTCGGGCTGGGTATTATTTCGACCAAACTCCGGTTGGCGATGGCTACATGACTCCAGAAACTCCGGATGCCAACCGGAATTGTTTCACCGCCGGACTTGGCTATCATGTTTCGGATAAGTTGTCTGTAGACGCGTCCTTCCTGTATGTTGAAGGAAACACCCGTGAACAATCTCCATCCGATATTCTGGTCAATGCCCCGGATAGCTTTGTTCCAGGCACCTATAAAATCCGTGTTTTTGTTCCCGGCATTTCTCTTTCCTATAACTTCTGATTTGAGTTAACAATATGAATTTCAAAGCATTCCTTTTATATTCTCTGGTTCCGGCATTGGCCATGCTTTCTTCTTGCCAGCCTGATCCTGTTCCACCAAACATCGGCACCGATGGAAAAGTAGACCTCTCCAATTATGTAGCCATTGGAAATTCCGTGACTGCTGGCTATGCAAGTGGAGGATTATTTCTCGAAGGCCAAAAGGTTGCCTATCCGGTTCTGATTGCAGGTCAGTTTTCCCTTTGTGGTGGTGGTGAATTTAATGCTCCTCTTTTTGCACCGGAAGAATCCGATGGAACTGGTTATCTCCGTTTGGATGGTTTTCTGGATGCAAGCACCCCAATTTTGTCTTCGGTTCCCTTAGATCCGGATGCTGTTGAAGGGAAGTCTGCCGATGCTTACAGTCCAACGCTCAACCCAGATTCTATTGTTTTAAAGCCTTATTTAGGCCCCAAAAACAACAACCTGGGTGTGCCGGGAATTAAGGTTGCAGACATTCAGACCGCGGGTTATGGAAATCCGAACAGCTTTTTTGGACGAATGCTGGCAAAGGAGGAGAAGTCCACAGCAACTTATTTACAAAAGGTGATAGAACAGAAGCCAACAGTTTTTACCTGCTGGTTGGGCAACAACGATGTGTTGGGTTATGCTACAGCGGGAGGCTATGTAGACCTGGGTCAAATTACCCCTGCCGCTGAATTCAGCAAGAATTATAGCGCACTTATGCAAGGTCTGGCAGCACTTCCTACCAAACCACGCGGGGCCTTGTCGAATGTCGGAGACATTACTTCGATTCCATTTTTTACTACGGTTACGCCAAGTGTAAAGAAGAGCCTGAGCCTAATGGGAAAATATTCCATCCGAGAATTTAAGTTTGATTCTGTTTTTCAAAATACCATTCTGCCTGCTTTTTTATCCGACAGTGGGAAAATTCTGGATACTACCAAAGTACTGGAATGGCCGGTTCATCAGTTGGCATCGCTCAATTCAGTTACCGGCAATTTCGATGGAGATGTTTTCCTTACGCTCACCTTTTCTCCCTATGCCAGCGAATTGGGAAAACCTAGCGGAAAAGCCTGGAAAGACATCATTCATAACCTGGTGAATACTTTTACCTTGCCTCCTCCCTACGATGTTTATCCGAAAGAATTTCTTGAATATCTGGCTTGGGCAAAGTCTGGACTCGATACCACGCAAGCATTTGGGGTAAGCATCAGAAATCCAATTCCGGATGTTTTTGTGCTGAATTCAAATGAATCTGCCAGAGCAAGAAATGCTGTTTCAATGTACAATCAGATCATAAAAAATCAGGCGGATGCATATGGATTAGCCCATGTGGATGCCAATACTTTTTTGAAGAATATCACCCGAGGTTCCTATTTTGATGCCATCTCTACGAGTGCATCATACCTTTCTGGGGGCGCATTTTCCCTAGATGGTGTTCACCTTACGCCCAAAGGAAATGCATTGGCTGCCAATGAATTCATCAAGGCAATCAATGGAAAGTATGGAACAAAAATACCGGTCTTGAATCCCGGTCGGTTTAAAGGAGTGATTCTCCCTTAGGTTTCATTAACTGGCTACTGCAACGAGCAAGTCAGATCGGGTGATGATTTGAAAATCGCCTTTCTCGTCTCTAACAAGAAGGGCCTTTGTGTCCTTCCCAAGTTTTGAAGACATCTGGCTCACAGTCAGGTGAGAATCCACAATTGGAAACGGCGCTTCCATTACCTCGCGTATGCTTGCTGATTTGATTTCCGGCTCTTCGATCAGTCGGTTCAGAATGGATGTATCACTAAGGCTACCAACGAATTCGCCATTTTCCGTGACAGGAATCTGAGAAATCGCGGCCTGATTTAAAATCTGAACTGCTTCTGAAACTTTAGCGGATGCATCAATTGTCATAAGTCCATGATTTTGATCGCGTTTCCGAAGGATGTCAAGCGCAGAGTCGAATGTCCTTGTTTCCAGGAAGCCTCTGTCTTTCATCCAATTGTCGTTGTAAATTTTGCCTACATAGCGGCTTCCGTGGTCATGAAAAATACAAACCACCAAGTCGGTTTCTTTCAATCTGTCCTTTAGTTGGAAAAGCCCTTGCAGGCAACTTCCTGCACTGTATCCACAAAAAAGTCCTTCTTCTTTGGCAAGCCTGCGGGTTAAAACAGCACCATCTTTATCGGTTACCTGTTCGAAGTGGTCGATTAACGACATGTCGTAATTCTTCGGGATAAAATCCTCCCCGAATCCTTCCGAGATGTATGGATGAACTTCACCCATATCAATTTCCCCTGTGCGGAAATATTTGGTGAGCAGTGATCCATACACATCAATGGCCCAGATCTGGATGTTGGGATTTTTCTCTTTCAGGTATTTTGCTGTTCCTGTAATTGTTCCGCCAGTACCAGCAGTGCAAACCAAATGCGTGATTTTACCTTCGGTTTGTTCCCAGATTTCAGGGCCAGTGCTTTCGTAATGGGCCTGGCGGTTTGCCAAGTTGTCGTATTGGTTGAAGTGGTAAGAATTCGGGGTTTCTGAAGCTACCCGCTTTGCCACGCTGTAATAGCTTCTTGGATCATCCGGCATTACATTGGTTGGGCAAATGATTACATCGGCTCCAACTGCTTTCAATACATCGGCTTTTTCTTTGGATTGCTTGTCGGTGGTAACAAAAATGCATTTGTACCCTTTTACACAGGCTGCAAGTGCCAAGCCCATCCCTGTATTTCCACTCGTGCACTCAATGATGGTGCCTCCAGGTTTGAGTTTGCCTTCTTTTTCAGCTACCTCCACCATTTTCAAGGCCATTCGATCCTTTACAGAATTTCCAGGATTGAAATACTCAACTTTGGCAGTGATTGTACCAGGCAGGCCTTCTGTAATTTTATTGAGCCGTATTAGTGGCGTATTTCCGATGGTCTCGAGGATGGAGTTTTTGATTTGCATAGAACTGGCGTGTTTCAGGACTCGTGCAAATATGCAATTTTCATTTTCCTCTCTTGACTTCCAAAGCGGAATAAAAACCGATTATTTTCGAATTGAAAAAAACAAGTCCGATTTTCGGGTGTAGGGTATTACTTTGCTTTTTTGAAATATGCGTTGGTTATACAATAGAAAAGCGGTTCAAAGTCTTATTGCGGCATATTACATTCAGCTTGCTCTCCTGATGGGGTTTGGCATTTATGGGATTTCCGCCGTTAATACTCTTGAAAGGAAATTCAATGCCCTTTTTAGCAAGAAGTTGATTCCGGCAATGGATATTTCACATTTACTGGAACTTCAGTTTCAGAATCGCTTTCATCTGGAAGAATATCTCACCGGCTTAAGTCTTGAAAGCCAGGTTCAGCTTTTGGATGAAATACACGGAAACAACCGCGCAATTGATTCCCTGTTGGGCACGTATATCGGGAATTTTTCAGGTATGGAAACAGAGGAGGTTCGGGACTTAAAGGAATTCCTTCTTGCACACAGGAATTATAGAAAGGAGGAAAATTACATTGTCAATTTGCATGGTGCCGGTAATGAGCAACAAGCAATTTCACGGTTCAGGATGGAAGCCAGCATTAAATTCCAGCAGGCTGTTACTCCAATGAAAAAGTTTGAGGAAGTAGAAGTGAGACTTGGGCGACAAATCCTTGAGGAAGTAAAGGAAAAGGCGCAGACCATTTCCTGGATTCTGTTTGCTGCAATGATTTGCGCAATTATGCTGGCCATCTGGATTGGCCTTCGGGTTTCCAGAAATTATCTGGAATCCTAAAAACCTTTGATTTCAAATTCTGTCCGGCGATTGAGCTGGCGACCTCCTTCAGTATCATTGGGAGACATAGGTTTTTCCATTCCATAACCGGCTGAAGTCATCCGGTCTGGTGAAATACCCTTTTTAACCAAGTAGTCCAAAACCGACTTTGCCCGACTTTCACTTAGTTTTTTGTTGTAATCAGCTGTGCCTTTATTGTCAGTATGGCCAGAAATCTCGATTTTCATACTCGGATAATCCAGCATAACTTTTCTAAGCCTGTCGAGTTCCAAATTTGATTCCGGGCGAATTGTTGCCTTGTCAAAATCGAAGAAGATATTCCGCATCACGATGCGGGTACCAATGCTGGCCTTCTTAAGGCTAACCGGAATTACCACCTCAGTATATTCAGAAGAGTCAGGAATATCGAAGTTTTCAGAATGGAACAGGAATCCTGGCGAAGTTACGGTAATGGCGTAATTCTTACCAGCCGGAAGAATCAAAAGGTAAGCACCGGTGGCAGAGTTTGAATTAACCTCTGAAATTTTAGCCCCTGTTTTTATGTTCACTACAGATAGCGTAGCTTCAATTGGCTGTCCGGAACTGGCATCGGTAATTACACCTTTAAGCAGGGTAACACGGCTTTTTGTGCTGGTAACCTGAACGGTACTTGGTTTTGGATTGGCGACTCCGTCACTTGTCTTAGCAAGTTGGGTGTTCGCCTTTGCAGAAGCAAGTGTGCTTGCATCTGCTTTTGCATCCCTGGAAACCATAAAAATATCATGCTTACCATTGCCTCCTTGTTTGTAGCTGGAGAAATAACCGTGGTCGTTTGCGGTTACTACATAATAAATATCATCCTGAACAGAATTGATCGGGTATCCCATATTTTGCGGTTCAGACCAACCGCTTTTTTCAAGTGTGGTAAAGACAATGTCATAACCACCCATGGTGTTTTTTCCTTTGGTGCTGAAGTAAAGGGTAATTCCATCCGGGTGGATGAAAGGTGCATCCTCATCTTCTTTGGAATTGATTTTAGGTCCCATATTCATGGGCGCTGCCCACTTTCCTTTGATTAGCTGGCTTTTCCAGATGTCCAGTCCACCGTACCCACCAGGGCGGTTGGAACTAAAATAAAGAGTTTTGCCATCGGAGGTAATCGAGCAGGAAAGTTCAGAGGATTTTGGCAAGTTGATGTTTTCACCCAAGGATTCTGGCTCGGTCCACATAAGTCCTTTTTTTCTGGAGAGATAAATATCTCCTTCTCCAATTCCTTTATAGACAAATAGTTGAGAGCCATCTGGAGAAATTGCAATTGCGGCATCGTGGTCATCTGTATTTACAGGAGTTCCAATATTCTCTGGCTCGCTCCATTCTCCGTTTCTGTTGGTTGAGATGTAAATATCTTCAAGAGGAAATTCCTCTTCCTGGTCCAGATACGAAGCTGTTTTGTTGCCTAAATTTCCCTTACGACGGGAAGTGAAAATCATAATCGATTCATCCGCAGTAAGTACGGGTGTGTAATCGGGAAATATGGAATTTACAATCGGCCCAACATTTTCAATTTTTACCTTCACCGGATTTGAGGTGAGTTCTGAAGCAACCCTGCATTCGTTGATGTGCTTAGTAACCTCGGCAAGGGCAACTGGGTCTTTTTTTACACCTTCTACTTTTAAGAAGTTCTCGTAGTATTTGATGGCCTCCTTAAATTTGAGAGAGTTTTCCGCACATTGGCCCATCATGTATTCAATTTCAGGATAGTATTCTTTGTCTATCTCATAGACCTTTTTCATGTATGGAAGGCCATTGTCTCCTTCGCCAACTTTCATGTAACAAATGCCTAGGAAGAAATTTGCCTCAATTGCTCTACTGCTTACAATTTCAGGATCACTGTTTACGGCCTCCAATAGGTGGGGAATGGCATCACGGTATTCACCCAAATCAAAAAGCTTAAGTCCAGCTTCGTGCTCCTCTTTGTTAAAGGACTGGGCAAGCAAATTGCCAGAAAGTAAAATGCTGGTAATGAGGATGGAGAAAAACCTGGTCATGGTATCCTGGGTTCAATTAAAGTATTGCCCCTGTATAAATTAGGGACTGCAAGGTACAAAGGAAATGGACTGCTTACAAAACACCAATTGGCCTTAAAATCAAACTTAAATCAGGCATTGAAATTTATGATTGAAAAAATCTCCTGATGCCACGGCTAAAAATGTAATTTCGCCCCGGATTTTAAGTCATACACCATGATTATCGGAGTTCCTAAGGAAATAAAAAACAATGAGAACAGGGTAGGCCTTACGCCGGCAGGCGTGGCTGAGTTCAAAAAAGCAGGCCATCAGGTCTACATACAAAGTACTGCTGGTGAAGGCAGTGGATTTTCTGACTCCGATTACAAAGGAGCAGGAGGTGAAATTTTGCCAGATATTCAATCTGTGTACGGCATTGCCGACATGATCATCAAGGTAAAAGAACCTATTGAAAGTGAATACGGACTTATCAAGGAAAATCAGCTTCTCTTCACCTATTTTCACTTTGCAAGTTCAGAGCCCCTGACCCATGCAATGATTGAGCGCAAGGCTGTTTGCCTGGCTTATGAAACTGTAGAAAAGAATGATCGCTCACTTCCGCTTCTTATTCCAATGAGTGAAGTTGCAGGAAGGATGTCGATTCAGGAAGGCGCAAAATATCTTGAGAAACCACTCAAAGGCAGAGGTATTCTGTTGGGCGGTGTTCCGGGAGTTCCTCCTGCCAATGTACTTGTGCTTGGTGGTGGAATTGTGGGCACGCAGGCAGCCAAAATGGCCGCAGGACTTGGTGCTCATGTAACCATCATGGATGTAAGCCTTCCAAGGCTTCGCGCACTTTCCGACATTATGCCGGCCAATGTAGACACAGTGATGAGCAACGACTTCAACATCCGCCGTTACATCCGCCACATGGACTTGATTATCGGCGCTGTTTTGATTCCCGGTGCAAAAGCGCCTCATTTGATTACCCGTGAAATGCTTAAAGACATGCGTCCGGGAACGGTTTTGGTGGATGTGGCTGTTGATCAGGGTGGTTGTATTGAAACTTGCAGCCCAACCACGCACGAAAATCCAACCTTTATTATCGATGATGTTGTGCATTACTGCGTGGCAAATATGCCGGGTGCAGTGCCTTACACATCCACTTTGGCTCTGACCAATGCAACGCTTCCTTACGGTTTGCAACTTGCAGCCAAAGGTTGGAAGCAGGCTTGCAGAGATTCTAAGGAATTGCAACTTGGGCTTAATGTTGTAAATGGTAAGATTGTGTATCAGGGTGTTTCTGATGCTTGGAATCTGCCTTATACGCCTGTTGAAGAAGTTCTTGCCTGATATCCTCAGGACAAATAAAAAAGGGGCGAAAGCCCCTTTTTTTATGCTTAATTATTAAAAATCTTAACGGAACATCGACTTAATACTTCCCCATGACCGTTGAACTGCGGTGGGACTGTGTTGGATGTTGGTGTAGAAATATTTTGGTCCTGAGCTGGTATTGGCGGTCAAACGGTAGCTGATGTTTTCCATCGCATCCCCATCTTTGTACAGGTTGTCGTCAACCCAAACATAAGTACCTTGGTTGGAAGTGGAAATCTCAGAAAGTCTTCCATAAGCAGCATCGCTGTCTTTCTTCCGGGAAATCTCATAACTGCTCACACCCGATTCATCACTGATTTTCCATTCCAGCCTAATGTCTGCACCTTGGTAGGTGGCCAGAAATGAAGAAACCTGAACCTGAAAAGAGGCCAGGCCAATCATTAGGATTGGCAGAATTAAAAAAATATTTCTTCTCTTGGTGAACATACCTGAACTGCAAACTTACAATTAATTTTTTCTTGAAAAACGGAGTCTCTTTCTTTCTGATAAACTTTTTCTTGATTGGAAAGCCGAGGTCTTTTTCTGTACTTGCATGTTGAATTTGAAAAAACGCAACTATGTATAGATCAAATACTTGTGGTGAATTAAATGCTTCCTTCATCGGTAAGAAAGTAACACTTGCCGGTTGGGTGCAGAAAATACGCGACAAGGGAGGCCTGATTTGGATTGACCTCCGCGACAGATATGGCATTACGCAGGTTATTCTGGATGAAAGCCGCGACAGTGCTGAACTTTTGGGAATTGCCCGTTCGCTCGGCCGGGAGTTTGTTCTCCAGGTTACAGGAAAGGTGGTGGAAAGGGAGTCCAAAAATGACCGTATTTCCACAGGTGAGATTGAGATTTATCCTGAACTTCTCAATGTGCTGAACCCAGCGCAGCTTCCTCCATTTCTCATCGAAGATGAGACCGATGGCGGAGACGACCTTCGTATGAAATATCGTTATCTTGATTTGCGCCGGAATCCGGTTCGCAGAAACCTCGAACTCAGGCACCGTGTCGGTCAGGTGGTAAGGAGGCATTTGGATGGCCAGGGTTTTATCGAAGTAGAAACTCCGGTTCTGATTAAGTCTACGCCTGAAGGGGCCCGGGATTTTGTTGTGCCAAGCCGAATGAATGCAGGAGAATTTTATGCGCTTCCGCAGTCCCCGCAAACATTTAAGCAGTTGCTTATGGTCGCTGGTTTTGATAAATATTTTCAAATTGTGAAGTGCTTTCGCGATGAAGATCTGCGTGCTGACCGTCAACCAGAGTTTACACAGATCGACTGTGAAATGGCCTTTGTGGAGCAGGACGATATTCTCAATACTTTCGAAGGCATGACCAAAGCCATTTTTTATGAGGTTTTGGGCATAGAACTTCCTTCATTTCGCCGGATGCAGTACGCAGAAGCCATGCAGCGCTTTGGTTCAGATAAGCCAGATCTTCGCTTCGGAATGGAATTTTGCTATTTAAAAGATTTGACGGAAGGCGCTGGTTTTCCGGTGTTCGATAATTCGGAATCCGTGATTGCCATCAATGCCAGCGCATGTTCTGAATTTACCCGCAAGCAGTTGGACGAACTTACCGAATGGGTTAAACGCCCTCAAATTGGCGCTGGCGGTTTGGTGTATGTTCGTTTTGGTGCCGATGGTGAAATAAAATCTTCTGTTGATAAATTTTACTCAAAAGAAGTTTTGCAAACCTGGCTCGAAAGGGCTGGTTCCAAGCCAGGTGATCTGTTGCTGGTTCTTTGTGGCAATGTTGATAAAACCCGAAAGGCCCTCAACGAGCTTCGACTTGAAATGGGCGGCAGACTTGGCCTGAGGGATAAAAATAAATTTGAAGTTTTATGGGTAATGGACTTCCCTCTGCTTGAATATATCGAGGAGGAAGGCCGTTATTTTGCCATGCACCATCCATTTACTTCGCCAAAGCCAGAAGACCTCAGTTTGCTGGACACCGAGCCAGGAAATGTGCGTGCGAACGCCTATGATTTGGTCATCAATGGTGTTGAAATTGGAGGCGGATCGATCCGGATTTTCAATAGGAATCTTCAGGCAAAAATGTTTAGTCTGCTCGGTTTCAGTGATGAAGAGGCCCGAAAGCAATTCGGATTTCTGATGGATGCATTTGAGTATGGCGCTCCTCCACATGGTGGAATTGCTTTTGGATTCGACCGACTTTGCTCCCTTTTGGGTGGTGCAGATTCCATCCGTGACTTTATTGCTTTTCCAAAAAATAATTCCGGAAGGGATGTTATGATAGATTCACCCTCAAGCCTTGATCCAAAACAACTTCAAGAACTTTCTATTCGGGTACAAGCCTGATTTTTCTGTGCCCTTGTTGCAACAAACTCTGTTGGCAATGGCATTTTTATGTCCTCTTTTTTGTGGCTTTTCTTCGCCTAAAAAGCCTGAAGCAGAGCTCGATGCCCGGATTCGGCAGTTTGTTCGAAACCGGGACTTTCCCGGAGCTGTGATGATTGTACTACACCATGGCAAAATCATCCTCCGCAAAAGTTGGGGTGAAACTAGTTATGGTTCACGGCAAAAACCAGATCCCGAAAGGAGTGTTTATGATCTGGCTTCTGTAACCAAAGCGGTTGGCACATCTACATCCATCATGCACCTTTATGATGAAGGCCGGATAAAGCTTTCGGATACATTGGGAAAATATGTGGCGGCAAGCCGGCAGTTTCCTCTTGGACGACTTCGAATAGATCATTTGCTGGCACATCGTACTGGCCTTCCGCCGTATTACATCAGCAATTACTGGCTGGTTTCGAAGGACAAATGGAATGAGTCCTCGTTTTCGCCTTTTCCAACAGAAAAGTTTCCAGATCCTTATCGCGGACTTTATCTGCCCAAAGGCTATCGGAGTATTATGCTCAGGGATCTTTGTCAATTGCCGTTTCGCGGGAAACCAAAAACGGTTTACTCGGACCTCAATTATATTTTGCTGAGTTGCCTTGTGGAGGAAGTTTCCGGTAAGAGAATGGATCAGTACCTTCAAGAATGGCTTTTTGGTCCACTGAAATTGAAATCCACCACATTCAATCCCCTGATACATGGAATCCCGGCCGAGCGGATTGTGCCAACAATGGAAAACCCAGGAGGCAGGGGTTGGGTACATGATCTTGAGGCTGGAAAACTGGCAGGTATTTGCGGTGCAGCGGGCTTGTTTTCTACAGCATCTGAACTCGCCCGAATCGGAGAAATGCTTAGGCAAGGTGGAGCTTTCGAAGGCCATCGTTACATCAAGTCTGAAACCATTAAACGCTTTGCATGGAAGCTGGAGCCGGGGCATGCCCGAGGCATGGGTTGGCAAAAACCCGCCAGCGGGAGAATCCGGAAAACGATTGCCCCCGCAGTTGCTTCTTCTACTGCTTTTGGGCATACCGGCCACACTGGTTCCTTGCTTTGGATAGATCCCAAAAAAGGGCTCACAGTGGTTTTTCTGGCTAATGTTACTTACCCGGATGATTCAAAATCCAACTTTACCCAAAAGGCCGGCTATCGCACCATCCTTAAACTGGCTTACGGTCTTCTTTAATCGGTCCATTATCATTTGCCTTTATGCGTGTATCATTGCATGACCATTATCAGAACTTGGAATGAAAAATCACCCAATTGGAAAAGTAATGAACCGAGCTGTATTTGTAGCAGCCATAGGTTATTTCGTTGATTTATACGATCTTATACTTTTTAATGTAGTCAAGGAAAAAAGCCTGGCCGACCTAGGTTATACAGGCGCGGCTTACAAGGAGCTTGAAGTTTCCTTGCTGAATTATCAAATGTGGGGAATGCTGGTTGGTGGAATTCTTTGGGGAATTCTGGGAGATAAGAGGGGCCGTGCCTCCGTCCTTTTTGGATCGATTTTGTTGTACTCTCTGGCCAATATTGCCAATGCTTTTGTGTCTGATGCGGACATGTATGCGATTTGTCGCTTTGTGGCAGGGGTTGGCCTTGCGGGAGAACTTGGGGCTGGTATCACGCTTGTCCTTGAATCGATGGACAAAGAAAACCGTGGCTATGGAACCATGGTGATTGTTACGCTTGGTGCCCTTGGTGCCGTTTTTGCCAGTCAGGTCGGGCAGTTGGATTGGAAAATTGCGTACATCATTGGTGGTATTTTGGGTCTATTAATTTTATTCATGCGTGTTCAAAGTCTCGAATCCGGCATGTTTAAATCTCTTCAGGGCAAAAAGGTAAATCAGGGCAATTTGCTGATGCTCTTAAGTCCATCCGGAAGATTTTTTCGTTATCTAAGTTGTATTATGATTGGTCTGCCAGTTTGGTTTACAATTGGCATACTCGTGAATTTATCCAAAAGATTCATCCACAACATGGGAATAGAGCCGGGCAGCATCAGCATGGGCAGTGTGATAATGTTCACTTATCTTGGTTTGAGTGCGGGTGATTTGCTTTCCGGCTTCTTGAGTCAATGGTTCCGCAACCGAAAGAAAGTGATTTACGGATATCTGGCAGCCAATACGATTTTGTGTGTAGTGTACATGTTTTCACGCGACATATCGGTTGAATATTTTTATTTCCTATGCTTTATGCTTGGAGCAGCAACAGGTTACTGGGCCTTGTTTGTAACCATTGCAGCGGAACAATTTGGAACCAATCTCAGGTCAACCGTTGCCAATACAGTTCCTAATTTTGTTCGTGGGGCGCTGGTCTTAATTTCAAGTGCCTTTGTTTATTTAGAAAAAGAGTTTCTGGGAGATTCAGTCATTGCGGCCCTTGTGGTTGGTTTTGTGTGCATGGCGTTAGCTTTCCTGGGTACCCGCACCGTCAATGAAACCTTTGGCAAAGATCTGGACTACATCGAAGAATAATCAGCAAACCAGTTTAAATGAAAATCTCCCTGATCGCAGCGGCTTCCACCAATCGGGTAATCGGACTTAATGCCGGGCTTCCCTGGCATATTCCAGCTGATTTGAAATTTTTCAAGGAAAAGACAATGGGCCACCACATGATCATGGGGCGTAAAACCTGGGAAGCTTTCCCTAAACCTTTGCCTGGTCGTATTTCCATTGTCCTTGGTAGGAATTTATCCGATTTGCCTGAGGGGGTTATTGGGATTGAAAAACTGGAAGATGGCATTTCTCTCGCCAAAAGCTTAGGCGAAACCGAACTGATGATTATTGGAGGTGGGCAGGTTTATGAATCTGCAATCGCTCTGGCAGATTGCATTTACCTCACACATGTTCAAACCCGAATTTCTGGTGGAACAGCTTTTTTTCCGGTGGTTTCAGCCCTTGACTGGGAAATAGTGGATTCCCAAATAAGAGCTAAGGACGAAAAAAACCCCTTCTCCATGGAGTTCCTTGAACTCAGAAGAAGGGGCTGATGATAATGACTTAGTTGAAATTACAGGTTCGCCTGTCTGGTAACCTCGAAGCTTCCGTTGATGATTTTTACAGAGAATTCAAGGTTTTTACCGGTTTCCATGTCCACATCGTAGCGCTTGAATGTGCCCGAAAAGGTTCCCTTTATTTTTCCTCCGATTTGGCCGTATTCACTTACGCTGATTTTAACGCCGGAGTCCGCCACATAGGTTTTGCCGTAGGCGATAAAGGTCATTGAAGTTTTCTCCGTTGCATTACTCAAACCATCTTTGGGGAATACCCCTGCGATGGCATAGCCAGTTCTGGAAGTCATAGAAAAATAGGTACTGGCACCGTCTGGAGAGAAGATTCCAATCGATCCGGTTGGTATGGTTCCAACTTGAACGGTCTTGTTATGGAATCCATCGCCATTGATGGTAAGCTGGCAAGTTGCTGGAAGATGCTCATCCGCTTTGGCTGCCATTGAGATTTCAACATTTGAAAATCCATTTTGAGCCGAGCTGATTTCTTTGCTGGTTTCTTCAAAACCAGGGCAAGAAACTGAAACATTCATTTTGGTGTTTCCGCTGATTTCGTTGATGGAAAAACTTCCGTCTTTTGAAGTTATGGCAGTTTTACCACCGGCTGTAACGGAGGCAGCACTGATGCCTTCGCCACTTTCATTTAAAATTCGTCCGCTGAGTGAAGTTGTGTACAGCTTAGCGGCGCTTACAGGGTTGGGATTATTGTCATCCTTGCTGCAGGAAATAAAGGCTGCGGAATTAACCAATAGGAATCCGAAGGCCAGAACAAATTTTTTCGTTTTCATTTAAATAGGGTTGTTTCGTTTTCGTTGGCAATGTTATGGCGGGATCTTGGTGGAATTCCGTAATTGGGCATTATTTCAGTACATGAGAAAGGAAGCCAATAAAAGAACCTTCTTAAATGACATGAACTGAGGTCATTTAAGAGTCTGAAATTCACAATGAAGAGTGTTATTGATTTTGACAGAAATGGCTTCTGGGCCTTTCTCCGGTGGTTTTTGCATGAATCTCTGAATGAGAAATTAAGCACCCCAGTTTCAAAATTTTGATCTTAGATTCTAAACTGAAAATCAAATAAAATTTGATTGAAATGCCCAAAAAATCGTCTTATGAAAAGTGTTTTTGTTGAAAAGGCTGTGGTTTTCTTTCATCAGAGGCCAAAGGCTCAGGCATAAAAAAGCCCCTTTTTCAGATTTTATTTTCTCTGAAAAAGGGGCTTTTGGTGTGAAAATCTAAACGATTTACTGGTTTTGTCCGCGGACTACCTGAAAACTACCACCAGAAATCATAACAGGAAATTCTTTTATGACTTGATTTATGGTATCAAATTCTAGTCTTTTCAACCTGCCGCTGAATGTACCAGTTACTTTTTCACCCGGTAATCCATATTGACTAACATTGATAAGCACCAGTGAATCTCCTACATAGTTTTTTCCACCCGGTGCACCCAATACCAAATTCGTCTCATCATCATTGGCCATAGATCTAAGGCCAGAAATTGGAAGTCCAGGAATGTTGGCTGATAATACATATCCAATTGTACTTGGAGAAACCAGATATCCGGCTGTGTCACTTGGAAAATAGACCAGTGTGTTCATAATCGGTACGCCAGCCCAGCGAATAAGTCTATTATTATATCCATCTCCATTGATGGTAAAACTGGTAATGAGCGAATCTGTGCTTGATGCGTTGCAAAGATTAATCTGGCCCTGGTTGAGCGTGTCAAGTTGGGATGGCAGGGTAAATGATCCAGTTACGGTTTGGCCTGTTAAGGCATTCGTAATTGTATAGCTTGCCGCCTGCCCATTTGACGGGACCGGAACAATGTGGGTTCCTGCGCTTGTCCAGGTTCCGAACACAGATTGGTTGTTTCCCCATTTAATGGAGTAAGTGGCACTGTAAATGATGCCATTGCTGCAAATCAACCCAAAAGAAACACCCGAAACGCAGGGAACCGAAATGTCCGGAACTGTAAAGTTGGCGCCTTCGCTTATGGCTGCAACAGGTTGTGGGATTGATGAAATTCCCAATTCTGGCATTTCAACTGCCACATCAAAATCCAATCCTGAGGGCACAAAGGTTTCATATTGACCATTCACATCTGCGAAAACAGAATTTTGGCCAACCCTGACATTTACTCCGCCCATTGGGTTGCCATTGCAATCTTTGATAATTCCCTTGATGGTTGCCCTTCCGCTCGGATAATCGCAATTCCAGGAAGAAAAATGTGACACATTGCCTACATAGCTGTCGCCTTGTTTTGTGGCACTGCCTTCTTCAATCCACTTTCCAGTGCTTTCATCAAAATGCCAAAGTGGAATGCTGGCAGGTGCTCCGGCAATCTGGCTGGTTGGAATTTTCATTCTCACAGTTGCGGATTTGCCTGAAGCGATGTTTACTTCCGCGCCACTCGCGTCAGTTAATCGAACCATCAGCATCCCATAGGAATAAAGTTGCCTTTCCCTATTGGTGCCATCCATTCCAATTAAATCCCCGCCAGGAACTTTGCGTTCAAAATCGGGGTCTGCTGGATTGAGGTGAACAACAGCTGCTTTAAAAGTGCCGCTAGCGGAAACCGAATTGGCTGGGATTTCTATCCCGGTGCCGTTGCTGAGAAAGCTATTGTCTGAGTTTGTATTTCCTTCAAAGTTGGGCGTATTGGAATTGAGGATGATTTCCAGTTTGCTTATTCCATTGGTTTCAGCAACCATTCCTTTGGAGCCTTTGAAGAATCCGGTTTTTTCACCTGTTACAAATATACGCCCATTGGCGTCGGCGCTTACGCCTGAAATTGAGAAAATTCCATTGTCTGAACTTGTGGTTGTTTTTCCACCGGCCCTGATGCTTGCGCCGGAAATTGGATTGCCTGAATTGTCGGTAATCCTTCCGCTAATTGTGGTGGTCGCTGCACTGGGGTTGCTTGGCTGGGGGGAATTGTCATCCTTTTTGCATGCAGTAATTCCAAACATGCATGCCACACTGATAAAGAAGATTAAAAGCTTGATTTTTAGGTTCATTCTATTTTAGGGTTTGATTGTAAAACAAACATGCAAAAAAATCAGGATTAATATCAGGTCTGATTCTAAATAAAAAAAGGAACCAGCTATTGCCGGTTCCTTCTAATAAGTTTTAAAAATGTTGATTTACAGGCCTATTGCAAAATAGTAGTTACCTGGCAGGTCTTCATAAACACCTTCAAGCATTACGCCTCCTGATTTTTTCTCCATTAAAGTAGCCAGGTCTTTGGCAGAATTGACCGGCTGCTTGTCCACCTTGGTAATGATGAAACCATCCTTCATATCTGTCTGAGTTCTGATTTTTCCTCCAGGGAAAATCTTGCTCACTTTTACGCCTTGTTCTACTTTGGCAGTTTTCTTTTCCTTGGCGCTGAGGTCTGTAAACTCCGCACCCAGAAGTTCGAAAATTTCCTTTCGCTCCGATTTGCTTACCTCTGATTTGCCTTCTTTGTTTTTTAAGGTTGTGTTCATCAGCATTTCCTTTCCATCGCGGTTGATGGTGAGTGCAACTTTGTCGCCCGGGCGGTGGCGAACAATTTGTTCCTGAAGTTCTGCCACTGAGCTCACTTTGGTGCTGCCCACTTTCACAATTACATCGCCTTTGTGAATGCCGGCATCCTTGGCTGCACTTTCCTTGTTTACAGAATCTACCAGCACACCTTCTGAAATTGAAAGGTCTTTTTCTTTGGCCAGATTGCCATCCAGGTCGCGGATTACTATGCCAAGAAAACCTCGTTGAACAGAACCGTATTTGATGATGTCTTCTACCACTTTTGTCACGAGGTTAACTGGAACGGCAAATCCATATCCGCTGTATGCTCCTGTTGGCGAAGCGATTGCGGTATTAATTCCAATCAAATCGCCATTCAGGTTTACCAAAGCTCCACCAGAATTGCCCGGATTAATAGCCGCATCGGTTTGAATAAAAGATTCCACAGGCACATTTGAACGCTCGCGGAGAATCGAAATATTTCGTGCTTTTGCTGAAACTATACCAGCTGTTACGGTGGAAGTGAGGTTAAAAGGACTTCCAACTGCCAGCACCCAGGAGCCGACTTTTACCGCATCCGAATTCCCAAATGCCAGAACAGGCAAGTTGCTTTCTTTAATTTGAATGACGGCCAGATCGGTGCTTGGGTCGGTACCGATTACCTTGGCCTTATAGGTGCGCTTGTCGGTCAATGAAACTTCAAGTTCGGTGGCATCTGCTACTACATGGTTGTTGGTTACGATGTAGCCATCTTTTGAAATTATCACACCAGATCCGGTGGCTGCATTTTCTTTTTCCTTCGGCTGATTTTGCTGAGGTGGCTCCTGGAAAAAGGGGGATCCACCAAAAAAGTCTTTGAATATGTCGTTTTGGGCAAAGTTTTGGGCGCCTCTTTTTGCTTTGATGTTCACTACTGCAGGGGTGACTTTTTCAGCTTGCGCAGAGAAATCAAGCTCTGCCGCTGTGGGCAAATTGGATGCTTGTTGAAAAATCGGCATTTCTTCTGCTTTTTGAAAAACGACTTCCTTCCTGTCCAGGTCAAGCGCCTTGTAGGTTCCGAGCGTGATTAGGCTTCCTGCCAGACCCGCGCTAAAAATTGAAATGAATTTGTTCATAAATCCTGATTTTGAAATTGATTAACAGACTTGCACTGCAAATATTTCGCAAGTCAAACAAAATGCCATACCTCACCGATGGCACTCTGGAGCTATTTTTTTGTGACAATTTGGCAAATTTGGGTGACAGGCGGAATTGACTTTTTTCTCACTGGCATATCTGTGGTATAAACGGCGATTGGGATTTTGCGGAAATCAGCATTCAGATCCGAATGATTTAGATTTCTTAACAAATTCATTAAAATTCAATAGAAATTTGGGCCATGCTGGAACTGCTTGAAAGTGCCGACCGGAGTCTTACAATCCTCATCAATCAGGGCTTCAATTCCTGGCTTGATCCTTTGATGATTTTTTGGTCGGGAAAGCTGGTTTGGATTCCGCTTTATGCTGCACTTGCCGTGTTCCTTTTTGGTCGATTTGGTTCAAAGCATTTTCCCCGGATTCTATTGTTGATTGGCATTCTGATTCTGTTGTCGGACCAGACAGCTTCTGCCTTATTCAAGCCTCTTTTTCAAAGGCTCCGGCCCTGTCATGATCCAGGTTTGTTCCCCATTCTTCATTTGCCAGATGGTTGCGGTGGACAGTTTGGTTTTGCTTCTTCGCATGCGGCCAACACAATGTCTTTGACCGTTTTCTTTTTTCTGCTGCCAGTCTTTTCAAGATCAAAATCGATTGCTTTGGCTTTGTTGGTTTGGGCCATCATTACCGGTTGGAGCCGCATTTACCTTGGCGCTCATTTCGCAGGAGATATTATTGCCGGATATGCCATCGGCGCATTTTGGGCGGCGACACTTCATTTTTTAGCGAGGAAAATTTCCTGGTTTGGTCTTAATGGTAAAAATCTAATCCAAACTGGCAAATGAAGGCAAGCTGAATTTTCCTTACTTGCAGGCTCTATAGACCCTATGTTTTTCTTAATGTCCAAAATCCTGATGCACTTGTTGCTGCCTGTTGTCTGGGTTTTGGCATTGTTGGTCTGGTCCTTTTTTAGTAAAAATGCTAAGACCAGAAGAATTGCACTTGGTTCTGCCATTTTCCTTTTCCTCTTTTTTAGCAATGAATGGCTTGCTTCCCGTGCTTATAAGTCTTGGGAGGAACCCGTTTATCCAATTTCAAATATTCATAAACCCTATGATGTTGCGGTTATTATGGGCGGTTTTACCGATGCGGCAAAGCAGCCCCGCGACAGGGTTTACCTTTCCACGGCTGTGGACCGCATGATGCATGCAGTTAAACTTTATCGCATGGGCCTGGTGAAAAAACTCATTCCCAGCGGTGGTTCAGGTATTCCAGGTTTTACAGAAGCCCTTGAGGCCGAGATGGTAAAAGATGTGATGGTCAATACTTGCCTGGTGGATTCATCCGATATATTGGTGGAAAATCGCGCAAGGAACACGCGGGAGAACGCACTTTTTTCAGCTGAGATTATTCGAAAGCACTTTAAAAATCCCACAGTTTTGGTGTTCACTTCAGCTTTTCATTGCAAACGCACCAAAGCCAGTTTTGAAAAAATAGGACTGAATGTGGATGTGTTTCCTGTTGATTTCCGATACAACGATCCAAGTTTTAATGTTGAGAAGGCCATGATCCCAAGTGATGATGCATGGCAAATGTGGAGTTTACTTATCCACGAAATAGTCGGGTATTTTATTTACAAGGTCATGGCTTATGCCTAAGCAATACAACCACACAAATCTTGAAACCTAAAAACAAACTCAGCAAAAAAGAGAAGCTTCTGCTCCTGGTTTTAGCCGCCATCAACTTTTCCCACATAATGGATTTTATGATTCTGATGCCCCTGGCGCCTCAGCTCATGAGAAAATTATCCATAAGCCCCGCACAGTTTTCCCTTTTGGTGGCCTCATATTCCGTAGCCGCGGGTCTTGCCAGCTTTAGCGGGACTTTTTTTGTGGACAGATTCAGCCGGAAGATTATGCTTCTGTCTTGCTATGCTGGATTTATCATTGGAACGATATTGTGTGGTCTTGCACCAAATTACCAGTTGTTGCTAATAGCTCGGATTTTTACTGGCTTGCTGGGTGGAATTATAGGTTCTCAGGTTCTCAGCATTGTGGCAGACAACTTCCGACCAGAACACAGGGGCAAAGCCACGGGCATGGTCATGGCTGGATTTTCAGCTGCTTCGGTGCTTGGGGTGCCTGTCGGACTTTATTTGGGAACCGTTTACAATTGGCAAATGGCATTTTTTGCCATCGGCATTTTTGCCAGTCTGGTTTTTTTGGTCGCCTTCAAGGTTTTGCCAAGAGGGATTCGCCACCTTGTAGCTGCGAGGAAAAATGAAAAAAACCTGCGTCTCCTTCGAGAGATACTTTCTTTTCCGCGACACCGGCTTGCCTTACTTTTTACAATGCTGGTTGCTTTCTCGCACTTTACCATGATCCCATTTCTATCGCCTTATATGGTTGCGAATGTTGGTTTCAAGGAAATTGAACTCAGTTATATTTATATGGCCGGAGGCGGAATCACACTTTTTACCGGACCATTTATCGGGCGACTTGTAGATCGTTTCGGTGCATCCAAGGTTTTCACAGTGCTGGTATTTATTTCATTTATTCCGCAGTTCTGCATCTCGCACATGCCGCCCGTTTCCATTCTGGTTGCCTTGATATTCACTTCCTTGTTCTTTATTTTTTCAGGTGGTCGATTTGTACCATCTCAAACACTAACGCTGAATTCAGTAGAGCCGCGTTACCGTGGTGGTTTTATGAGCCTTAATTCTTCCTTGATGCAACTTTCGAGTGGACTTGCTGGCTACTTGGCAGGCATCATTATCATCAAAATGCCCGACGGCAAACTCATGAATTACGGCACACTCGGCATTTCTACCATGTTTTTTAGTTTGATGACAATTCTGGTTGCAACCAAAATTGGCAGAAAAGGAAAATCTGCTGTTTGAAAATTGAAATTTGTCTTAGGTGAAATGATCAAATTACCTTTGTTTCGAGGGTATATTTTTAATTGATGATTCTGTCAATTTTAGCCATGTCTTTTTTCGGAGGAGATCCAGTTTATACACTGCTGGTTTTCTTGTCCATGATTCTCCTGGGTCTTTCAAATGGCCTTTGGAAGGAACCCGTTCCGGTTTTTGGGGTAAAGCGATTGGTAATGCTTCGTTCATTATTTGTTCTCGCCCTGGTTTTGCCCTTTGCCTTATTTACGGGTTTCAGTGATTTTGATGCTGAATTTTCTCTGGACTCACCGAGTTTTCGCGGTCTTTTGGTTGTGTTGTTGATTTCCTATCCCGGCCTCTACTTTTTTGTTCGGGCCACACAGGACGGACCAACTTCGGTTGTGGTTCCTGTAAGTACATCCATTTCTACGGTTATTCCGATTTTGGTAAATACTGTCTACTTGAAGGAATTTCATTTCAATTTAATCTCCTT
>CANETC010000002.1 GCA_947441055.1 Cytophagaceae bacterium | reverse complement strand
GTATGCAGGCGGACCGAAAAGTATTGTTGCAGATACCACGGCCGGCCAGCGGATGCCTGGAAAAATATTAACCAAGTATTGCAGTATAGATTGGTTAACAAGTGCACCTACTCCAATGCTAACTCCCGCCAGAAATAAAATTTGGCCCAGCCTTTTCTGACTAGGATCCGCATCTGCTTTGATTCCGCCGTGGTAATAACCAAGGCTAAGGCTTGCCAATATTACCCCAATCAGGCTTGTCCAGATAAAGGTGGAGGTTCCAACAAAAGGAGCGAGAATTCTGGAACCTGTTAGTTCCAACATCATCACGATTGCACCGCTCAAAAAGACGGTTAATTCCAGAGAATATTTTTTCATTTTCTTTTCGTGAATGCAAAGAACATCAACTGTCTTGATTTTTCTCCTTCTTTTTTTGGAAGCTTTTGAAACAGAATTCTGGAATTTCTTACTGCATAAAAAAGGCCGGAGTACGGCCTTTTTTATAATTCTGTAACGGTATGACTTAGTGACTTGCCAGGTAATTGGCTACACTTTCGCGGGTTTCTTTGAGGGCGTCTTTGCCTTCTTCCCAGTTTGCTGGGCAAACTTCTCCGTGTTTTTCTGAGTACTGAAGTGCTTTAACCAAACGAAGAGAATCTTCAATGTTTCTGCCAAGTGGAAGGTCGTTTACAACAGCGCTTCTGATAATACCTTCTTTATCAATCAGGTAAGTTGCTCTGAGTGAGAATGGAAGTCCTTCGAATACCATTTCATCGTTTTCGTTGTAGCCATAATCACCAGCCAATGCGCCAAAATTGGCAGCAATTGTTTTTGAATGGTCTGCAACCAATGGAAAGGTTACGCCTTCAATTCCGCCCTTATTCTTCGGGGTACTCAGCCATGCCAAGTGAACCTCGTGTGAGTCGGTAGAACATCCAACCACAGCGGTATTGTGGCTCTCAAATTCTGCCAGCTTTACCTGAAAGGCAAAAATTTCGGTAGGACACACATAGGTAAAATCTTTCGGGTAGAAGAAGAAAACAACATACTTCTTACCCAGATACTGTTCGAGAGAGAAGTTCTCATCGAGTTCATCTCCGTTTACAATTGCCCTTGCACTGAAATTCGGAGCCTTTTTTCTAACGATATTCATAATTTTTAAATGTGTTTACTTTTCAATTGTTGATAAATGACCTGATTTGGTTTTTTTCTGCCGAAAACCTGCACATCAATGTTTTCAATTTCAAAACCAGAACCAATTTTCTGGGCAATCAGGTTTTTGATTTCTTCAAACAAGTCGCTGTCTTCTAGATCTGTAAGTAATTTCCCCTCAACCAAATGGAGGTGATCTCCTCTTTCCCATTCGTATTGCCGGACTTGATCTGGCAATGCCACCATTCTCAAAATACCTGCCGACCGAAGGTCCTCAAGGTTTTTATACACAGTCGCCAGCGACAAACCCGGAAGCGTATCCTTCAAAGATTGAAAAAGGTCTTCTGCAGAATAATGCCCCTGTGGTTCGCTTAACTTCTTCAATAGAAGAAGCCTGGCACTGGAGGCCTTCAGTTTTTTACTCTGCAATATTTCCTTGATTGAATCCAAAACAGGAATGATTCTTATTTGCAAAAGTAAGCAAGAATTGAAAGCGAACAAATTTTCAGGAAATTCGGATGGGAATTTTGCTTTTTGTGTGCCAGAATTGCACCCATGCTTTGTATAGTTCCTACTCCCATCGGCAACCTAGAAGATATCACCCTCAGGGCCATTCGTATGCTTCAGGAATGCGACCTGGTATTGGCCGAAGACACAAGAACCAGTGGCTCTTTATTGAAGCACCTGAATATCAGTAAACCACTATCCAGTTTTCACATTCACAATGAGCACCAGAAACTTGCGGGTTTTATCCGTCAGTTGAAGGAAGGACGGAAAATTTGTCTAGTTTCAGATGCTGGTACTCCGGCCATTTCCGATCCGGGTTTTTTGCTTGTAAGGGAGGCCATACGCGAAGGAATAAAAGTGGAGTGCTTGCCAGGCCCAACTGCTTTTGTACCGGCTTTGGTTTGTTCGGGTTTTCCAACTGACAGGTTTATCTACGAGGGTTTTATTCCTCAGAAAAAAGGCAGGCAGACAAAGCTTAAAGAGATACTCACGCAAAACTGCACGGTGGTTTTGTATGAATCACCGCACCGGATAATTCGCTTTCTGGATGAAATTTGTACGCTTGGTTCTTCCGAAAGGCAAATCTCAATCTCCCGTGAAATTTCTAAACACTTCGAAGAAACTTTGCGAGGCACTGCGGCGGAGTTGGCCTTGCATTTCAAAGAGAAGGCGCCGAAGGGAGAGTTTGTGGTTTGTATTGCGGGCCTTCCGGATTGAATTAAATTCCACTAAACAAGGAATAGCTTTCGAGGTACTCCGGAATTATGGAATTCCAGCCAAGCCTATTTTTGATGTAGTCACGCATGGCAACACAGGCATCAATTTCACCATGCACCACAAAGGTCATTTTAGGATTCTGTTGAAAACCGGAAAGCCATTTTTTTAGTTCTTCCCTGTCAGCGTGTGCCGAAAAACCCAGAACCTGATCCACATTGCAATAGACCGGAAAAAACTCGCCGAATATTCGGATTTCGGGTTTGCCATCAATCAGGTCCCGGCCTCGGGAGCCTTCCACCTGGAAACCGATAAACAGAATTGTATCCTCTTTTCGCGGTAAGCGGTTTGCAAGGTGATGCAAAATCCTTCCGCCTGTGGCCATTCCGCTTGCCGAAATAATAATCGCACCCGATTTTATGTCGTTCAAACCCACCGACTGACTTTGTTCGGACACATAATGCAGATTGGGGAAATCAAAGTAATTATCCTCCTTTTTACCACGATTCAAAGTGCCTTCCAGGTAATGCCGGTAGAGTCCTGTTGCTGCAATCGCCATCGGACTATCCACATAAACCGGGCATTCCTGCATGCGGCCGGAAAGAAAAATTTGCCGCAAATAATAGAGGATCATTTGTGTCCTGCCAACCGCAAAAGCCGGAATTACCACACAGCCGCCTCGTTTAAGCGCTGCCCTCAATTTGCTGGCAATTTCCTCCTCCAGGTCAAGATGAATGGGTGATTTGTTGGCATAAGTAGATTCGATAAAAAGCGCATCTGCCTTTTGAACTTCTGTAGGCGCAGGATGTAAAGGATCCTGGTATCTTCCCAAATCACCAGAAAATAAGATGGTTTTTTCCTGGGAATTTCCTTTCAGCATAACCTCCACCATTGCCGCGCCAAGGATATGGCCTGCCGCTTTCATTCGGATGCGAATCGCGGGGTTGATTTCATGGGTTTCGCCGAAATTAACGATTCGAAAAAGTGGCAAAACCTTTTCAACATCTTTTTCATTGTAAAGAGGTTCGGGGTTTCTGTGAATTGAGTAACCCTTTCGCCTGGTGTATTCGGCCTCTTCCACCTGCAATTTGGCCGAATCCCGCAGGAGGAGTTCGGCAAGATCTGCTGTGGCTGGGGTACAAAAAATTGGTCCGGCAAATCCATCTCTTACCAACCTTGGCAAATACCCGGAATGGTCGATGTGGGCATGTGTCAGCACAATAGCATCAATGCTGGAAGGATATATTGGAAAACTTTCCCAGTTTCTCAGCCGAAGCATTTTCATGCCTTGAAACATTCCACAATCAACCATCAGGCGGAAGTTGTCTATTTCCAGCAAGTGTTTAGAGCCGGTTACAGTTCGGTCGGCGCCAAGAAATTTTACCCGTACATCCATTGTTTTAATTTTGGGGAATTGGTGGTTTTTCAGAAATGCCTTTTTCGAAAAATACGGATACTGGGGATATCACCTTTTTGCGGCTTAACTCAAAGCGGTCGAAGGTTTCACGGCGGATGTATTCCGCAGCTTCTTCCACCGAATCGGTCAGAAGAAATAGGTCTAGGTCTTCTGGTAAAATGGTTTCCTCGGCATCCATCTTGTTCATCATTTCCACGAGGGGTTTCCAGTATTCTTTGCCGAAAAGCACCATCGGAAAGTTTTCAATCTTGCCTGTTTGGATGAGGGTAAGGGTTTCGAATAATTCGTCGAGTGTGCCGAAGCCCCCAGGGAAAATCACAAATGCATAGCTATACTTAACCAGCAAGGTTTTCCGCACGAAAAAGTATTTGAAATTGAAATACCGGTCCACATAGGGATTTTCTTTCTGCTCATGCGGTAGGATGATGTTGCATCCAACCGACAAGCCACCCCGCTCGAAAGCCCCGCGGTTGGCAGCTTCCATGATTCCGGGACCGCCTCCTGTTAAAACAGTAAAATTTTGTTCTGAAATTTTGGCGCCCATTTCCCTTGCAACAATGTAATACGGGTGGTCTTCCCCGAATCTTGCTGAGCCGAAAACGGTTACACAAGGGCCAATAAAATGAAGTTTGCGAATGCTAGTAATAAACTCCCAGAAAACCAGAACAGAAAACCAGAATTCACTTTCGCGGGAACCCGGTCCAACCAGGAAGGTATGCATTCGCTTTCGGTGCTTGTCCTCCATCAGCAGAAGGCGGCGATATTCCTGATAGCGATTCCATAATCCCATGTTTACTGCGAACTCGTAAAGTCCAACAATATAGAATTATTGTCCGCGAAAGAATGTTTTTAATGCTGCTTCCAGCTTACTAATATCATTTTCTGTGGTGTAAAGCGGTGTTGCGGCCATGCGTAAAATTCCAGGCTCTCTAAAATCTACCACAACGCCGTTGTCCCGAAGATGGGCAAAAAGTGCTTTTTCATTACCAGTTCTAAGTTTTACAGAAATTTGTGCACCGCGACTTTTCGGTGTGATGGTGAGGATTTCCTGAAATTGGTTGATTATCTCTTGTAGCTTGTAATTTAATAAATTACGCCTTTTTTCAAGTAGGTCTGGGTTTACAAGGTCAAACAATTCAAGGGAGGCTCGAATGGCCGCCAAAGACAAAATATTCTCGTTGCTGAGTTGCCAGCCCCTTGCGCCTAGAATCGGGTTAAATCCCTTTTCAAGTAGAAATCGCCTGGATTCATCGTGTCCAAACCATCCACCAAACCTCGGCAGGGAATTGTCGCTGGCATATCGTTCATGAACAAAAATACCGGCAACCGAACCGGGTCCGCCATTCAAATATTTGTAGCTGCACCAAACTGCAAAATCAACATTCCATTGGTGGAGTTCAAGCCGGATGTTTCCAATTGCGTGGGCCAGATCGAAACCAGCTTTTACCCCAATGGAATGCGCAGCAGCGGTGATGGCTTGTATTTCGAATGCTTGACCGCTAAGAAATTGCACGCCCGAAAAAAGCACCAGCGCAAGCTCATCTGAATGATCATGTATGGCTTTAAGAATGTCTTCAGTTTGAAGGCTGTCCTCTCCTTCTCTGGGAAAAACTTCGATGATATTTTCTGAAGGATTCAGGCCACGAAATTTCAATTGTGTTTCAACAGCGTAATGGTCTGAGGGAAATGCGCCTGCTTCCATCAGGATTTTTGTGCGTTTCCCCTCGGGTTGAAAAAACGAAACCAGCATCAGGTGGAGATTGCCTGTGAGCGTCCCCATGGCTGCAACTTCGCTTTCCTTCGCTCCACAAAGTTTCGCCAGCGAAGGTGTTAATAAAGTGGGATAATCATACCAGCGCCGACCAGCTATGAAATGCCCATCGACAGCTAGTTCCGCCCAATCGTTCAATACTTCCGAAATTGCAGCGGAAGTTCCTTTCGCCTGAAGACCCAGGCTGTTTCCGCAGAAATAAGCGAGGGCTTCGCCTTTGTCTGAAACAGGCCTTTGAAATTCGTTCTGGATTTTTTTGAAAAGGTTTTGTGCCTCTTCGGTCAGGAATTCTTCCATGTTTTTTTTCTTGTCGAAAGGTAAGTCATTCTTGGCGGAGCAAAAAAAAACCCCGACATGCGGGGCTTTTTTTAAAAAATGTGGTAATTACTTCCTCAGGAAAGATCCTTTTCGAAGCCTTGTTCTGATGGAAACGGGTTTGCTGGCCAGGGAAATTCTGCCGGGCATATTGTAGGCTTTCAAAATATAATTGATTCCATATTGCTTGATATTGAGTTCTGTTGAAGTGAGCGTTTCAATCAGAACGGTGTTGCTGGAATCGCAGTCGAATGTTTCACTTTTATGCGAATAGCACAATTGCTGACCCGGATTGGAACCGCTCCATTTCCACCAGCTCAAGTTTGGTTCAGAATCTACATAGGTAGAGTCTCCGAAATTGATGCTGCCATTGATAAAGTAAGTGCCATATTGGGTAAAGGTTGCGGTAATCAAACCAATGGTGTCGAAGTTGAGCGTTGTAACCCCATCTTCCGCCCAGCGGTCCATTCTCCATGTTCGGCAAAGCAGAGAATTGTTGCTTGTTGTTACAACGGAGGTTCCGGATTTTTTGCCGCTCAAGCTTACTGAAGCACCGGAAACCGGAAGAAAACTAAAACGGATGCTGTCTTCGTTGATGCTGCTAACCGACATTTTACCGAAATTTTTAATCTCGATTGTTTTGTCGTCGCTTGCCTTGTAGTAGTAAGACTTAACGCTGTCGGGAGTCTGTTGGCTGCTTCCGAAAACTACAATCGCCTGGGAGCTGTTGTTAAATTCCATTGAAGAAAAGCTTGCTCCAGAAACAGCCCAGCGCTTTTGAATCTGAGTACTAAGTGTATTTACCGGGCTTGAGGGGCTTGCGCTGTCTTTTTTGCAGGAACTCAATCCGATTCCGATGAATGCTAGGCAAAGAATGCCTGATTTAATGTTTGTTACCTCCATAATTAGTGTTGTTTAATTTTTACAATTGTCTGTATTTTTTTTAAATATCACAAATGCTATTCAGGACCAATATTTTGTAGATTTCTTGTGTTTTAGGCATTTTATTTCTAAATCGCAAGCCCTTTTAAAAAAACAGCCTTCAGGGTTTTAAAAAAATGCTTGAATACATCGACCTCATTGAGCAGACCTTTGAATTTCCAACCGAAGAATTCAAGGTTGAAAACAACGAGCTGCACTTTAATGGTGTGCCCCTGCTTCCCATCATCGAGGAGTATGGAACGCCCTTAAAACTAAGTTACCTGCCCAAGATTTCAGAGCACATTGTGAAGGCAAAGTCCTTCTTCAGCAAAGCATTTGAAAAATACGGCTACGAGGGCAAATACATTTATTGTTATTGCACCAAGTCGAGTCATTTTCGCTTTGTGCTGGAAGAGGCGCTCAAGAATGACATCCACATTGAAACATCTTCGGCCTACGACATTCCCATTGTTCGGGAACTTCACAACCGCGGACTTGTTAGCAAAGACACCTACATCCTTTGCAACGGGTATAAAAAACCCAATTACCTCAAATACATCAGCGATCTTATCAATGACGGTTTTCACAATTGTGTACCGATTCTCGACAACCTTACGGAAATCGATTATTACGAACAGAATGTAAAGGTGAACTGTCAGGTAGGCATCCGCATTGCGGCCGACGAGGAGCCCAACTTCGAGTTCTACACTTCAAGGCTTGGAATTCGGTACAATGAAATTCTGGATTTGTATAAAAAGCGCATTGAGGGCCGGGCCAAGTTTACCCTCAAAACCCTGCACTTTTTTGTCAACACCGGCATGAAAGACACCGCTTACTACTGGAATGAACTTGCCAAGTTCGTTGAGTTGTATTGCGAATTGAAGAAGATTTGTCCCGAACTCGACAGCATCGACATCGGAGGTGGACTTCCCATTCAAACTTCCATGCAATTTGAGTTTGATTATGAGTACATCATCGACCAGATTGTGGAAAACATCCATTACATCTGTCAGGAAAGACAGGTGCCTGTGCCGGATATTTTTACCGAGTTTGGCAGCTATACTGTGGGCGAAAGCGGTGCAGTAATCTATTCCATTCTCGACCAGAAACAGCAAAACGACAAGGAGCTTTGGTACATGGTGGACTCTTCCTTCATCACCAACCTGCCCGATGCCTGGGGCCTGAACCAGAAATACATCATGCTGGCCGTAAACCATTGGAACAAGCGCTACCACCAGGTAAACCTTGGCGGACTCACTTGTGATTCAATGGATTACTACAATTCTGAAGCCCACAGTTCTGTGGTGTTTTTGCCTAAGATAGACGATGGCGAGCAGTTGTATGTGGGCTTTTTCCACACCGGTGCCTACCAGGAATCTTTGGGTGGATATGGCGGCATTCAGCACTGCCTCATTCCGGCACCCAAGCATGTCTTGATCCACAAGGATGAGAAGGGTAATATTTCAACCGAGCTTTTTGCAGCCGAGCAGGACAGCGAAAGCATGCTGAAAATTCTCGGATATCGTTAAGGTCTAAGGTTTCACTTTCTTTTTTTGGGCGGCATCCGGGTTGAATAACCCGGATTTACGGGCTATTCAGGGCTACGCTCTCGCTCCGGTGCGCCCAGAATTTGAGTGCATTTCGGGGCGCACCAAGCCCTTTCTATCCCTGCCGCGGGTTGCACTTGATTTTTTATTTCTATCCTGAGAGTTAAGCAATAGGTACCCGGCATGTTTTAGAGCATCTCAAAATTGCATTATTTTAGGAATGCAAATCTGAATGGCAAAGATGTGAGAGTTAGGCGCAGCCGCTCTCAGGATAAGTAAATAACAATAGGGACTCCGTCCCGGCAGGATATTCCACTTGCTGAAATTTATGAAGATTAGTAGATAAGCATCCCGGGACAGAGTCCCTCACATATTTGTTGTCCTTAGAGCCGGCCATGCCGAACTCAAAGGACAGATGTTAGACCCAAACTCACCACCCATTTCCACCCAATCCACCCAAACCAAGAATGTGTAAAAACAGAAAAACGATTTTTACTTTATCTCTATGGATAAATTGCCTCCACTAAAAAAGCATTTGTAAATGGAAACCATATTCTGGATTTGTGTAAAACTGATGGTGCTTGTCAGCCACGCAATTGGAATTTCCTACCAAGAGTTGAATGTGCTCTTGTTCGTAATTCTGCATCCCGCCATTACACTGGTTTTGTTCTTCAAATATAGAAAGTACAAAAGGCTTTTTAATGAAGGTTTGAAAGCGGAATAAGCAGGCAATTTCCATCCGGAAAGCCCAATTCAAGGCCTGTTCATTGGTCCTATTTTTGTGGTTCTGACAGCCCGACAAAAGCCGCCTTTTTCTCTTCCAGTTTTGCTTTCCAGCGCTCGGCTTCCGGCGACCAGGAAGCCATAGGCCGGTGCTTTTCCATCATCTGAATTTCCTCCGCCAGGCGTCTGGCTTTTTCATCCTCAGCACGCAGAAAACGCTGCTCAAATTGCTGGCGCAAATAATCCACCGCATCTTCGGATGGATGTACCAGATCTTTTTCATAAAAACGGTAATCCCGCAACTCGTCGTTCATAATTTCCCAGGCCGGGAAATAGTAAGCAGAAGGCAGACTCGTCCTTATTTCCTCAATCGCCAAACGCAGTATCGACTTGCTCAGCGCGTTTTCTTCTAGCCCATCCCGGCTATGGCGCACCGGACTCAAACTAAGTAAAATTCGTAAGCTGGGATTGTTTTCGCGTAATTGCAAAATCCAGGATTTCCAGCTTGAGGCAATTTCCTCTATGCTGCTCAGGCTTTTTTCAAATTCTCTTGCAGGTAATTTGTGGCACTTGCCCACTGTGCCGAGCGTTTCATGCCTGTATAAAAACCCTGTCCCGAAGGTGAGAACCAGCCAGTCCGCTGATTCCAATTGTTGCCGGCAAGCGCTCGAAGCTTGGTGAATCTGCTCGTTCAGCATTTCTTCGCTGGGCGCTGCAAAGTGAGAGCCAAGCAGAAAATTCAGCCAAACGCCTTCTTTGCAAAAGTTGTACGACTGAATTTCGCTCAAAACCGAAAAGAGCAGTTTGCCCATAATCAAGGGATGAAAAATCACCCCAAATGGATTTGCCAAAACCGGATAACCGAGAGATGAAAGCCAGGGACCCAGATTCTCTGTAAAACAGGACCCGAGCCAGAGCGAATGCTCCTTTCTACCGATGGGTTCGGGGCATGGGCGCAGGGCCACCGGCGTACGGCGAAACGGATTGTTTTCAGCGGACATCATCCTTCCATTTCAGGGTGTTGAGCAGGTGCACCATATCTTTACTGATGTACCGAATGGCCGGGGCGAGGCTATCATTGGCCGTGGCTATCCGAAAATACAGTGCGCCGCGAAGGAAATGCCGGCTGCTGTCGGTGGTGTAAAATTGAAATTGTGTGGGAACCTGCCCGCTCAGGGAAAATACAAATGCATCCCTTCCTGCAGCAGTGTGGATTTTTGATTCCTCGATGCCGTAGGCTTTGATGTTGTGTTTGTTGATAAGCGTGCGGGCATCTTCGATGTGCTCGTTCAGCAGTTTCATATTGCCGTTGATGTTTTTATAAGTGAGTTGAACTTCCGCTTCCAGAGCCGGATATCGGATGTTTACCCAGTGAGGTTCTGAGAGTCTGTCGGTGTCGTTGTACACAAGCGCCTGATTTGAAACTTCAAAAGTGAAGGGATGATCCTGGTCGTAAAGTTGATATTGGGGTGCAGGCAAATCAAATCTTGGGTACGCTCTTTCCCTAGGCCGGTGGCTTTCTTCGCAAGATTCAAGGAAAAAGCTGAGGACAAACAGAACAGGGACCAGGATTTTTGTTGGCAGCGTGGCAGTCATACGGGAATCTTATTGTTGATTTGCAGGCCCAAATATGCTTTGCAGGATTGGGTTAACATCATGTCTGAGATCAAATCTACGCACAATCCGGTTCTTCCCCTTATCGGATTCACTATGGGGGATGTAAATGGCATTGGCCCGGAAATTCTTATGCGCCTGTTGGAGGATAACCGCATACTTAGAATTTGCACCCCCGTTGTTTACGGAAACCACCGAATTATCAACCGCTATAGGAAATTATTTCAGGTGGAGGAATTCCAGATGGCGCCCTGCAAAGGGGTAGAAACGGCCCTTCCACGCAAAATCAATATGATTAATTGCTGGGAGGATGATTACGAATTGAAAATCGGCACCTCCGATCCGGTGGCTGGCCGCCTTGCCTGGCTGGCGCTAAAAAAGGCTGGCGATGACCTTGCTGCTGGACATTTGGATGCAGTGGTTACTGGCCCAATCCAAAAATCGAACATGCCGGCAACGGAGTTTCCTTTTCCTGGTCAGACGGAGTTTTTTGCTTCACTGGTAGGAAAAGATGCCAGGTCAATGATGATGATGGTGCAGGAAAATTTTCGTGTCGCGCTGGCAACTGTGCATGTGCCGGTGGAAAAGGTTCCAGGCATTCTCACTCCGAATTTGCTGAGAAGCAGAATAGAGCAACTCGAAAAAATACTGAAGGAACAGTTTGATATCGCTATGCCCAAAATAGCCGTTCTTGGCCTGAACCCACATGCAGGTGAAGAAGGAAAAATGGGTATGGAAGAGGAAAAAGTGATTGTTCCAGAAATCAGGAAGTTTCGCGACAAAGGGCACATGGTTTTCGGGCCATTTGCAGCAGATGGATTTTTTGCCACCGGACAGCAACATAAATACGATGCGGTTTTGGCTATGTACCACGACCAGGGCCTGATTCCATTTAAAATTCTGGCAGGTATGGATGGTGTAAATTTTACAGCTGGTCTGCCATTTTTCCGGGTTTCTCCCGACCATGGAACAGCCTATGACATTGCAGGAAAAGGCATTGCCTCAGGCGATTCTATGCGCGCTGCTCTTTTCCTTTCCCTTGATTTAATCCGGCTGAAAAGTGAAAAAGTTCAGGCTGTAGTTTTACCGGGAAGGAGAGAATCAGTTTCTCGGGGCAGAGGCGACTAATTCGTCCCGGTTCAGGGTGATTTGCCGGGTAAAAATTGGCTTACCCGATTTGCTGAAAATCACCAGTTCGGTCGCAAGTTCTTTTTTCTTTTTCATGATTTCTCTGAGTGTGCCCAGAGAAATTTTCAAGTAAATCTGTTCTTCGCCGTCCTCGCTGAGGTAATAATCATTTTCCGATACCACCACTTTTAAGGGTTTCCTTGAGTTTTCACTCGAAAGTTCAATGAGTGAAATACAATCGGCCAGCCGAACATCAATCTGAAAAACAAGATCTCCATCGTCTTTTAGAACTGAGTAGCCAATAAGTTCCAGCTTCGGTTTTTTGCGGCCAACCGTCTGCGCATTCGCCCAATCTGTTGCGGACAGCAGCAGAAAAAGGAAAACGGGTATGATTGTTTTTATGCCTGAAGCCATTTGAAAGTTTGGTGTTGCCCAAAACGAGCAAGGCCCAAACCTACCCATTTTCAAATCAAAGGTAAAAAACAAGACTCTTTTGCATGCGTGAAGGCTTGGTTTCAACCTTGCGATGTACAGAAGCGGGTTAAAGCACCACATTTTAAGCCATCTCTTTTCGAAAATCCATCCAATTTTTATGGCCTGATTTTCGAATCAAGCTCCCGGACGAACCTTTTCTCTGCTCGGTTTGGTCTTTTCAACAAAGCGGAGTTTTATGCCAAATCCACCGATGGTGTGGTATTCCAGACTGGCTCCCAATTGAGACGACAATGCCTGAACCAGGTTCATACCCAGACTTCGAAATGTGTTGAAATCAGTTTCTTCCGGCATACCTACGCCATCATCTCGAATTTCAAGTTCAAAAAACTCTCCTTCATGGGTGAAGTTGATGTCAATTTTTCCTTTTGTTCTTCCTGTAAAAGCATGTTTGCATGCATTGGAGAAAACCTCGTTGATAATCAGTCCGCAGGGTACAGCTGAATTGATATCAAGAAAAACATTGGCCGCATTGGTATTTACATCGAGGTGAATTTTTCCACCATTGTAAGAATAAAACAAGGTGCGGGTGAGCTCTTTGATGTAGGACTCCATCTCCACTTTTGCCAGAGTGCTCGATTGATATAGCTTTTCATGAATCAGCGCCATGGACTTAATCCGGCTTTGGCTGTCACGGAATACTTCTTCCAGATTTGGGTCTTTGATATAGCCGCTTTGCAGTTGCAACAAGCTCGAAATCACGGCCATGTTGTTTTTTACCCGGTGGTGGATTTCCTGAATCAGGATTTCCTTTTCATGCAGCGACTGGATAATATGTTCTTCGGTTTCCTTTTGGAGGCTGATGTCTGAAATTCTCAAAAGGATAAGTTTCCGACCTTCCTGGGTGAAAGTTGTAAGCGCTAGACTTCCCCAGAATTTCTCCTCATTGAAATTCAGCATTTCAAATTCTTTCACTGCCATTTGACCAATTGAAGAATCGATCATCTGCTGCCAGAAACGAGCTGTTTGGTCCTTGAATGGACGAATTTTATACAAGTGCTGATTCTTGATGGAATTTTCTTCACCTGCTTTCATTAATTCCGATGCCTTGGGATTGCAATCTTCAATCTGCAGGCTTTCGAAATCGATTATAAAAAGCGCATCAACAACTTTGTTGAAAATTTGCTGCAAAAGGAACTCACTTTTTTGTACCCTATCCTGATGCAATTTTAGGTCAGTTACATCCGTGATGATCCCCAGAATGTGGCGGTTTCCTTCCGCATCCATCAAGGGTTTTTTGGTCACCACAAAATAAGACATCTCACCTGTGTGTGGGTTGAGGGATTGTTCTTCCGTGGTAATTGCTCTGGCTGTATCGGTAATTTTCCTGTCTTCCTCTGCGAATTTTTCCTTCTGCTCGGATGTTAAGGGTAAATCCCAGTCGCTTAGCCCGGTAAGTTCTTCAACGCTCATCTTGTAATAGTCCGCAAATGCCTTGTTTACAAGAAGATATGGGCCTTCCGGTTCCTTTACAAAAATCAGGCTGGGGTTTGTGTCCAATATTTGCCGAAGGTATTCACGCTGGGTAACAAGTTCATTTTCGGTATTCACCCGGCCGGTAATGTCCACGCCCACGCACAGGATGCTGAGTTCGTTCTCTTTGGTAATAAAGGGAGTTCTTGTAACCTGGAACAAGTGCATTTTTCCGGTAATCGGGTGGAAAAAGGCCTCTTCTACAACCAGAGTACTTAGGCTTTCAATTACTTGTTTATCTGCCTTTTGTAATTCCTGGTAATTCCATTTGTATTTTGAAAACCAATCTTCACTGGTTTTGAGAAATTCCTTCACCGGCACACCGAAAAAATCGGCAATGGTTTTATTGGCCACGATCATATTGTTATCCCGGTCTTTCACATAAATGAAATTGGGGTCCACATCGATGATTTGGCGTAAATATTCCCGGCGGTGGTGCGCATCCAGCAGGGCAGATTTTTCTGCAGAAATGTTCTGCACAATTTTCATCGCCTTGCGGATTCTGCCCTTTTCATCCGGAAGCGGAATCAGCAAAAATGAAAAGGTGCCAGAACCAAAATTGAGTTCGAAGCTGTCAGACTTACCTCGAAAGGTTTCTTCCAGACTTTCATTCAAAAAGGCGGCATAATTTTCACCGTAAAGCGAAAAGAGGTTATCACCGGGTTTTGGAGAATAAGGTCCTAAATCTGTTTGAAAATCTTCGCCTCCGGAAAAAATGATGTTGAGGTTTTCATCGAGAATACTCACATGGCCTTGTGGAAAGTTGTCGGCCAGGGTTCGAAAACGGATATCTAGGTCTTCAAGCTGAGATTCCAGCCGGATGATTCTGCGTTCCTGATTCAGGTCTGGTGCAGGAACTCTCGCCGGCCCTTCGGGCAGAAATTGCAAATCGAAGGCAAGGATTTCGCCCTTATTATCGGCAAGCGGACAAGCAAATACATTGAAAGCCAAAGCTGTTTCCTGAAAGTGAATTCCGCTCAGGGTTTCTGTTTGACCGGAAAGCAGATTTGAGGCGATTTCCGAAAGTCGCTGGGCTTGTTGTTTTTCTACTAGCTCTGTCAGGATTTTTCCTGGTTCTGCAATTTTACCCAGTTGTGAAAGTGCGGTAGAATTGCTTTCGAGCACGCGGAAGGCAGTGTCGGTGCGCAAAACAGCAATAAATGGATTGTGGAGTAAAAAGCCGGCAGGGTTTGTCCCATTCAGGTCCTTGCTGGATTTATTCCGGGTTTCTTCCATTTGTAAATTACTTGCGGATGTGAAATTAGTCGAAAAGCGCACAAAATGCCAAATGGCTTTGTCGATTCTGTGTTTACTAAAACCAGAGCCTGATTGAGGTAAACCTGCAACTTCTTTAGCTTGCGCCTTTTTGGAATTTGAAAATCAAAAGCACCTGAATGCATCGCCATTTTATTTTACACAAGCCTGCGGGATTTTTGAGTCAGTTTGTGGGCGAGAAGGCAAAGCAAAAACGGCTTGGCGATCTCTATGAATTTCCGGAAGGCACTATGGCCATTGGTCGGCTAGATCAGACAAGCGAAGGATTGCTTTTGCTTACAACGGATGGGAAGTTGAGTGATACAATCCGGAGCCGCAAAGTGGAAAAGGAATATTGGGTGCAGGTAGATGGTTTGATTTCGGAAGAGGCCCTTGAAAAATTGCGGATGGGAGTTGACATCCGGCCAGAAAAGGAAGTTTACCGAACCCTTCCCTGCCGGGTCGAGTGCTTGCCATCAGTTCCTCAGCTCGGACCTCCGGGCCGAAAAATCCGGGATGATCGGCATGGTCCAAGTTCCTGGATTTCAATCACAATTACGGAAGGGAAATTTCGGCAGGTCCGCAAGATGACGGCCGCTGTGGGTTTTCCAACCTTGCGGCTTGTTCGGGTTCGGATAGGCAATGTTCATCTGGCAGATTTGCCATCTGCTGCGGTGCTTGAAGTTTCGGGGTTTGATGAAGGCTTTACGCGAATGTGATTAATGACGCAAGCAACCCCGACCGGCTTCGCGTTCGCTTGCCGGAGACTCGTCCTAAAAAAGTTTACAGATTTTGGATGAACCCCGATGTGTTACACGAACCCCACAAAAAAGCCCCGAAGATTACTCTCCGGGGCTTTTTAATTATTGGCTTAACAATCAAGCATTTTCATGAATGATCACCTTGGTCATTTTATCGCCTTGGCGAATGGCATCAATCACTTCCAATCCTTCCACCACTTTTCCAAAACAAGTGTGGTTGCGGTCGAGATGGGCGGTATTTTTGCGGCTGTGGCAAACGAAAAACTGTGAGCCGCCGGTATTTCTTCCGGCATGCGCCATCGAAAGTACTCCCCTGTCGTGAAACTGATTGCCACCTGTTAGTTCGCAATCAATTTTATATCCGGGTCCGCCGGCACCAGTGCCAGTTGGATCGCCGCCCTGAATAACGAAATCTGGAATTACCCTGTGAAAGGTAACGCCATCATAAAAGCCTTTCTGGGCGAGGCTTACAAAGTTCTTTACTGTGTTCGGGGCATCCTGATCGTAAAATTCGATCTTCATAACCCCCTTGTCGGTATGAATTTCTCCTGTAGTCATATTGATTTTCTTGCTGCAAATATCTTTCTCCTGGTGAAAAGGTGGAAATAAATTAAGGCTTATTTCAAATATCGGCCCAGCCAGTCGAAAAATACCCTATTCCAGAGGACGGAATTTTGTGGTCTTAGCACCCAATGCCCCTCATCCGGGAAGTATAGGAAACGGCTGGGTACATTCTTCAGTTGCGCTGCTGTGAAGGCTTGTAATCCTTCTGTAAGTGGCACCCGAAAATCCTTGTCGTTGTGAATCACCAGCATCGGAGTGTCCCAGTTCTTCACAAAATTGTGGGGAGAAAACTTTGTATAACTAATGGGCTTTGGCTCTTGCCAGTAAGGACCTTTCATGTCCCAGTTGCTGAACCAGGTTTCTTCCGTTGCGCCAAACATGCTTTCCAAATTGAAAACGCCGCAATGCGCAATGAATGCCTTAAAGCGCTTTTGGTGGTTGCCCGCCAGCCAGTACACTGAATAACCTCCGAAACTGGCACCAACAGCCCCCATTTTATTTTTATCCACATAAGGCTCTTTGGCGATCTGGTCGCTTACCGAAATCAGATCCCGCATGGCTTGTCCGCCCCAATCTCCGGAAATCTGTTCGTTCCATTCTTTGCCGAAACCCGGCAATCCCCGGCGGTTTGGCAACACCATTATGTAGCCCTGACTTGCCATCAACTGAAAATTCCAGCGGGTTGAAAAGCTTTGACTAACCATCGATTGCGGACCTCCCTGACAAAATAGGATGGTTGGATATTTGATACTTGGGTTGAAATCTGGAGGGTAAACCACCCAGGTCAGGATGCTTTTTCCGTCGTCGGCAAGCATCATTTTCTTTTCGATTTTGCAGGTTTTGAAGCCTTTCAGGAACTCATCGTTGATTCCGGTAAGCCTGTTTTCCTTTTGCGTGATCGGGTCGATGCTCCAGATTTCATTCGGGGCATTGATGCTTTGCCGGGTAAAAATGAGGTTGTCCATTTTTCCTGCTTTGATAAGGGCAAGTGAAGTGATGTTTGATTCGCCTTTGGTAACTGGGTTGATGGCTTTTGCGGGCAATTCCTGGGAATCCCATTCGTAAATCTGGATGGTTCCCTGGGTTTGCACTTGAAAATAAATCGCTCTCGAATCACTGCTCCAAACAAGGGACTCGATGGTAATGTCGAAATCTTTGGTGGCATCTGTAAGTTTTCCACTTGCAATATCGCGAACCATGAGCCGGTTTTTGTCGGCTTCGTAGCCATCCCTTTCCATTGATTGCCAGGCGATTTTTTTACCATCTGGAGAAAAACGGGGTTCGGTATCGTAACCCATTAAGCCCTCGCTGATGTTTTGCGTATTCTTGGTTTCTAAGTTGTAGAGATAAATGTCTGAATTGGTGGAAGTGGCATCGGCGGTGCCGAATTTCTTTTTGCAGGTGTAGGCGAGGGTTTTTCCATCCGGACTCCAATTAATCTGTTCAATTCCGCCCATAGGTTTGAGCGGCGCATCAAAAGTTTCTCCGGCCATGATGTCGATGGAATTGCCTTCCAGTTCTCCATCGTTGTAATTTTGAATAAACACATGGTTGAAACTTCCATCGGCCCAATCGGTCCAGTGTCTGTAAAGCAATCCATCGAAAATTTTGCCGCTTGCCTTTGGCAGGTCTTTGTATAAAACCGCATCCGGTTTTTGCACCATTACCTGGCGGTGAAACAGGATGTGTTTCCCATCCGGTGCATATTCAAATCCTTCGATTCCACCCGCTTCGCTGCTTACTTTTTCCAGTTCTGATCCATCTGGATTTACCTCAAAAAGCTGGGGAGCTCCTCCCTCGCTGCGCAGAAAGCCAATTTTTTTTCCATCCGGGCGCCATCTCGCATTGAATTCCGACTGAGGTGATTCAACCAGGGAAATCAGTCCGCGGCCGTCGGGCTTCATGATGAATAAATCGTTGTTCCCTTTGTTGTCTTCCAGCTTTGTTGTCTTTATGCCAAAGAGAATATTTTTTCCATCCGGGGAGGCCTGGGGCTCCGAAACATAGGATAATTTCCAAATGTCTTCAGGTTGAAAACTGTTTTGAGCTTGTGTTGAGATTGCGAGCAGAAACGCTGCGGAAAGGGCGGTGTATTGAATTTTCATGATTTTTTCTGGTCTTCTGCAAATACCAGCAGAAATTGGTCTGGATCGGATATTACAAGTTCGTTTGTGCCATAGAATGTGGAGTGGATATCCTTCACAATCTGGGCTTTGCCATTTATTCTGGAGCGTATTTCCTCTACATTTTCCACATCCATATAGAGTAAAACACCTCCAGGTGGGTTCTGGGTAAAACGGAATGGGAGCTCAGCTTCGACAGATTTTTTATCCTGAAGCATGATACTGACGGCGCCTTCTTTTACAATGGCAAATTGTGGTTTTCCATTTTCAGGCACGCGGGCAATCATTTCAAAGCCGAGAAGGGCATAGAAAGCAATGGATTGCTCCACATCAGCCACCAGAAGGTTTGGCGAAATGGCTGTAAACATTTAGCATGTTTTTAGATGAACATCCAAATGTGAATACAATTTCCTGATTTCAAAAACTATGAGAAATTTTTATGGATGGTTTTTCATACCAATTGAATAAATTTTCATGGAGTTAGTATTGATAATCCTTTTACTTCATCAGTATTTAATTTAGCAATGAGCAGCATAGAAATATTCTTTCTTAATTGGTTATTTACTAAACTTGCCGAAATATCAAATCAAAATCAGTTTACATCCCAATGAAAAATATTGGAATCTCCTTGATTGTCTTTTTGACATCAATTATTAATGGGGTACAGGGCCAGACAAACCCTAAGTTAAATAAGATCCGCTTTGTAACTTTAGCTGAGAAACTTCGAAAAGCAGCAAAACTTGAAAAGGAAGCGGAAGGAAAGCCTCTGCCGTCCAATCCGGTTTTTTCAAATCGTGGCGGTGCCTCTGTCCATTCCACAACAGCTGTCACTACTTTTTCTGATCTCGGTCAATCACGAAATCCATTCACTATTCTTGGAGCTGGAAGGAATGTAATTTCTGTTGTTCCATCTCTGAACACAGTTGCATTTTTCCGTCGCGGAGGCATTGATGATGCAGGTGGGTTATCAGGCAATGCCGGTAACAAGGTGTTTTACGACCTTAATACCAAAGGTGGGGCTGATGGGCAGTGGCAAATTAGCCGCGGTCCTGTTTTCGATGATGATGCTTACATAAACGATCCTACCCACATTTCTCAAGGTGGACCCAACATTTTCGGTTCGCGTTATCCACAAGGCGCTCTTTACAATCCTGCCGGAAATTCTGATACTGCCAATGTGGTTGCTATCGGAAATACCAGGGTTTTGGATGGCACCAATGATGCCTGGGGTGGCTTAGGAATTGGTTGGCAAAAGCTAGCAGCAGGTTCAGCTGCAAAGCAATTTCTAGAAAGTTCTGCCGATCCGCTTCACTTCCGTCAGGAGTCTATGGAAGTAACTACCAATGCAGTATTTGTCACAGAACCAATTGAAGACCTTTCTTCAGGTAGTGTGGCTTTTACCGATAAAATTGCTGTTTATAAATTTACATATAACAGTTTTACTAATGATATTGAAAAGACCAATATTTTCATTCCTTTCTCCAATGAAGGTGGTGACTATGCTACTTCAATTTCAAATACAGCCATTGCCTTTGGTCCAGATGGGCAGGTTGGATTCTTAGTAGTTTCTGCTGCAAACAATGAATTTGATTCTATTGCTACATACATACCATACATGTCTAAAACTACCGATGGCGGGCAGACTTGGTCAGATCTGGTACCGGTAAAAATAAATAAGAAGAAAAGCGATGGACCTAACACTGGACTGGATTCATTCCGGGATAAAATGTTGTCAAACCTTGTTTATTTTGATGCTAATGGCAATTTGATACCCGCCACTTATGCAGATGCTGCTACAAAAAGTGTTCATTATGTAGACTATCTGGTGAATGATTTAGACCTGGTGGTGGATAAAAACAACTATGCCCACTTATTTGCTTCTATTACTGTAAGTGGCTTTGGTGATACACTTAATGCTACTTTTCCAGGTGGAATAACATACTATCCAGGTTACAGGTCATGGAACATGCACATGTTTTTTAATGACCCTCAGGGGCTCATTAAGGGAGAGTTGATTAATCAGAATGTTGGGCTTAATGGATGTTGGGGTGATTGTGCTGGTTCTGATAATTTTTCAGATGCGAATCGTCCTCAATTGTCTCGATCTCAGGATGGATCAATAATCGGATTTGCATGGTATGACACTGATACTACCTCTCATCCCCAGCTTACTGACGACAATAACTCAAATCCGGATCTTTGGCTGCAGCGTGTTCGCGTGGGAACCGCCGGTCAATTTTTTTATGGACCTCAAACAAGGAATATCACAAAGAACTCTGACAACGATGGTTTGGCCGCGCTTGGAAATGTGGCACCGAGGCTTCTGAATGGCGCCAATGGAAACTATCAATTGGCTTCTACCATTGCTACTTTCGCTGATTATGATCCTGCTGCTACAATTGCTGGTATGCTAACCCAGCACTTATATGTAGGTAATGTTAATATTCCCGTTGCGGTGGATTCATTTCCTGTTCAGGTTGTTGGTGATGTTCTCAACGCTCAAAATACCACCTTGGCTACGATTAATACCAGCAATGTTACATCAATTTTAGCCAATTCAGCTGTCTGTGGAGGTGATGTCAGTTCAATTGGTTCCTCTGCTGTAATCGCCCGTGGAGTTTGCTGGAGTACCACTCCTGAACCTACCGTTGCACTGACTACAAAAACCGTAAATGGAAGTGGTTTGGGAACTTTCACTTCCAACCTTACCGGATTGCTGCAGGGCACCACATATTATGTTCGCGCTTACGCAACCAATTCTTCGGGTACGGCATATGGAAATGAACTTCAGTTTACAACCCTTTCGCCAACAACAATCCCAACACTCACCACAACTACAGTTTCAGGAATCACACAAACATCCGGAACTGGTGGAGGTAATGTAAGTAATGATGGTGGAGCAGCTGTTACTGCCCGCGGTGTTTGCTGGAGCACAAGTACCAATCCAACGATTTCATTAAGTACAAAAACTGTTAATGGTACAGGTAGCGGAATTTTTACTTCCAATCTAACAGGGCTAAGTGCAGGAACCATATACTATGTTCGGGCTTATGCGACCAATTCGGTTGGAACGGCTTATGGAAATGAACTTCAGTTTAGCACCCTATCTGCAGCTGCACTGGCCACGCTCAGTACCACAACCATAACCAACATAAATCAGACTACAGCATCTGGAGGTGGAAATATTATTAATGATGGTGGAGCAGCCGTTACTGCGCGCGGTGTTTGCTGGAGCACAAGTACCAATCCCACGATTTCATTAAGTACAAAAACTGTTGATGGTACGGGTAGCGGAATTTTTACTTCCAGTCTAATAGGGCTAAGTGCAGGAACCACATACTATGTTCGGGCATATGCGACCAATTCGGTTGGAACTGCATATGGAACACAGGTTAGTTTCACTACAACAGGGAATACACAAGGAGTTACAATTATTTATAAAGTTGATATTACCAATTACCTTGCAAGTGGAGCAGTTTTGGGTGCTAATGGAATAAGGGTCGGTGGAAATTTTGCTGATCAATCAGCTTCTGTGGCCGGTGGGAACATGGTAAACTGGTCTCCCTCAGATGCTAATTCTGCCATGGTGGATTTAGGAAATAATATCTGGTCCATTACTGTAACATACCCGCCAAGCTCTGTGGGTGCAACCCAAACGTATAAATTTGTCAATAACGATTGGGGAACCAACGAAGGAACTGATCCGCTTAATACCATTGCTACTGGCGGTTGCGGAGTTGATGATGGTGCTGGTAACATCAATCGTACATTTGTAATTCCTGCATCAAATCAGACAATTTGCTATTTATGGGATGCTTGTACCGCTTGTTCGGCTTCACCCCAGGTTCCTGTTGTTACCACTTCATCTCCTGCAACTTCAATTACCTCCAATTCTGCAACTGTCGGTGGATCTGCCACAGGTACTGGAATAACCTCAAAGGGTATTTGTTATTCAACTTCTCAAAATCCAAGCATTGCTGGTCCTGTCGTTAGTTCAGGCACAGGTTCAGGAAGTTTCTCTTCAGACCTTTCAGGACTTCAGTCTGCTACCTTGTATTATGCACGAGCATATGCTACCAATTCCGCAGGAACAGCTTACGGAAATCAGATTTCTTTTACGACCTCTGCAGCTTTAGTTCTTCCAACTATTAGCACATCAGCTATCAGTGGGCAAACTCAAACAACAGCGAATGGTGGTGGAAATGTAGGTGCTGATGGTGGTGCGGTAGTGACTTCAAGGGGTGTCTGCTGGAGCACTTCTCCTAATCCTAATGTTTCTCTTAGTACAAAAACCATAGATGGGTCCGGAACTGGTACTTTTACCAGCAGCATGGCGGGTCTATCGCCTTCAACGGTTTACTATGTTCGGGCTTATGCCACCAACTCAATTGGAACTGCTTATGGTACGGAGCTTACTTTCCTAACCTTAAGTCAACCAAATCTTGCTACAATTTCTACAAATGCAGTGAGTGGTATCACTTCATTCGAAGCTTTGGCCGGCGGTCAAATTTCGGCTGATGGAGGAACCACCGTTACCGTTCGTGGTGTTTGCTGGAGCACTGCTCCCAGCCCGACAATTTCCCTCAGTACCAAAACAAGCGATGGCCAGGGTACTGGTTCATTTGCCAGCTTGGTTAGCGGTTTGAATCCGAACACAACTTATTACCTCCGGGCTTATGCCACCAATTCAGCCGGAACTTCTTACGGAAATGAACGCTCATTTACCACCTTGTCTTGTGATTTCCTTAGCCAGATTTCTGGAGGAAATCAAACTTTGACTTGCCTAAACCCTACAGCCAATCTCAGTGTAACGGGTTCTACATCATTGGTTTGGAGCAATGGAGCTTCTGGTTCATCCATCAGTGTAAGTCCAAATACGACCACAAACTACTATGTAGTTGGAAGTCAGGATGGTTGTATTGATACTTCTTTTGTTACCATAACTGTCAATAAAACAACACCACCAACACCTCAACTTACAGTTCAGGGTGCTTCTCAGATTTGCCCTGGACAAGTTGCCAACTTATTCAGTTCAGCTTCCGAGAACAATCAGTGGTACCAAAATTCCAATCCTATTCAGGGAGCCACAAATCAGACTTATGCTGCAAGTCAAAGCGGAAGCTATTTTGTTCGGGTTACAGATCCTTCGAACGGATGTTTTTCAGAATCTTCCACCCAGACAATTGGTCTTTTGGCCGGGCCAGTAATTACCCAGCAGCCAACAAGTCAAACCATTGCGGATGGTCAACAGGCTGGTTTCAGCATTGCGCTCCAGGAACCCACCGGTGCTACCTACCAGTGGCAGACCAATCTTGGAACAGGTTTTCAAAATCTGAGTGATGTGCTGATCTATTCTGGTACCAGCACTTCCAACTTGAATTTGAGTTCTGTTAGCAGCCTGAATAACAATCAGCCTTTCCGTTGCATTGTAGGTTCCGGTTCTTGTCTTGATACTTCTGCAACTGCCATTCTGAGTATTTCTACTTCGGTTTCTGGAAGTTTAAGTGCAAAACAGATTGTTGCCATTCCCAATCCAAGCAATGGAAAGGTCCATTTCGCGGGCCTCAATGGTACCGGGGAGCTAATTCTTACCAACATTCTTGGTTCAGAAGTTTGGCGCCAAAATATTAAGCAAGATGAGATTCTGGATGTTAGCCACCTGCCGGTATCCGCATATTTCTATACCATCAAAACGCAGAATGGTATGTTTAAAGGCAAGCTGGTTTTGCAATAAACTAGCAGCTTCAAACCAATAGAAAAAGCCCCTGAATGGGGCTTTTTCGTTGTTAATAATGTCGTTTTATTTCTACTTCCGTCCGCCTTGTACAAACCGCATCGGGTATGAAAACTTCGCTTTTCCACGGATGATGTCGTTGAGCTTTCCCTGAATCAGGCGCTTTTTCAATGGGGATAAATGGTCTGTAAAAAGCTTGCCCTCAATGTGGTCATACTCATGTTGAATTACACGCGCCATCATGCCTTCAAAGGAGCGGGTGTGTTCTACCCCATCTTCGTCCTGATAATTCAGGGTAATATTCTCCGGCCTTTTTACTTCCTCCCGTAATCCCGGAATGCTAAGACAACCTTCATCGCATGACCAGGCTACACCTGTTTCCTCGATTTTCTCGGCATTGATAAATGCCATTTTGCAGCCTTTGTATTTCTCTTCATCCAGCATCTCGGCATCAATCACAAACAAACGGATAGACTTGCCAATCTGGGGTGCAGCAAGTCCGCAGCCATCAGCATTGTACATAGTCTCAAACATATCCGCCACCAGGGCCTTCAGTTCGGTTCCAAGGGTTTCTATTTTAGCAGCCTTTTCTTTTAAAACCGGACTGCCATAAGCAACAATGGGGTGAATCATCTTTTTTTAGGAAGCACAAAAGTAACAATTTGCCTGCTCTCAAACCTTAAAAACTAATGATGAAACCAAGGATGAAAATTGAGCATTGTCTCTTGCAGGTGCCGGACTTGCCATTATTTTTGCAAACCTTGTTTAAAAGGAGAATGAAAAATTGATTACTTTTCTACTAGTTTAACCACTCAATCCCATGACCGATACCAAACTTGCTTACAAGCTTAGAATCCTATCCGAATGCCTGCGTATTCAGCGCGAGGTAGTAGATAATGCGCGCAAAGCGATGACCGATGCGCAGGAAAGCGCCACCGAAAACGACGACAATACAGAGGAGAAGCTCTACAATTCCTACCGGGAAGAAATGCACAACAAGCGCGATATGTTCGCCAGGCAGTTTGATTTGGCAATGGAAGACCTCAATCAGCTTAATCAAATTGTGACTTCAAAAGAATATCAAAAAGCAGAATTTGGCTCTGTGGTGGAAACCGATGGCGGCACTTATTTCATTTCCACAAGTTTGGGTCAGGTAAAAGTAGATGGCAATGTTGTATTTGCCATTTCGGCTCTTGCCCCTGTTTACCGTTCTTTCGAAGGTAAAAAAATCGGAGACAGTTTTTCTTTCCGTGACCGTACCTCCAAAATAAAGGACATCTTTTAAAAATTATGCCGAATGCGCTTTCTGTAGTTCCCTTCCTGAAACTTCCGGAGAGCCTTCCGATTTTGGATGTTCGAAGTCCGGGTGAATTTGATCAGGGCCACATTCCGGGGGCCATTTCATTTCCCCTTTTTACCAACCCAGAAAGGGCGGAGGTTGGTACGATTTACAAGCAAATTGGCAAGGACGAAGCCCTGATCCGGGGGCTCGAAATCACGGGGCCGAAAATGGCCGGTTTTGTTACCTCCGCAATGGCATTGGCTCCGGAAAAAAAAATCCGAATCCACTGCTGGCGGGGTGGAATGCGCAGTGGCAGCATGGCATGGCTGCTGGAAGCTGCCGGCTTTGAAGTTTTTTTATTGAGAGGAGGTTACAAGGCATTCCGGCGTGAGGCGCTTGATCATTCACCAATTCCCAATCAAATGCGGATAATTGGTGGTTATACGGGTAGCCGGAAAACGGAAATTCTTAATAGCCTGGCACAACTCGACCAGCCCGTTCTGGATCTTGAAGCCCTCGCACACCACAAGGGTTCTGCTTTTGGTGCTTTGGGGCAATTGCCCCAGCCAAGCCAGGAACAATTCGAAAATGAAATTTATTTCAAATTGCTGCAACATCCTTCCGATCAGATTCTTTGGCTGGAGGATGAAAGCAAGCCCATTGGCAAACTCCGCGTTCCAGATTTATTGCACGAAAAAATGCGCGAAAGCCAACTGCTCTTTGTTGAAAAAACCAGAGAGGAAAGACTTTCCCATATTGTTTCATCCTATGGTGCTGAGTCTATTGAAAGTCTGGAATTTAGCATGCGGAAAATTGCGAAAAGGTTGGGTGGACAGGCACTTACCAATGCCCTTGAATGTCTTCAAAATGGTGATGTGCGCGAGGCTGCATCCATTTCTCTTTTCTACTACGACAAGACATATAAACACGGATTGGATTCCCGCGATGAATCATTGGTGCAAAGTGTTGATTGCCAAGGGAATTCTGATGAAGAGGCGGCTCAGAAGCTGCTGATCAATTCTGGAAAAGACTTGGTCCTCTAATTTTTTTTTGGGCCTGCCCACGCCAAGGCGTGGTCGGGTGCTTCGTTCAAATTACGCCTTTGGCGCAATAAGCACTTCGCCCCCTCAGGCGGGCAATGTGCCATTAGAATTATGGCTTTATGAATTCAGCATCAGGCTGTTTTTCGGGGCTCCAGTTTCACCGGCCGAACCACACTTTCTTCCAGAGAAATAAAAGTTTCGGTACGCTGTATGCCTTTTACATTCTGAATTTTATCGTGTAAAACGCTGCGCAGGTGCTTGGTATCCTTGCAAATAAGTTGGGCAAAAATGGAGTAGTTTCCCGTGGTATAGTGAATGCTCACAATTTCTGGAATTGCTTTCAGCTTCTCACAAACTTCTCCGTACATGCTGCTCTTCTCAAGGTAGATCCCCAGAAAGGCGATGATGTCGTACCCAAGTTTGCTATAATCTATTTTGAGCTGTGCTCCGGTTACAATGCCCATCTCCGTGAGTTTCTTCATCCGTACATGGACTGTCCCTCCCGAAACGAAGCATTTTTTAGCAATTTCGGTGTAAGCCATGTTCGCATCCTCGGTGAGAATGGACAAAATCTTCAGATCAACATTGTCAATTTCTAAATTCATGTCTTGATTTTGGGCCTCGTTTTAAAGGATTTTCAATGGAAGTGCAAATTACTTGAATGAAATCGAAATTTTCGACAAACCTGCTGAAAAAATTTCAAGAAAGGATGTAAGCGCCTACTTTTGCAATCAGAAAACGAAGCAACGTTTTCAGCAGATACTGCAGGTTACTTTTTAGGGGAAGCCAGAATTTCTGGTCAGATGATTCGAACCCTTTTCCTGCAGAACTCAGCTTTTTGGTTAATTTGGTGTATTAATAGGTAGTTTAAACAGTTCTGTTGAAGTTCGGCAGAACTGTTTTTTTTTGCACAAATTCCGGTTTTTAAGCCTCGGCATTTTCAATTCCGATTCTTAAGCCAACTAATAGGAATTTTAAAAAGATAGACTTTTAAATCCTGAAGGTGCTTCCTTCTCACGGACACTTTTCCTGCGCGGGGAGGAAGAAAATCCGCGGGGGCGTGTTGCCCTTGCGGAGGCGGATCGGATTTTCTTGGAACGCCTTTGGCGTCCTCTAAGGAATTTTTTAGTTACTTATCAAGTTGAGTGACCACGAAATCCCGCATGGCGGGGCAAAAAGAACATAAGCAATGTAAGTAAAATGAGCTCCTTAATTTCTTCTGGGTTAATTAGATAAGGAATATTTATTAAGATATAAAGAAATGAAACTGAGAAGTTTCTCAGGTATCAATTAATTTTGATTTGGGTAACGGAATTATGCTTGGAAAAGAATTCGTATCGCATAATTTGGGTTCAAATCATAGCTTTGCCTTTCAACTTCAAAATTCCGAAATGGAAGTAGACATCTTCATCCCCTGTTTTATCGACCAGCTATATCCTGAGGTAGGCTTCAGCATGGTTAAGGTACTTGAAAAACTCGGTTGCAAGGTGCATTACAATCCCAATCAAACTTGTTGCGGACAACCAGCCTTCAATGCCGGCCATTTTGACGAAGCCATTGATGTAGCCAGTAAGTTCCTTGAAGATTTCCGAACCAATTCCAGGTACATCGTGAGTCCTTCTGCCTCCTGTGTTGGAATGGTTTGCAACAGTTATCAAGACTTCTTTAAAAACAGTTTGTTTACATCTGAATATCAGGTTGTGAAATCGAAAATGAGGGAATTCTCCGATTTTCTCGTCAATGTTCTCGGGGTTGATTCGGTGCCCGGCGCAAAACTTCAGGGCGTTGCCACTTACCACGATTCCTGTGCCGCATTACGCGAATGCGGGATCAAAGAAGAACCCAGAATCCTGCTTCGAAATGTTCAGGGTCTGGAGCTCCGTGAGATGGAAGAAACCGACCAGTGTTGTGGATTTGGCGGAACCTTTGCAGTGAAGTTTGAGTCCATTTCCGTGGGCATGGCCGAACTCAAAATCGCCAATGCCCGGGCCCAAGAACCGGATTTTATCATCAGCACAGATTCAAGTTGTCTGCTACAATATCAGTCTGTCATGGAAAAACAAGCCAATCCCATCCGCACCCTGCATCTGGCAGAAGTGCTGGCATCTGGCTGGTAATGAAACAAAGCCTTTTTTTACAATTAGATTTGTCGAAGGATTTTCTCAGGAATGGATAAAAAATGGCCGGTATTTTTCAGGGGATTCAGCACAGCCTGGAAAGGAATGCGCCTGACTTTCGTGCACATGCTCCGTTCAGGGAAGCGCCAAAAAAATCAGGACATCCGTACTGAGAATTATTTCGCTAACCGCGACGGACAAAGCACTGTTCTTTATCCATACGAAGAAATTCCTGTGCCCGATATTGGCCGGTATATGTTGCACAATGAAATTGAAGACTGCATTGTTTGCGACAAGTGCGCCAAAATCTGTCCGGTGGATTGCATCGACATTGAACCCATCCGAAGTGTGGAGGAATTTGGAAAAACCTCAGACGGAACATCCAAACGCATTTACGCTGCCCGCTTCGACATCGACATGGCAAAGTGCTGTTTTTGCGGACTTTGTACCACAGTTTGTCCAACCGAATGCCTGGTGATGACACCCGAATACGATGTGCCTGTCATCGATCTCACCAAACTCAATTTCGGTTATGGAAATATGAGCGAAGCTGAGGCCGATGCGAAGAGGAAAGAATGGGAACTCGAAAAATCCCGCAAAGCCGCTGCCGCAGCTTCTGCTACAAGCGATTCAAAACCAGCACCTTCAAGGCCTATGCGCGCTTCGCCTTCCATGCCGGCTGCAGGCAAGGTAATCCCTGAAAAAGATGCGCAACCTTCTAGTCCGGCAGAACCTGAAAACCGAATTAGTCCAATAAAACCCCAGCCAGATTCTGATGACGCCGAATGATGCTTTCGTGTTGTTCTTTGCTGGCATCACGGTCTTTGCGGCGCTTGCTGTGCTGCTTGCCCGGCGGCTGGTGGTTTCGGCTTTTTCCCTGGGTTTGATGCTTTTTGGAATTGCCGGTATTTATGGAAGTCTTCAACTCCATGCAGCTTTGTTTACACAATTGGTTTTGTATATCGGTGGTGTAATGGTGCTGATTGGTTTTGCATTGCAGTTGTATCCGGAACCTGAAAATACGCCCCGTCTTTCGCAGGTCCGGGAATCTCTTGGAAAAGTTCTGGTGCTGATTCCATTGTTACTTATTTGCCTGGTGAAGGCTCCCTGGGAGGCAGTTTTGAAATGGGAACTTCTTCAAAACCCTGAAAATCTTCCGCCGGCAGATCAAAGTATGAAGTCTGTTGGCCGTTCCCTACTCCTGAATTTTCCTGTAGAATTTGAGTGGATGGGCGTACTTATGCTAACCGGATTATTTGTTGCCGGTTGGTTTCTCAAGGATTCAATCAACACCGAAAAAAAATGAGCAAACCGAAAAACCGGGAGGGAATGGTGTTCTCCACCAATCCCGATTTTAAATTCAACGATCAGCAGGATGAGGAGGTAGTGATGCTTCCCTGGCCTTCCCAAAAACTGAAAGTATCTCTGGATAAAAGTGGCCGCGCAGGAAAAATGGTCAGTTTGGTGGAAGGTTTTGCAGGTCCCGCTTCTGACTTGGAAAAATTAGCGAAAGAACTGAAAAACCATTGCGGAACCGGAGGATCAGCAAAAGACGGGCAAGTACTAATTCAGGGAGATGTGCGAACCAAAGTGGCCGCTTTTCTCGAAAAGAAAGGTGCAAAAGTCCGGCTGCTTTCCTGACCTGCTTCACGCTTTCCCAAAAATTCTCCCTTCCTTTGCATTCTTAAAAACACCAGATTTTTCCCATGAACGCCATATTCCAGCTTCCAAAACCGGTAAACGAACCAATCCTAAGTTATGCACCAGGAACTCCTCAGCGTGCTGCTTTAAAGCAGGCAATTGCCGAGGCAAAGGCAAGCGTTCGTGACATTCCAATGGTGATTGGCGGTCAGGAAGTGCGTACCGGAAATACAAAGCAGGTAAATCCACCGCATGAACATGCCCATGTGCTGGCAAATTTTCATCAGGGAGATGCCGGACATGTGGAGCAAGCCATCACGGCGGCGCTCAATGCCAAAAAGGATTGGGAAAATCTGAGCTGGGATCAGCGTGCTGCTATTTTTCTAAAGGCTGCAGATTTGCTCGCTGGGCCTTACAGAGCGCGTATTAATGCAGCCACTATGCTTGGACAAAGTAAAAATGCTTTTCAGGCTGAAATCGATTCTGCCTGTGAGCTCATTGACTTTCTTCGTTTCAACGCATCTTTCGCGGAGCAGATTTACACCGGGCAAACACAATCTTCTCCCGGAGTTTGGAATAGAATGGAATATCGTCCGCTGGAAGGATTTGTTTTCGCTCTTACCCCATTCAATTTCACAGCCATTGCTGGAAACTTGCCAGCCAGTCCGGCATTGATGGGCAATACGGTTGTCTGGAAACCAGCCAATACCCAGATTTATGCCGCCCAGGTAATTATGGAGGTATTTATGAAAGCCGGCCTTCCGGATGGTGTGATCAATCTGGTTTTTGTGGATGGACCCACCGCCGGAGAGGTTATTTTCAATCACCCGGATTTTGCCGGAATCCACTTTACAGGAAGTACAGGCGTTTTTCAGGATGTATGGACCAAAATCGGAGCCAACATCAGAAAATATAAATCCTACCCTAAAATTGTAGGCGAAACTGGTGGCAAAGACTTTATCGTGGCGCACGAAAGTGCTGATGTGGAAGCACTGGCAGTGGCACTCATTCGTGGCGCATTTGAATACCAGGGTCAAAAATGTTCTGCGGCTTCCCGCGCGTATATTCCCAAAGGAATTTGGCCGACACTTTCAGCCTCGCTTAAAAAGCATCTCTCTGAAATTACGGTTGGCACTGTAGAAGATTTCCGGAATCTTGTAAACGCGGTCATTGACAGGAAGTCTTTTGACAAATTAAAGGCCGCCATTGGCCGTGCTCAGGAGAGTGCAGTTGCAGAAGTTTGGGCTGGTGGAAAGTGTGACGACAGCCAAGGTTATTTCATCGAGCCAACCATCATTCTTTGCCAGGATCCAATGTATGAAACCATGCAAGAGGAACTTTTTGGACCTGTTTTAAGCCTGTATTTGTATGAGGATGCAGAGTTTGAAAGAGCCCTTGAGCTGGTTGATGGAACTTCTTCTTATGCCCTTACAGGTGCAGTTTTTGCGCAAAACCGTTATGCGCTCGACCTTGCCACGAAGCGTCTTTCCAATTCGGCCGGTAATTTTTACATCAATGATAAACCTACCGGAGCGGTTGTAGGTCAGCAGCCTTTCGGTGGCGGAAGGGCTTCCGGAACCAACGACAAGGCAGGTTCAATTCTCAATTTGTATCGCTGGGTTTCTCCTCGTACCATCAAGGAAACCTGGGTGCCACCTACTTCAGTTGGCTATCCATTTATGGAAAGCGAATAAGCGAAAATCTGAAATCTGCGGATTTTAGGATAATTGATTTTTGCGCCAATTTTTCGTCTGGAGAATGTTCCAGATGTACTGTTCTGTAATTGTGTTTTTCGTCAAATGATTTCAGAAATAAATTCAAAATTGTGGCAAACACTTAAAATATGCATTCTGTTTTTTGCACTCATTTCGTGCAAAAAAAAAGAACCTGTTTTACCGATTTCGAATAATGAAACTGCTGAATTTATTTCTGCAATTGACATTTCAAGTTTGCCAGAGATTTTAATTTCAAATCCGAAATTTTATAACGCTGAAGGACAGGAAAACAATTTTCTTGACATTGCTAAAGGAGCGGGAATCAATACAATCCGCATCAGACTTTGGGTAAATCCGGTAAATGGACACTCGGGTTTTGCTGAAGTAAAAGAGTTTTCCAAAACCTTGAAATCAAAAGGATTTAAAACCTGGCTGACGCTTCATTATTCCGATACATGGGCAGACCCGGAACACCAGCAAGTTCCAGTACAATGGCAGGGAAAAAGTTTTCAAGAATTAAAGGACAGCGTTTCCAATTACACGAAAAGAATCGTGAGCGAACTTCAACCCAATTACATTCAAATTGGAAATGAAATTAATTCAGGATTCCTTCATCCTTCCGGACACATTTCAAACAATTTTCAAGGTTTTGAAGAATTGATGAAGGCCGGAATTTCGGCAGTAAGGAACAATGGAAATGGTACTAAAATCATTCTGCATTTTGCAGGAATAGAGGACTCTGACTGGTTTTTTAATCGGGTGAGCGCCTTGGATTATGACATTATTGGACTCTCTTTTTATCCAATCTGGCACGGAAAATCATTGGATAACCTGAAAAATAAATTGCAGTTTTTAAGTGTAAGCCATGGCAAGAAAGTAATGGTTGCCGAAACCGCATATCCATTTACACTTCAATGGAATGACTGGACCAACAATATTGTGGGTTTAAACGAACAGTTAATTCTGCCTGAATATCCGGCTTCCCCAGAAGGACAAAGGAAGTTTGTTGAGCAAATTCGGAAAATAAGCACCGAGTTGGATAATGGAATTGGTTTCTGCTACTGGGGTGCAGAGCTGATTTCCTGGAAAGGCAATCAGTCTTCCGATGCTTCCGTTTGGGAAAATCAGGCGCTGTTTGACTTTAACAATAAAGCCTTGCCCGCACTTTCAGCATTTAAAAATTAGTTGAAATTCAGGCTAATCATTAAGCACTGATCATACTCTACAAGGCGCCTTCCTTCAGCACATCCACCAAAGTTGGATCGAGGAGTGTGCTTGTATCGCCTAAATTGGAGGTATAGCCTTCGGCAATTTTTCTGAGAATGCGTCGCATGATTTTGCCCGATCGGGTTTTGGGAAGTCCGGGTACAAACTGAATTTTGTCTGGTCGCGCAATGGCGCCAATGAGTTTGCTTACGGTCATGGAGATGTCTTTCCGCACCCGGTCTTCTTCATCGGAGTGGTTTCCATTGTAGATCACATAAGCGTAAATCCCCTGGCCTTTTATATCATGTGGATAGCCCACCACAGCAGATTCTACTACTCCGGAATGCGCGTTGATGGCATTTTCCAATTCGGCTGTGCCGATTCTGTGTCCGCTTACATTGAGCACATCATCCACCCGGCCGGTAATCCGGTAATTTCCTTCGGCATCCCGAATACATCCATCGCCGGTGAAGTACAAATCAGGGTAAGCAGAAAAATAGGTTTGACGGCAACGGGCATGATCGCCCCAGGTACTGCGCAACATGCCGGGCCATGGAAATTTGATGCAAAGGTTTCCGCTTGCTTCACCTTCCAGTTCTTTGCCCTGCTCATTCACCACACAAACCTGCACACCCGGCAATGGCAGTGTAGCCCAGGCCGGTCTGGAAGGCGTTATTCCTGCCAGATTTGAAATCATAATTCCACCGGTTTCGGTTTGCCACCAGGTATCCACAAGCGGACAAAGATCTTTGCCCACTTCCCGGGAGTACCAGTGCCAGGCTTCTTCATTGATGGGTTCTCCCACGGAGCCAAGCACCTGCAGGCTGCTGAGGTTTTTTCCTTCAAGGGGTTTTGTATCAAATGCCATCAAACTACGGATGGCCGTAGGCGCGGTGTAAAGAATATTCACCGAATGTTTCTCGCAGATTTCCCAGAAGCGCCCTGCATCCGGCCAAGTTGGAATGCCTTCAAACATCAGGCTGCAAGCACCTGCGGAAAGCGGTCCATACACGATGTAACTATGTCCGGTAATCCAGCCAATATCGGCCGTGCAGAAATGCACCTGACCGGCCTTGTACTGAAATACATTCAAAAAAGTATAATTGGCCCAGATCATATAGCCTGCGGTGCTGTGCACAACACCTTTTGGCTTGCCGGTTGAGCCCGAAGTGTACAAGATAAAAAGTGGATCCTCAGAATCCATTTCAAGGGCAGGAAAGTCCGGGTTGCCTGCTGCCACTACCTTAGAAATCTCATCTTCCCACCAAACATCCCTACCGGCAATCATGCTTACTGGCGTTTTGGTGCGCTCCAATACAATCACTTTTTGTACGGTGTTGTTGGCTTCCAGTGCGTCATCGATGATGGCTTTCAATGGAAAATCTTTTGCGCCCCGAAAAGCACCGTCAGCGGTTATGATGAAGGTGGCGCTTGCGTCCTCGAGTCTGTCGGCAATGGCTCTTGCAGAAAAGCCGCCAAATATGACCGAATGAATGGCGCCTATCCTTGCGCAAGCCAGCAGTGCAATGGCAAGTTCCGGCACCATGCCAATATAAATGCAGACTCTGTCGCCCTTGCGCACGCCATTTGCGTGTAAAACATGGGCAAACTGGCATACTTTAAAGTGCAATTCGTTGTAACTCAAAACCCGTCCGGGCTCTTTTGGGTCGTTGGCTTCCCAAAGCAAGGCCGGCTCGTTGCCCCGTGTTTCGAGATGGCGGTCTAAGCAATTTTCGCTGATGTTCAGCTTTCCACCCTCAAACCATTTTACCGATGGCTCCTGGAAATTCCAGTCCAGAACAGTATCCCATTTTCGCTTCCATTGAAAGTGCGATGCAATTTCCGACCAGAACAATTCAGGATTCTCAACACTTTTTTGTCTTGCTTCCTGGTATTGGGCGTAACTGCTGATCTGATAAGCTTGGTGCATGGCGGAACGGGTTTGGTCTGGAATAATACTGAATTCAAAAATAGTCAGCTATGATTTAAGCTGTTGATTTTTCAAAATCTCGAAGGGCTGCCAAAGCATTCTGAAATCTTGCCTCCCCAAAGCCCGAAATGGTTTTCCATTTTTGGACGCTGGAAATCAATTCATTTTCGTAATGCTGGTAAATAAATGTTTGATCGTTTGGGTGTTCCCGAAGTGGGTCGGGAGTCCAGCCAATGTCGGGTTTCATCAACAACTGCAGCGCATAAACCGGCTTTTCAATTTCTTGTAAAATCCAATCCGGACAGCTCCCAAATCGAATTTCCATCCAGATTTTAACCACAAGCAAATTGGTGTCGCAGAAGAGAAAAGGGTGCTTTTTTTCACGGGCTATCTCCTCCAGTTTTGCTTCTTCCTGCAATTGAAGCCGGGCCATTTCTTCCACATCTTTTGCGGCATAATCCGGGCCATTTTTCTCCAGCCAGGTTCTTGCCATTTCTGGTACCCAAAAGCAGGAAAAATGCTGCGATAAAGCCATGCAAAGGCTGGTTTTTCCACTTGATTCCGGGCCAATCAGGGCGATTTTTTTCATACTTCAGACATTGATTTCTTCCAGTCTCTGTAGCCAAAAATAGCCAGCACAAACAATGCGGCATAGAGCCCAGCAAAGAACCAAAGTTCCCGCTGCAAGTAGAGACCCACCGATGCCAGGTTGATTCCGATCCAAAACAACCAGTTTTCCAATCGCCTTCTGGCCAGCCAAACCTGGGCCAGAATACTAAATCCTGTGATCAGGGAACCGGGAATCGGCTTGCTTGCCGCCGGAAGATCCTTCAGGAATAACCAAATCAAAGCCGAGCCAGCCAATGCAATTGCCGATCCCGAAAGAAGTTCGGTGATGGAAAGCCTACTGACAGGAACGGTTTTTTCAAGCTGGTTTTCTGCACCTACCCAGTTCCACCAGCCGTATAAACCGGAGGCAAAAAAGAAAATTTGAAGACCACATTCCGCCAGTAAACCTGCCCTGAAATACACCCACATGGCGAGCACCACAGAGATAATGCCAATGGGCCATCCTGCAGTTTTCCGGCGTGTATTCAGCCAGATTGAAAGCAGGCAGCTTAGGGCTGAGAGCAGTTCAATGAGGCGGTCTGTTTCCATGAGGCAAAAATGCATTTAAAGTATGTTTATCGATATAGCTTTGTTTTTAGGAAAAAAATCTGCCAGCAGTCTATTTCATCAATCGAGTACCATTCAAGAAGATTAAAATTTATTTCTAAGGTAATGTGAGGCAAAAAATCACCATTTTTCTGAAAAAGGATTCAAAATTAGGTTGATTGAAACATCCACACTAATCCAATGAATTTAATACCTCTAGCTCTATCGGAATCCCGGTAAGTGCAATTTCTATATAAAGGATTTCTTCGAAAAATTCCAATTAATGCATTCCTTTGAGGCTGTTTAGTCCTTGATTTAACCTAAGTCTTCTCAGAAAATTATAGTCTAATGAAGATGCATACAGATTCAGGAAAACGCTTGTGATTTCCTAGCATACGAATGGCTATAAGGTTTTGATCTTAAGAAATTGATGAAGACTTAATCGCTTAGGATTGAAAATGGTATTTTTTATATATGAGATAAAGGGGTATGGAAGAAATTTTTCGGATTGGGTTGAGCTTGTTGGTCACTGTTCATCTGTTATTGTTTATAGCCACCAGCTTCCGGTTTCGAAAATGGTCTGAATCAGAAGAAGAAGACCTGATTTTTGGTATTCCGTTCTTATTTATTTTGATGGGCACTATTGGGTCATTTATGACCGTTGGTTTGAATGGGATAACCTCGATTGCTGGTATCCCAGTGCTTTTATTAGTTGGGTGGAGAGGCAGGTTTGAATTACAAAAACCTCGTTTTCTTATCAAATGGCAAATGGCAGGCTTTCTACTTTGGGTTTTATTTTTCAGCCTTAGAATCTATGTTTTATATGATTTTGAATTAAATCAGTTTTTCTGCGCATTTCATGACGACTACAGCTACTTAATGCAAATCAATTTACTTGAAATACATGGAGTTGAAACTGGATTTTGGGAGTTGATACGCAAGTCATTTGAGCTTAATTACAATTATACGGTATACCATTATATTGAGTTTTATTTTATTCTTTTATTGAAGCCAATTTTTGGTGGCAACACTTTTGGATGGTTTAATATATTTTTAAAGGTTATTCTAAATACTTTCGCAATTATTTCATCTACCGCACTTTTTTACAAAAGTTTCAAGATTAATCATAAATTCTGGAGTATTTTTTCAATTGTATTGTTAATTTTTACCACACTAAGATTCAATGTTGTAGATGATTTTATAGGAAAAATGTTTGATACACTTTATTTTAAAAGTGTTTTTTTTCAAAACTATTATTTTCCATCCCCATTGTCATATCATGTTTCGTATAAAATTGCACTAGCCTTTTTATTTTTAATTCCTATTTTTTCAATTTGGAAAAAGAAAAACTTCGATTATTTAGATTCTATTTCTATTATATTATTTTCATCAATAGTTTCAATAGCTATTTTGCCCCTTTTGGGATTACTATTTGCCGGTTTATTTGGCCAAAGGCTATCCAAGAATAAAAACTTTGTTCAATATATTCTTTGGGTTTCGATTCTTTGCCTTGCTGGCATGCAGTATTACCTATTCAAATCAAGTTCAAGTCCGAGTATTCTACAGTTTAGTTTTTCTACATTTTTTACATCCTTTAACTTGATTTTCGAAAATTTCTATTGGCATCTTTTCTATTTCAGTTTGATCTTGTTGTTCTTTTCAAGAATCGGCTTAATCTCGAAAATATCAGTAATAATTATTCTCGGATTTCCATTAGTGTATCTTTCCCCTGGTATTTTATTTAAAGTTTATGCCGGTTTAATTCTCGGTATATTGGTACTATTCTTTATGAGAAAGCATAGTTTTACCAAAAATGCGTTTGTTACAACGTATATCCCTTCATTTATTTTTCTGTATTTTTTAGTGCCGATTTTCCCAAGTGTTGCAAATCTTAGTCAGACTTATTCCAACTACCTTTTTCCCATAGTTTGCCTTTGTCTTATTCAATTCTTGTTTGAAAGAGAAGTAAATATTTCACTTATTGGTCGTTTTGCATTGTTTGCAATAGTATTGATGGTAAATATTCCTGCAATTTCTTATGACAATAAAACGCCTCTCCATCGCGAGGTAATACCAAAAGAATTTTTTAAGGAGAATGTTCTTAAAGAGCGTTGTGTTCGAATGTTATCCATCAATAATTATCCAACGATTCCATATCTACATAGGCATCTTCTTGGCCAAGGCATTCTTAATCGTCTGGATAATATTGTTGTTGCCAATGGAGGCTTTGAAAATTTCGATTCTTCAATGCTTGAAGTTTTTAGGAGTACAGGTTATTTATCCATTCTCTTTCGAACGCCTGCATACGAGGAAATGGTTTTAAATCACAAAACCCTTGAACATTTTTTGAAAGAAAGAAATGTAAAGGTGGTCTTACTAGAGAAGATGAAAGGTACGGATGAATACCTAAAAATACTTCTTCCAATGACAGCTTCTCGATATAATGAAAAAGAGTTGGGGTATCATATTTTGGTTCTGAAATAATTTTTTTGGTTAAAAGTTTCTTTGTCTCCGTGAAAGATTAGGATTACAAAAACATGTAGTCGAAAGGAAATATTGTCTTCCCGGGGAAAGTTGGGAAGTAATTTAAAGTTGGGCTTGTTTGGGCCTTTATTTGGCATCGATGTAATTCGATTTTAATAATTCAGTGGAAATATTTCCTTTGCATAAACTTTACTATTGAGAATTACATGTTGGCTAAAATTTATGGGTCTGCCGTGCAGGGAGTGCAGGCATACCCCGTTACCATCGAAGTTGGTATTGGCGCCGGAAAAGACAGCACCATCGTAGGACTGCCGGACCCCGCTGTAAAAGAAAGTATGTTTCGGATGGACACTGCTGTGAAGCAGTCCGGTTTTCAGATGCCTCGGCAAAGGGTGATTGTAAATCTGGCCCCGGCAGACATTCGAAAAGAAGGTTCGGCCTACGACCTGCCCATCGCGATCGGGGTTTTGCTCGCTTCCGGGCAGATTTTAACGGATTTGATTCCCGATTATATCATCATGGGAGAGCTCTCTCTCGATGGAAGTCTGAGACCCATTAAGGGCGTTTTGCCTATTGCCATTGAGGCCCGCGACAAATTCAAAGGATTCATTCTTCCAAAGGAAAATGCCGGGGAAGCCGCCATTGTATCGGGTCTGGATGTGATTGGCGTAGAAAGTCTGGCCCAGGCTGCAGATTTCCTTGAAGGCCGAATCCAGATCGAACCCCTTGTGAAAGATACCCGCGATATCTTTTTCTCCAATCTCAACAATTATGAGGCCGATTTTTCCCATGTGCAGGGACAAGAAAACATCAAGCGGGCGCTCGAAATAGCGGCTGCCGGCGGGCATAACGCAATCATGATTGGACCTCCGGGCGCAGGAAAAACAATGCTCGCCAGACGACTCCCTTCCATTCTTCCTCCGCTGGATTTGCGCGAATCACTTGAAACCACCAAAATACATTCGGTGGCCGGAAAGCTTTCCCGACAGGAAGGCCTTGTTACCACCCGACCTTTTCGGGCCCCGCACCATACGGTAAGTGATGTAGCTTTGGTCGGGGGCGGCAATATGCCCCAGCCCGGTGAGATTTCACTGGCGCACAATGGCGTTCTCTTTCTGGATGAATTGCCTGAATTCAAACGCGCTGTTCTTGAAGTTTTGCGGCAGCCTCTGGAGGAGAGACGAATTGCCATTTCAAGGGCGCGTTTCACTGTGGAATTTCCCGCCAGTTTTATGCTTATCGCCAGCATGAATCCGTGTCCCTGCGGGTATTACAACCACCCTGAAAAAGAATGTGTTTGTCCGCCCGGTGCTGTTCAGCGTTACCTCAACCGGATTTCTGGTCCTTTGCTCGACCGCATCGACTTGCATGTGGAAGTTACGCCGGTTTCGTTTGATAAAATTGCCAACCAGCAACGCAACGAATCTTCAGAAAAAATCCGTGAACGCGTGATTGCCGCCCGGCAAAGGCAAACGCTTCGGTTTGCTGAAAATGAAGGCATTTTTTCCAATGCAATGATGCCTTCGCCCATGGTGCCGGAAGTTTGCCAGATTGGCGAAGCCGGACTTAAACTTCTAAAAACCGCCATGCAAAGGCTGGGACTTTCTGCCCGTGCCTACGACCGGATTCTGAAAGTGAGCCGAACCATTGCCGACCTTGCGGGTTCCGATGAAATTCGCACTGAGCACCTTGCAGAGGCAATTCAGTACCGCAGTCTGGATCGGGAAAACTGGGCCGGATGAGTGAATATTTTGCAGTCAATTTATTTTCAATGCGATGTATCTGCTCAGCAAATCCCGTTACCGGGCCACGGTGCTGCTTTCTTTCGGCATCCTTTTTACCGGCCTGATTGATTTTTTGTACACCCATTACCGGGTTTATCAGCCGCTTGCGGATTCTTCGGTTTCAGACCGGCGAATGCTTGATTCTCTTTTTACGCTGCTACCCGCAGAGGAGAAGTTTGAACAGGAGGATTATCCAAATGAATCTTTTCAGGAGGTTTCAAACAAAAAAATAGCAGAACTTCATCTTCATTCTTTTGACCCCAATAAAGTCGCGGAAAAGGAATGGGTTTCGATGGGTTTGCCGCTGGAGGCATTTCGCAGCCTCGACCGTTACCGAAGCAAAGGCGGAAAAATCCGGGCACCAGAGCAAATGATGAAGGTGAGAAAACTTGACAGCAGCATCGCCCGGCAATTGGTTTCCTTGGTCAAGATTGATTCCAGTCTTATGCCCGCGAAAAGGCAAATGAGTTTTGTGTCCCGCGCACCGAAATTGCCTGAACCGCGCTTTGACATCAACCTGGCCGATAGCAACCAATTGAAAAAAGTGTTTGGCATCGGTTCAAAAACTGCGGCAAGAATCATTCGCTATCGGGATAACCTTGGCGGATTTTTAAGAATGGACCAGCTGTATGAAGTTTTTGGTCTCGACAGCCTGGTCGTGGAGGATTTGATGGAAAAATCCTTCCTCTCATCAAAGCCTGAAATCAGGGCCCTGAATCCAAATACCGCAACGGAGGAGGAACTCAGCCTTCATCCCTACATACGCCGCAACCTGGCCCGCCTAATTGTCCGCTATCGAAATCAGCACCCGCCCTATTCCAAACCCGAAGACCTTTTGGGCATTCGCCTGATTCGTCCCGAACAAGTAGAAAAAATCAGGCCGTATCTTCGGTTCTGAGTGGTAGTTTTGCAGCATGCAGGAAAAGGCCGTGAAAAGTGGGAAAATATTTGATGGGCAGACACTCAGACGGCTTTTCCCCTATATCAAACCCTATAAGAACAGCTTTTTTTTCCTGGTCGGACTCACCATTTTTCTTGGCTTCCTTTCTCCACTCCGGCCAATCCTGATTCAATATGCCATTGATGGATTTGTAAGCACCGGCGACCAGAAAGGTTTGCTGCAACTTGTACTGGTGATGATTGGTTTGTTGATCGTTCAGGCCATTGGTACTTATTTTCAAACTTACCTCAGCACCTGGCTGGGCCAAACCATCATCCGCGATATTCGTCTGAAACTTTACGAGCATATTCTGAAGCTTCGGATACGCTTTTTCGATCATACACAAATTGGACGGCTTGTAACCCGAAACATCTCTGACATTGAAACCATTGCCGATGTTTTCAGCGAAGGCCTGGCTGCGATGTCCGGCGATTTGCTGCAGCTTGTTTTTATCCTGGCATACATGTTCTGGATTGACTGGAGACTCACCCTTGTGAGCCTGTCGATGTTGCCTTTGTTGCTTTTCTCCACCTATATTTTCAAAGAGAAAATCAAGGAAACCTTTAATGAGGTGCGCACAGCTGTGGCCAATCTCAACACTTTTGTACAGGAACATATTACCGGAATGAGCGTGGTGCAGGTTTTTGCTTCCGAGGACCGGGAATTCGAAAAGTTCAAAGAAATCAATGCGAATCACCGCAAGGCCAATGTTCGCTCTGTACTCTATTACTCCATTTATTTCCCGGTGGCAGAAGTTATTTCTGCGATTGGCACTGGCCTTCTCGTTTGGTACGGAACCCGCGGGGTGCTGGAGGGGCAGTTTACATTGGGTATGATTACCGCCTTTATCCTGTACATCGGCATGTTTTTCAGACCCATTCGCGCAATTGCCGATCGCTTTAATACCCTGCAGCTTGGCCTCGTTTCTACCGAGCGAATCCTTACCCTGCTCGACCACGAGGATGTAATGCCAGACACAGGTACCTTGGAACCTGCACACATAAAAGGGAAAATCTCCTTTCAGAAAGTTGGGTTCTCGTATCTGGAAAATCAGCCGGTACTGGAAAACATTTCCTTCGATGTGATGCCTGGAAAATCACTTGCCCTGGTGGGCGCAACCGGCTCAGGAAAATCCACCATTGTGAATTTGCTTACGCGTTTTTATGAAAACGATCAAGGTGAAATTTTGCTGGATGATCACCTGGTTTCAGAATATTCCCTTCGCTTTTTGAGGAAAAGTGTCGGACTGGTGCTTCAGGATGTTTTTCTGTTTCGGGGCAGTATTTTTGATAACATCAGTCTTGGAAGTCCGGACATTACGCTCGCTCAGGTGAAAGAAGCTTCCGCACTTGTGGGTGCTGACCGATTTATAGAACAGCTTCCGGGTGGCTATGATTATCCGGTGATGGAAAGGGGAAGCACACTTTCTGTGGGGCAAAGACAGCTCATTTCATTTGTGCGGGCGATGGTGCACAAGCCAGCAGTTTTAATTCTGGATGAAGCCACCAGCTCGGTGGACAGTGAAACCGAGGTCCTGATTCAGCATGCAATTGAAAAAATAATGTCAGGCCGAACTTCCATCGTGGTGGCCCACAGACTTTCTACCATTCAGAAGGCCGATGAAATCCTTGTTCTGGACAAAGGTCATATTGTAGAGCGGGGCCGTCACGAAGAACTTTTGAAAAATTCCGGGCCTTATGCCCATTTGTACAATGTGCAGTATCGCCAGTTTCTTGCCGATGGAGAGCACTTGCAGCAACCAACGGAATAGTTTTCCTTGCAAGCACAATTATTTATGAGCCAAAAGCCTTTTCTGGTTGGAATTACGGGTGGCAGTGCCTCCGGAAAAACCTTGTTTATCAAGCAGTTGCTGGAATCATTTCCAGAAAACAAAATTTGTCTGCTTTCTCAGGACAATTACTATCGGCCAAGGCAATTGCAGCCAAAGGACGCAAAAGGAGTTGCCAATTTTGATTTGCCGGAAAGCATAGACCTTGAAGCTTTTGCCCGTGATGTTGCCCGATTACATGCCGGAGAAACCATTACTTTAAAAGAATATACCTACAACAACCCCAATGTGGTTCCCAGAATGCTGGAGTTTAAACCGGCGCCGGTGATTGTGGTGGAAGGTATTTTTGTTTTTTATCTTGAAGAAATCAGGAAGCAGTTCGACCTGAAGGTTTTTATTGATGCGGACGAGCACATTAAACTCAGCAGACGGATTCGCCGCGACGGGCAGGAGCGGGGCTACGACATGGATGATGTGCTGTATCGGTACGAGCACCATGTGGCACCCACTTTCGACAAATATATCCGGCCTTTTAAATCAGAAGCGGACATCATCATTCCCAATAATGAAAGCTTCGACAAAGGCTTATCGGTTTTGGTTCATTACCTGAAAGGGAAAGCAGAGGCCTGATTTTTTAGGCTTTCCCTTCGAGCCTGTGCGCTTTCATTTTGTTGTCTACTGGTCTGTTTTTAAAAAACAAAAGCAGAGAATATCAATTCAATAATAGTTAAACAGAAGAATCTCAGGAGGCCTGAAATTAGCTTTCCTGAATAATTACGTTTCTTTGCATAAGTGAAGCATTATTCAGAAATCGTTACAATTGATTCAGCCAAGAGGTTTGGAAAGCCTTGTATTCGTGGCATGCGCATAAGTGTTTACGATGTGCTTGGCTGGCTGGCTTCCGGTATGAGTTTTGAAGAAATTCTTTCTGATTTTCCTGAACTCACCCACAACGATATCCTCGCGGTTTTGGCTTTTGCTGCCGAAAGAGAACATCGAATCCGTCTGGCTTAAAATTGATAATTCAAATTAAATCGGGCTTTCCCCTTCGAGCCTGCGCGCTCATGATAAGCTCATTTTGCTTTGCATTTTTCCAGATTAAAAATGTGCCAAGAAGGCAGTAGGTCAAGAGAAATGGCCTCGCGATTCCAAATCGAGAAGTGCTGGGAAATCAATAAATGGAAAAGATTCTAGAATTTTAACTCAGGCTATCCATCACGCGGCAGAGCTCAGAAAAAATCTGATCTATGTCGCCAATGCCATAAACGGAATGGAATTTGTCTTGCCCTTTATAGTAAGATGCCACCGGCGCCGTTTTGGTGTTGTATTCTTTAACACGCTGGGCAATCAATTCTTCGTTCTGGTCATCTGGCCGGCCGGAGGACTGTCCGCGAATGAGCAGACGGCTGATCAATTCCTTTTCTTCAACTTCCAGTGCAATCATTCCTGAAATTGAAATTGACCTGCTTTCCATCAGCTTGTCAAGCGCTTCTGCTTGTGGAATGGTTCTTGGGAAACCATCAAAAATAAAACCTTTTGATTCTGGATTTTGGCTGAGTTTGTTGTCAATCATACCGATTACAACTTCATCAGGAACCAGAATTCCGGCATCCATCAGGCTTTTGGCCTTCATACCTAGCTCGGTACCGGCTGAAATTTCAGAGCGAAGCAGGTCTCCTGTTGATAGGTGTACAAGCCCGTAGTGCTCAATCAGCCTTGCCGATTGGGTGCCTTTGCCTGCACCGGGAGGTCCGAAAAGAACAATGTTCAGCATATGACAAATCTGAAGAACGGGGTGCAAACATACTAAAACAGAACTTTCTTTTTTTTCCAATGTATTGTTTTTTGTCAGTGTTATACCGGATTTTTGCGCTCAGACTCTTTTAGCCGTGTTTTTTTGCGGTAATTGGGTTTAAATTTATTCCATTGAAAACCCAAAAAGGCTGCAAAGCCATTGTTATTGGTGCTGGTGTGGCAGGTTTGGCCTCGGCCATCCGCTTGGTAGCTGAAGGTTATCAGGTGCAGATTTTCGAGAAAAATGATTTCTGCGGAGGGAAATTATCCCAGATAAAATTGGGTGAATTTCGGTTTGATGCCGGGCCATCACTTTTTACCATGCCTCATCTGGTTGAGGAACTCTACTGGATTTCGGGCAAGAAGTCAACGGATTTTCGCTACCACAAACTCGATGAGGTTTGTCGGTACTTTTTTCCGGACGGAACCCGTTTTCATATGCCGGCAAATGAAGAAGATCGGATTCGGGTCCTTTCCAATACACTTGGAGAAGATCCCGAAATGCTGAGAAAATATCTTGAAACCAGCCGATTTCGCTATGAAACCATTGGTCGCCTCTTTGTGGAAAGATGTCTGAGAAAAGTCTCAACCTTTTTCAATCCCCTTGCGTTCAAGGCTTATCTGAACCTTGGTAAGCTGGGCTTGTTTTCTTCCCTTGCTTCTTGGAATAAGAGAATGTTCCGCAATCCCCTTACGCAGCAACTCTTCAACCGTTATGCCACATACAATGGTTCGGATCCCTTCCAAACGCCTGCTGTGATGGGCATGATTCCACATCTGGAATACGGCATTGGAGCTTTTTTTCCAAAAGGAGGAATGATCCGGATAACTGAATCCCTCCAAGAGTTGGCTTTGGAACTGGGTGTTGAAATCCGAACCGGTGTGGCTGTAGAGTCCATCCAAACATCGGGCAACAAAGCAACTGGCATCCAAACGGAACAGGGAATTTTTGAATGTGATGTGCTCGTTTCGGCCGTGGATGTGAGTTTGACCTACAATCGCCTTCTTGGAAAAAAATCAAAGGCCGAAAAATATTCCCGGCTTCCGAAATCTACTTCAGCCATCATCTGGTATTGGGGAATTGGCCGGCAAACACCTCAGACGGGTTTGCACAACATCTTTTTTTCTTCTGATTATCCGAAAGAATTCCAGCAGCTTTTTGGCGTAAAAACCATGCCGGATGAACCTAGTATTTACCTCAACATTTCTTCAAAGGAAAACTCGGAGGATGCCCCTGAGGGCAAAGAAAACTGGTTTGTAATGGTGAATGCTCCAGCCAACGAAGGCCAGGACTGGGATACTCTTCTTGCCGAAACGAGGAAATTTGTGCTGAAAAAATTGTCTGCCGAGCTCGGTTTTATGGTTGAGGATTTTATTGAAGCCGAAACTGTGCTTGATCCGCGAAGTCTAGAAACCCGTACCGGCGGCGTGGGGGGTGCTTTGTATGGAAACAATTCCAACCATCCATTCGCTGCTTTTTTGCGGCATGCCAATTTCAGTTCTGAATACAGCAACCTGTTTTTTTGTGGAGGAACCGTGCATCCGGGTGGTGGAATTCCGCTTGCGCTGCAAAGCGCCCGAATTGCCGTGGATTATGTAAAGGAAAAAGCATAAATGAAACCCGGTCATCTTTTCATCTTTCTTTTCTGCCTTTGCGCTTGTTCCGGCCATCGGGATGAAAGGGAATTGGGGGGTGTTCCGGTTGAATTTTCTGGGCAATTTCAGGCAATTCCGGGCGAGAAACTCAAGTACAAAGCCAAAATGGGATTTGTGGGTCTGGGAGAACTCAGCACTTTGGTTTCACCCACAACTGAAATGGTTCGTGGACACAGGTGTTTCCACATCACGGCAGACGCGAACTCAGCTTCGGGTCTTTCCTGGGTTTCAAAAGTGGTTCACCATTGGGAAAGCTGGATAGATTCGGCCTCAGGCGTTTCCATTTTTATGCGCAGGCAGGCCAGAGAAAACCGTTATACAACAAGCTTGGAGCTTTCCTATTTTCCTGACAGTTCGAAAATTATAGAGCGAAACCTGAAACGCGGAGAAGCCAAAACCTTCACTTCAAGTGCTGAAAGGATGAACGATATGGTGAACTTAATGTGGAAACTTCGCAACACCAATTTCAACCAATATCAAAAAGGCGATACCCTTCGGTATTCAGGTTTCCATGATGGCGAATGGCTTTCTTTCCGTGTTTGTTATGCGGGAATAACCGAACTGAAATGGAACAAAAGCCGGCATAAAGTATTTGAATTGTATCCTGTAGGACTCGAGACCACATTTTTACGGGGTGAAAATCCAGCCCGGATCTGGATAGAAACAGCAAGCCCAAGGCGGCCTTTAAAAGTAAAGCTTGAGACCTATTTTGGGAATTTTTCGGTTGACCTGATACCGGAGTATTAATCCAGAACTTCAGCCGACAAACCAGCTTCGCAAATTTTGTGGCGCATGGCTGCCATCTTATCCCAGCCTCCAGACTTTACAGCACACTTTCCTTTGTAATGGATTAGAATTGTGCATTGCTCTGCCTGTTCCGGACTATGGCCGCAAACATTCTGCAGGGTGTTTATAACATGATCGAAAGTGTTCACGTCATCGTTAAAAACCACTAGGCTGTAGGTTTCAAGCCCTATGGTCTCAACCTCTTCTAACAATTCAAATTGGATATTTTCTTTCATAGCAAAGCAAAGATAGGATTTTCTGTATTTCAATCCATTTTTGCCACAAGCAATCCCGCAAAAAAATGAATCCATTCCTTGGCCTCGGCCTGATTCTCATTTATTTCAGTCTACTCATCTGGGTTTCATCAAGAATTGCCAGAGGAGAAACAGACAGCCAGGCTTTTTTTGTTGGCAACAGATCTTCCAAATGGTATCTGGTGGCTTTCGGTATGATAGGAACCTCCTTGTCGGGAGTGACATTTATTTCTGTGCCCGGACAGGTAAAAGCCGGGAATCTACATTACCTGCAGATTGTATTGGGCTACCTGATTGGTTATGTGGTGATTGCCAATGTTCTGATGCCCTTGTATTACCGGCTTCAATTGGTTTCGATTTATACTTACCTGGAACAAAGGTTCGGATTCTGGTCGTATAAAACTGGTGCGGCATTTTTCATTTTGTCTCGTTTGCTGGGTTCTTCAGCCCGTTTTTTTCTTGTGCTTTCCGTATTGCATCAGGCCATTTTTATTCATTTTCATATTCCATTCTGGCTTTCAGTTGGCATCGGTCTCCTGCTTATCTGGTTGTACACCTGGAAAGGGGGAATCAAAACCATTGTGGTAACTGATACGCTTCAAACATTCTGTATGCTGGCCGCAGTGGTCGTTTCCATTGTGTTTCTTTCTGGCGACCTGATTCCTGAAGGTGGAAGTTTGTTTGATTTTGTGGCTTCGAACCCGAATTCAGGCGTTTGGAATACCGACCCTGTTTCGAAGTTTTTCTGGTTGAAACAGATTCTAGCCGGGGCATTTATTGCCATTACCATGACCGGACTCGACCAGGATATGATGCAGAAAAACCTCACTTGTAAATCCCTGGCTGAGGCAAAAAAGAACATTTACTGGTTCAGCGGAACGCTGTTGGTGGTGAATGCCTGCTTTTTGGTTTTGGGATTGCTGCTTTATGCCTACGCAGAATCTCATGGCATCGGGCTTCCTCCAAAATCTGATCAACTATTTCCGCTTCTGGCGCTGCAATATTTCCCAGTTTGGCTTGGTCTACTGTTTTTGATGGGCATCATTGCCGCTACTTATGCCAGCACAGATTCGGCACTTGCAGCGCTTACAACTTCATTTTGTTTTGATTTCCTGAATTTCAGCACGATGCCTGAGCAGGAAAGACAAAGAAAAAAATTTCAGGTCCATTTGGGCATGTCGGCCATGATCTGGCTGGTGGTTGTGGGGTTTTATTTCGTCAATGAAGGCAGCCTCATCAACACTGTTTTTGACATCGCGGGAATTACTTACGGTCCGCTTTTGGGTATGTACGCATGCGGATTGTACACCCGCATTAAACCATCTGATCAATTGGTACCATTCATTGCCATTTTTTCAGCCGCAGCATCCTGGTTTATCAGGCTCAACAGCAAATCTCTCCTCAATGGCTATGAATTTGGTTTTGAGATACTTCTATTGAATGGATTGATAACATTCTGCCTTCTTTGGCTTAGCTCTTTTTTCCAAAAGGCCGAAAAGTCGGTAGAAGTGTGAAATTGAAAAGGTGTATTGAATTTTCCATCAATCCTCTTTTTATTGCAATTCCCATTACAACCAGAAATGAAACTAAAATATCTGCTTTCTACTGTTCTGATTATCACGCTTACTGGACGGATATCTGCACAGTTAGAGTCTTCATATCCTTCATCAGCCCTGGTTTACAAGGTTCTTTTGGATGATCCTACTCAGACCAATAAATTATGGGTGCACCTGCAGCCTGTTACTGTGGACGGAATGTCTATGAATGCAGCAGTTGGTTCGGGCCTTGAAACCCAATGGATTTCTCCTTTCAAAGGCCTGGAATTAAGGGCAAGCATCCGGGGTAATTTTTTGAATGCCATGGATTTGCAGAGACGCGCAGCTTCAACGAGTTCTGTTTTCCTTCAAACCAGCAAGTACGATGATTTGAAAAATCCGATTAGTAACAATTTCAAAAGGTTTCTCAATTGGGAAATTGGTGCTTTTTATCCTTTTCTGGAGTACAAGAAGGATGGGCAAGCCG
>CANETC010000001.1 GCA_947441055.1 Cytophagaceae bacterium | reverse complement strand
AGTAATTAAGAAATGAAACCAGCCCATAACAGCACCTACCCAAAAGTGGCGATTCAGTGGTTAAATCAAGCTTTGTGCTTCTATCAAAATTCGTGCTTGGTTGACAGTGAAGTGCTTCTAAATCGCCACCTTCGGGTAGCTGCAAAACGTTATGGGCTAGTTTAAAACAAGTCAAACTGAAATAGGATGACAAAAAATTTAACACTTTTAGAAAATAATTAAATTAAATAATTTTATGTTGAAAACTAATTTATTAAATATCGTTTTTTGTTGTTTGTTTGTATTTTGTTTTTCTAATACTGAAATCAATGCACAACGAGTGTATGGAGTTCGAGATAGCACAACCTATGTAATAAACTCAATTGACACTGTAATAGCAGGTAAACATAAACTTTACAAAAAACAAGGAACTTCATTAAACCTTATTGCTGAATTTAATAATATGTTAGGAGTTCTAGGATCTACTGAAAGAGCTTGGATTAGAGATTTTGATTTTTGGGATGCTCAAAACTGGTATGTTTTATTAGGGTGGCGCTATGATGGGGGAAGCACTATTTTATATAAAACAAATAATGCAGGAATAAATTGGACAATTGATACATCATATTATAGTCAAAGCCAACATCAAAGTTTAAATCAAGTTCAAATTGTGGACAATCAGAGAGCCTTTTTGTTTGACGGATATTATACTTCTGATGTTCTAAGAACGAATGACGGAGGAAATACCTGGGAACGATGGATAGAAAGCTCTATGTTTTCAAATCATCGTGGAATTTTTATATGTAATGACTCAACTTATTATTTGTGGGGCAGTCCTGGTGACCCTTGGATTCCTTATATGTTTCCTATACCAATAAGTGCTTTTAATAGTTTAAACTACCAAGTAGTTCGTTGCGATCAAAATCCGAATTGCATCACTGCTAATGGAATACCCAATAATGAACACTATACAGCCGACATTGAAAGCTATTTCACTCCAATTTTTAACAATTTGTGTTCACAAGTGCTATCAGTGAATGAAATTAATTTCCAAAACCAATTTGAAATTTATCCTAATCCTAACAATGGAAAATTTACTTTACTGTTAAATAATTTTACCGAAAAAGGAATACTAGAAATTTATAATGCACTTGGACAAAAAATTTATCAGTCAGCTATTACAAATCAAAAATCTGAAGTTGAATTTAGCAATGGTAAAACAAGTGGTCTTTATTTTGTTAAATTTTATACCAAGCATGCAACTTTGACAAAATTAATTGTAATACCGTAATGACTGAACGATTAAAAATAGAAAACCAGCCCATAACATGGGTTTGCCAAAATTGGGGCATTTGTACTAAATTTGAGCATAATGCTTCTATTGAGCATTTGTACTAAAATGAACATTTGTACTTCTAAACCCCAACTTCGGCAAGCCCAAAAACGTTAGCAATCGTTCTTAAATAAATCCTCACTACCCAGATTCAGAAAAAAGAACGAAAAATTCAGAGCTTATGACCGATAATAAAAAACGAAATGTTGGAAATGGAATTGGAATCGGTGCTGCATTAGGAGTTGCTTTTGGAGCGGCTTACGGTAATTCACATGGAAATTTTTCACAAAGCATCGCTCTTGGACTTGCTATTGGTGTTACCCTTGGAGCAATATTCGATTTTTCAATTAAAAAGAGCTGAGCGAAAAAAAACGAACCGCAAACATAGAGGATTGGCTTAAAGGCGGATTCGGTGCGTACCTGCCTGCTGGTCGCAGACGGGCAGGGGATCAAATTTGGATGCAAAAAATGCTTACTTCCCAAGCCCGAAACCGTTATGTATCAGCTTAAAAGACCTACACTTTTAAAGACAAGGAAAAAATATTGTTTCTATTTTTAGAAACCTTCGCTATCTTTGGGCAGAGGAATAAGAGCGTATTGAATGAGATTTTTTGAGACAAAATTTTTAGAAGAAGTGGACGAATTCATTTCAAAACTTGACTCTAAAACAATTAAGAAAATCTTCTACAACATTGACCTTGCAGAGCAGACCAATGACCCAAAACTTTTCAAGAAATTACAAAATGACATTTGGGAGTTTCGCACAAAGTTCGCAGGACTTCAAATCAGACTTCTTGCATTTTGGGACAAGTCAGACAACAAAGAAACATTGGTAATAGCTACCCACGGATTTATAAAGAAAATCGACAAAGTTCCTTCAAACGAAATTGACCGGGTAATAAAACTAAGAGACAAATATTTTAACAACAACCAAAACAAGTAATCCTATGGCAACTAAAGAATTAAAGACTTACTCACTTGCCGAGATGAAAGACAAGTATATCGGTAAAACCGGAACGATTGAACGAGACGAATACGAGTACGAACTTCGTATGGATGTTTTGGGCAAAATGATTAAGACAGCCAGACAGGAAAGAAACTTGACACAAGAAGAACTTGGGCGACTTGTTGGCGTTCAGAAAGCTCAAATTTCAAAACTTGAAAGCAGTGCCAACAGCGCGACAATTGACACCATTTTAAAAGTGTTTAAAGCATTGAAAGCAGAGATAAACTTTAATGTCAAACTAGAAGACAACTTTGTCAAACTCGTCTGACAGAGAAGTAAGCCTAACTAATATCACGGGTTTGGCAAATAAAACAGTTCAGTACTTCTTAAAACAGTTTAATGGTAGGTTCAATTGCTATAATCTATTGCAATTTTGTGCTAGAATTCCAGAACTACGCAAAGCCGCGAACCGTTAGCTGCAAGCATGGTGGATGCAAATTAATCATAGCCTAAAGAATAACAAAAGATAAAAAAAATGTTATTTTAATTTAAATAGCAATTTTAACGAAAAACTCAATGAAAATATCAACTTCAATATTAGCAATCATTGCTGCAACAATTTTTGTATTCACAATTTCATCTTGCATGAAACATGATATGGACCACGGTGGAAATACCTTGCTCAACATTAATTACCCGGCAGCTTTTGTTGTAAATGGTGGATCAAACAATTTATCAGTAATCAAACTTTCAGACAATACCGTCACAGAGACTATAAGTTTGAACGGTGCGACTTTTCCACATCACATTTACATCAACCCAGCTAAAACCAAGTTAGCAGTTGCCATTACTTCTAAGGACCTAAGTGCCGGACACGGTGACCACGGTGGTTCAACTGTAGGTTTGAAAGTTCAAATTATTGATGCACTAACAGGGATGATTGACAAAGAAATTCTTCTTCCAAAATTACCGCACAACGCCATTTTTAATAGTGCTGGTACTGAACTTTGGATTGGACAAATGGATACGATTCAAAGCCAGGTATTGGTTTATAAAACATCCGACTGGTCGCTTCAAAACACAATTGGTATAGGTAAAGGACTTTCAGAAATAACCTTTTCAAACAATGGTTCAATGGCATTTGCTTGCAATACAATCGATGGGACAGTCACGCTCATTGATGCGAATACAAAAATGATACAGACCACACTTACAGTCGGTGCAAATCCTGTTGGTGCTTGGAGCGCCAGCAATGGTAAAATGTATGTAGATAATGAAAAAAGCAAAACAATTTCTGAAATTTCAGTGTCGGATATGAGTGTGACAAGCACCATAAATTTAGGATTCAAGCCTGGTTATGTTGCTTTCCATACCTCAAAAGGTGAATTATGGGTCTCTGATGCAAGCAACGGCAAAGTTGTTTACTATACTTTAGTTGGCGGAGTTTGGATCATGCAAGGCACCATTGTAACTGGTGCTGATGCCCACGCAATAACATTTAACAATGAAGGAACAAAAGCATTCGTTACCAATCAAGGCTCAGGAAGTGTTTCAGTGATTGATGTGTCTACGCACACCGTTTCTCAAACCATTACGGTAGGTTCAAAACCAAACGGGATTGTAATTAAAGAATAACTGACGATCAAATAAGGACCTGAAAACGGGCTTTTGACTGAAACAGCAGCACATAACAGCACCTACAAGAAATTATCGTTAAAGTGGCAAATTGAAGCTCTGTACCTCGTTATTTTAGATTCAATATTGGCAGTGTTGTAGGCTCCCCAACTTTAGCCGAAAATCGTTACAATCAATTATTCTTTTGGACTTAACAACTGCCCTTCTGAGTTAATACTGGGCAGATGTTCTGAAACTTTCTCGATAATCTTAAACTTTAATTTGTCTAATATCCTCCTTTTAACAAAATGACGATTAACAATTAACCCAACTGTTCGGTATGGTGTAGGTGATTCAAATACGCTCACATACTTACTTTCATCCTTGGTAAAATTTAAAACAGACAAATAAGGCAGCAGGGTAGTTAATTTATTTGATTTGACAAATCGAGTAAGGCCATCAATAGAGCCCGCTTTGTATTCAATATTCAAAACAGACTTCAACTTTTTCTTAGAGAGATTGCACAACTCAAGCATCTGCGTTCGCATACAGTGCCCTTCATCCATGAGACAAATGCGTTCTGAAATATTGCTTTTTATCGAAACATTGCCTTTTGAAATATTCAGAGCGTCATAATACACAAATGGCTCATCATAAAGTTTTATTTCGAATATTTCTTTGTCTATCAATGGAATAGAAACAATTCCAATATCTATTTCCCTTGACTTAATTTTCTTCAAAATTTCTTCGGTTGTTTCCTCTTTTACAACAATGTTCAACTCAGGAAATTGTAAAGCGAAATCCTGAAGAAACAGAGGCAATAAAAAAGGTGCAATCGTGGTTATAACCGACAGGTTTAATTTACCAGAAACTTCTCCTTTAATTTCCTTTGTGATTTCCAGCAACTGATCTATGTCATTTGAAATAATTTTCAATTGCTCTAGAATTATTGATCCTTCGATGGTAAGTGCCACAGGTTTTTTACTTCTATCAAAAATCTTAATTTCTATTTCATCCTCGAACTTTGAAATCATGGTACTTAAGGTAGATTGACTTACACAACATTTTGCCGCAGCTGATTCAAAATGTTTGAGTTCTGCCACAGCAAGTATGTAATGAAACTGTTGGATGTTCATCTGTTTTATCAATAAAACTATCTAAAATATAGTTTTTATAGAACAAAGCTAGCTGCTATTTTTACAAGCTCAAACAAAAAATGGAAACAATGAAAAAGTTAAAATTACTCCAGGCAATTTGCCTCATATCAATTTCAATTCATTCAAATGCCCAAAACACAGCGGAAACAACAGGGGGGAAATGTCCACTTGGCCATGATAGTAAACCAACGACCCAAACAGATCAATACAATGGTCAATCCACAAAAAAGGGTCTTTCGAATAAAGACTGGTGGCCCAATCAATTAGACTTAAGTATATTAAGAAAAAATTCTAACCTGTCAAACCCAATGAATGTGGGTTTTGATTATAAAAAGACTTTTCAGACTCTGGACTATAATGCCTTGAAAAAGGATATTAACGAGTTAATGACAAAGTCGCAAGATTGGTGGCCTGCAGATCATGGAAGTTATGCCGGTTTGTTTATCAGGATGGCTTGGCATAGTGCAGGTACTTATAGAACTGGAGACGGAAGAGGAGGCTCAAGAGCAGGACAACAACGGTTTGCTCCTCTAAACAGTTGGCCAGACAATGCAAATTTGGATAAAGCAAGACGCTTATTGTGGCCAATCAAACAAAAATATGGCAACAAAATATCCTGGGCTGACTTGATGATTTTAACAGGTAATGTAGCCCTTGAAAATGCAGGATTTAAAACATTTGGTTTCGCAGGAGGCAGAGAAGATGTTTGGGAACCTGAATCTAATATTTACTGGGGCTCGGAAACTAAATGGCTTGATGACAAACGATATTCAGGAGATCGTGATCTTGAAAAACCACTGGCAGCAGTGCAAATGGGATTAATATATGTCAACCCCGAGGGCCCGAATGGCAAACCCGATCCGATTTTAGCTGCAAAGGATATTAGAGAAACATTCGCAAGAATGGGCATGAATGATGAGGAAACTGTTGCATTGATTGCAGGCGGACACACATTAGGCAAAACCCATGGAGCTGCCGAAGCAAAACATGTTGGTGCAGAACCTGAAAGAGCTGGCATTGAAGAACAAGGATTAGGCTGGAAAAGCAATTACAATTCAGGAAAAGGGAAAGACGCCATCACTTCCGGTTTAGAGGTAATTTGGACTTTCACACCAAACCAATGGAATCATGATTATTTCAAAATTTTGTTCATGTACGAATGGGAACTAACGAAAAGTCCTGCTGGTGCAAACCAATGGGTGGCTAAAACAAACGATTTAGTAGTGCCTGACGCTTTTGATCCTAGCAAAAGATACAAACCCACTATGCTAACAACAGATCTATCACTTCGTTTTGATCCTGCATATGAAAAAATTTCCAGAAAGTTTAAGGATGATAAAAAGGCTTTTGAAGATGTCTTTGCAAGGGCTTGGTTCAAATTAACCCACCGCGACATGGGACCAAAAACAACCTATCTTGGTTCTGAAGCACCAAAAGAAGATTTAATCTGGCAAGACCCTATTCCAGCACTTAACCATAAAGTTGTTGGAGAAAAAGAGATCACTGTCTTAAAAACTAATCTAATGAATTCGGGCTTGTCCATCCAAGAAATGGTAAGTACCGCCTGGGCTTCTGCTTCTACCTATAGAAATACTGACAGAAGAGGCGGTGCCAATGGGGCAAGAATTCGCCTGGAACCTCAGATAAATTGGGAGGTAAATAATCCAAGCCAACTCAAAAAAGTATTGGCAATCCTGGAGAAGATCAAAACGGATTTTGATTCGAAAAATAAAGACTTCAAAATTTCCATGGCAGATTTGATTGTTTTGGCTGGCAATACAGCCATTGAGTTGGCATCAAAAAATGCTGGAAATCCAATTAAAGTGCCTTTTACACCTGGCAGAATGGATGCAACACAAGAACAAACTGATGTGAAATCCTTTTCTGTTTTAGAACCAATTGCCGATGGTTTTAGAAATTATTCAAAAGCAGTATACGAGGTTCCAACAGAAGCCTTATTAATTGATAAAGCTCAATTACTGAATTTGTCTGCACCTGAAATGACAGTGTTGTTTGGTGGAATGAAAGCATTGAACTGCAATTATGACAATTCAAAAAACGGTATTTTTACATCCGACAAAGACAAACTTAACAACGAGTTTTTTGTGAAACTACTTGAGATTGGAACAGTTTGGAAAGCAAAAGATGAGAAAAAAGAGGTCTTTGAAGGCAGCGATATGCTTACAAACAAAGTAAAATGGACTGCTACCCGTGCTGATCTAATTTTTGGTTCAAATTCTGAATTAAGAGCAATTGCAGAAGTATATGCAAGTTCAGATGCCAAAGAAAAATTTGTGAAAGACTTTATATCCGCATGGACAAAAGTGATGAACTCGGACAGATTTGATATAAGTTATAAATAAAACCATCTAAAAGCGGTTTAGCGTCAAACGGGGTTCAGAACTTCGTTTGACGCTTTTTTGTTTTATTGAGCTTCGGCCATTCCAGACAAGCTTGATGTCGATAAATCAAGCAGTTCGGAAAGCCGCAAACTGTTAATTATCATCAAAAAGAAATTTAAATGGTTTTGGAGACCTATAACAATATCAAAACTTTTCACGCTAAGACACGGATCGAATGGCGTAAATGGTTGGAAGAAAATCACTAATCAGAAAAATCCATTTGGCTTATCATTTATAGACAAGGAGGTGAAACCCCAAGAATTTACTATCCCGAAGCGGTAGACGAAGCACTTTGTTTTGGTTGGATAGACAGCAAAGCAAAACCTTTAGACAATGAAAAATTTATACAATTCTTTAGCAAACGAAAAGAAAAAAGTGTCTGGTCAAAAGTGAATAAAGAAAAAATTGAACGGCTGACAAAAGAAGGTCTCATGACAAAAACCGGTTATGAAACAATTGAAATAGCAAAGAGAAATGGTTCATGGACAATTTTAGATGAAGCCGAAGCATTAATTATTCCTGAGGATCTAGACAAGGAATTTCAAAAAAGAAACAATGCCAAAAAATATTTTTTAAGTTTAAGCAGATCAGATAAAAGGAATATTTTACAATGGCTTTTTCTTGCTAAAAGAAAGGAAACCAGAGAAAAAAGAATAACTGAAATTGTAGAACTTGCAGACAAAAACCAGAAACCAAGACAATTCAATAGACAGAAAAAAAGCATTTATCAACACATAAAAGAAATAAGAATTTCAACGCTTAAATGAAACTATTTGACGAAATCACCGACAAAACAAAAAATTGGCTGCCACTAGACGGAACAGCGAACTATTATGGCAAACTGTTTAATCAAAAAGTAGCCGACAATTATTTTGAAAAGTTGCTCAATACCATTGAATGGCAAAATGACGAACTGGTGATTTTTGGCAAAAAAATCATCACGAAACGAAAAGTGGCCTGGTATGGAGAAAAGCCGTTTGAATACACCTATTCCAATACAACAAAATTTGCTTTGCCCTGGACAAAGGAATTAATGGAACTTAAAACGGCAATTGAACAAGAAACAGGAGAAACCTTTAATTCGTGCTTGCTCAACTTGTACCACAACGGGGATGAAGGAATGGCCTGGCATAGTGATGGAGAAACAGAATTGAAGAAAGACGGAGCAATCGCCTCCTTGAGTTTCGGAGCAGAACGGAAATTTGCATTCAAACACAAACAGACGAACCAGAAAGTAGAGTTGACCTTGGAACACGGCAGTTTACTGATAATGAAAGACACAACTCAAACGCATTGGTTACACAGACTTCCACCAACTAAAAAAATAAAGACACCAAGAATTAACCTGACATTCAGGACAATCTTGCACTAAACATACCAAACGGAAATACAGATTGCAGACGCTACTTGAACAGAATGGTATTTTTGATGAGAGATTTAAATCAGTGATAGCAAAGCCACAAAGCAAAGCATCAATGGTTTAAATAGGGAGCCAAAACATTTTCACCGGCCCAAGTACCTACTGAACGGTATGGCTGAAAACGCACAAATAATTCTTCTTTGTACCAATCTATTTTTCTTGTTTTTTGGATGGCCTCTTGATGCTCGGGGCTGTTGTAGGCAAAGTTTTTCAACGCATCAATATTTTCCCATAAACTGAAAGTAGCCATTTCAAGCAGCGGTATTTCGCCAATTCCTTTGGTGTAAATCAGCCCTTTACAACCTTTCAAAATGGGACGCTGGGATATCGGTACATATTCCCAAAACTTTATCAGTTTAGCCACTTTAACGCTAGCCCGCGTAATTACGGCAATAAGTGGGTTGTCCTTATCTAATTCGGTAGAGGGGGTAAAAGGATTAATGCCCGACCAAAGGCCCTTGGCTTGTTTGGGTTTCATATAAATGGTCCACTGTTCGCAGGCGAACGCCTGGTAACGCCCAAAAATTTCAGCATCCTTAAAAAAATTATCCGCGCAATTTTCGCTATCCCAAATACCCAACATTGCATATACGCCCCAGTCGGGAAATGGGCTAAAACCGCGATCGCGACCGCTGCCCATGAGTTTGTAAAATTGCAAGCCAGGCGTTTTGCTGATATAAGCATGTGCAAGTTGCATTTGCCGGAAAGCCCATATTTTAGACCTTAAATTATCAAAACGAAATAAAGTAAGCGTGGTGATGGAACTCATTAGATATAATTAAGCAACCAACACATAATTCAATTCATAACTAAGTAAAAAAATAATAAAACTTTATGATATATATCCGATAAACAAATCGAACGCAAAAAGAAAACGGGACAACTATAGGCTCCCCATTTTTAGTAACAAAAAAAGACCAATGACCTTTGAATAGTTGCCCCCTTGAATCTGGAATAATACCGAATCCTGAATGTTGCGGAAAATGCCAAGCCCCTTGACAATCCAATTGGCACTACCAAGCAATTTTCCTTGTTTCCTTTTGATGCCCGTTAGAAACGGAGACAATTAAAAAATTCCCTGAAGGGGAAGACAAGCGGAAATCCGCTTCCCAAAGTCCAGTTTGAGCAGGCTCCAGTTTATGACTGAATAGAATTTTTCCGTCCGGGTTACTGGCCTGAATCCACACAGCCTCATTACCATGTCTGTAACCCTGCAGACTAAGAGTTCTGAATTGCGGATTAAAGTGAACGGCCAAAGCAAGTGGCATTGAAACCTTTGGCCTGGAATTGGTTGGCACAAATAGAAATTCAGGTGCTAATGCAGGAAGGTTTCCTCGTGGATTGAGGGCAGAGGTGGCCTGACTCAGTTTATTGGATTGATGAAGGGTTTGCCAGGATGCACCTGTCGTCACCGTGAAATTCCGGTTCTGAATTGTACTCATATACTTCCAGTCACCCTGAACCCGGCTGTTGTTCAGATCAAGTAAAAGGTAGCCTTTTTTACTGAGATCGGCATATTTTACATTCGGATTAAATGTTCTGATCAATGCCACCGGAACTGAAAAATTAATAAAACTGGAAGAGGTAACGCTTGTACAAACAAATTCGGAGGCTACTGAACCCTGGCCAGTGCTGGAATTATAATTGGCAATATCCAATGGTACATCATTGGCCCAAGAAGTGTGAATGTCACCAGTAAGAAAAACCGTATTGGAAATATTGTTAGTCGAAATGAAGGACAAAATTTTATTTCGTTCGGCTGGATATCCATCCCATTGGTCCTGGTTTAAAGGATTTCCAAAAAGACGCAATGGAGAAATCATCACTTGGTTGCCAATTAGTTTCCATCGCGCAGTTGATGCACTAAGCCTGGCTTTTAACCAATCTCTTTGAGCCGGGCCCAAAAGTGTACGGCTGGTATCGCTTACTTGCGGGCCCGAGGTTCCCAATTGTTCTTCCCTTCCTTCAAGCCTAGTATCAAGAAGGATAAGATCCGCCAAATTTCCCCAATGCAGTTCACGCCGAATCGTATCAGCATTGCCGGAATTGCTTTCTCGAACAGGCATCCATTCAAAATACGCTTTCCTACCTGCATTTTTCCGAATTTCCCAATCACCTTCCGATCCAGGCGTGTGGTTGCCAGCTCCTCCTTTCCACGAATCATTTGCAGTTTCATGGTCGTCCCAAATACAAATAAATGGGAACTGCCTGTGAATTGCCCTCAGGTCTGGATCTAGTTTGTAATGAGAATGTCGAATTCGGTACTCCCCAAGAGACAGAATTTCATTTTCTGGCTCATGTAGCCTTGCAGTGTCAACACCTGGCGAAAAATCATCAATTCCATATTCATAAATGTAATCACCAAGATGGATAATGGCATCCACATCGTTTTTGTTGGCAATATCTCGGTAGGCATTGAAAAACCCATCTTGATAATTGGAGCACGCAAGCACCGCGAAACGTGCATTGGCTAGAACACCAGAAGGTGCGGTGCGCGTTCGTCCCATCACGCTGAATCTGGTTTTGTTCCGGAAGCGGTAATAGTACCAGGTTGCTGGTTGTAATCCGCCCACATCTACTTTTACAGTATGGTCTCTTTCAATACTTGTGAAAGCCGTACCGGTTTGCAAATCCTGTTGAAACAAGGTATCCTTTGCTATTTCCCAAAATACGGTGTCCTCTGTGAGCGGGGTAGTGAGCCGAGTCCATAAAATAATTTTGTCCTGCAATGGATCTCCCGAGGCAACACCATGAAAAAACGGTGCATACATACTATCCAATAAGATGCGATTAGGACTACTGGGACCACCCACAGATTGGGAAAATGCTGCAAATGGGAGAAACAGACAACAGAAAAATGAAAATAGCCGGAACATGAAAAATAGTTTAATGGCAAGTTAATTGCCACTTTGTTACGGAATTGTCAATTTTCAAAAGAGAAATTTTTGGGACAAATTCCCCACAAGGGGCCTTTATTTTTTAATTGGAAATCAAAAAATAAAATCAAACCATAAAGGTCGACAGCAAAGCAAACACCAAGAGCAACTATCCTCGATAAGGGCCTCTGAAACCCTCATAATCATCCGGTTATTTAGAACTTGCTGTACACTTTGATACATTTGAGACGGTTATCTCACAGATGGCAAAACCAAGAAACACAAAGTTCAACCGCAAAACAAAATCAAAAATTAATGCGCATACGAATTTTAATTTTCATTCTGACAAGCGTCGGACTGACAAGTTGCTCTTCAATTTTCACTGGTCTTTACGGAATGAAAAAAATTAAGAATATTGACGAAAAGACAATTCTTAAATTTGCGAAAAAATATAACATTCCTTCTGCTGACAATTACCAGCTTGACACAGCCTATTTTTCATATTTATTCTCACTTGACACTGCTAAATATAAATCACAAATAAAAAATCATTATCAAGCACTGCAAGCACTTTATTATGACAAATCAGGCCATTTGACATCATTTCAGGTAACTTGCTATGCAGGTGGTTTTCCTAATTTAAATTGGGAAAAAGATGAAATTATGTCGATTTTTCCACCCAAACAACAAGCGCCTGTTGACAGTATTGTTCCATTTGAAATACAAAAGAAATATTTAAAACCTCTTACTCAGTTAGCAGAATTTTCCAGCGACAGTTACACTATGTTGTGGTAGTTTATTGGAACAGATTTATGGGAAGACAAAGCAAGAGATTGATTCGATTTGTTCAAGATAACTGTAAACTAGAGCTTAAGAGAAAAATCAAAATACTTTATGCAAACACGGACAACATTTTCGCAAAACAATAAATAAACGGAGGCAGGTATTAATATTCTAGGATCCCAAAAAATAGCACAATTTGAAATCAGAAAAACCGATAACAAAATCATGAAACTATTCAAACCATTAAGAAAACTGCTTTGCCTAATTGGTCTTCACAAAGTTGTTGAATATCAAGACAAATTCCGGGAAGGCGATTTTTATTGTGCGTATTGTCACAAGGATATTGATTATCCTTATTAGGAATAATTCTTTTATATAACTAAAAATTGGGCAATTGTTTAAATGGATTATTTCATTTTTTGCATGCTGGCTTTGTAGCTTCAATATGAAAACAATCATTGTTGCTGCTATTCTTTATTTTCTTTTTGTTCCGCAAGGCGGGAAAAGTCCGAATGTTGCATCAAGGCGAAGCCTCTGATTTGAAGCAGGTTAGGCTAGGAATACCTGCCTGTGGCAGACAGGGATTTTCTGATGCGTTTTCTGGGTTTATTCCATTTGCAGAAAAACAGTTCCCTAAAGACATGGACAAAAGCTTAGAAAACCTGAAAAGAATTCTGGAAAGCGACACGCTGCAATAAGAAAGAAGCAGCCAATCTATTTTCCCTACTTCTTCATGTGTTCGGCCAGAACTTCAAGTTCTGCATACCATTCGGCGCCGAAACGGTTTACCAGGGCATCTTTCAGGAATCGAAAAACCGGTACTCCAAGCTTCGTTCCCAGTGCACATGCGGGTTGGCATATTGGCCATCGGTGGTAGTTCACTGCAGTAAACTCTTTGTGCTCTTTGATGCGAATTGGATAAAGATGGCAGGAAGATGGTTTTCTGAAATCAACAGCGCCTGCTTCCCATGCCCGTTCAATGCCACAATGCAAAACGCCTTTTTCATCAAATAGGGCGTAGGCACATTCTCTTCCAGCAACCAGGGGCGTACATTTTTCCCCATCATCAATGTCCACCACCCACTTGCCTTGTGCTTCAATGGCAGCGCGGCCTTTGTCGTTTAAAAACGGAGCCACCTGCGGGTAAATCCTGTCCAGTATTGCGGACTCTTCCTCCAAAAGCGGAGCGCCAGCATCGCCTTCAATGCAACATGCAGCTTTACAGGCCTCGATGTTGCAAACAAAGCGCTCAGTTATGACATCGTCAGAGACAAGGGTATTTCCAATTACCAGCATGATTTAAGCATTTAAAAGTTCGCGGGCGGCCTCCATGGCAGCTTTTCCGGGTCCGTGCCCCGAAATCATTCCTGCAATTTCAGAAATCTGTTCCTCCGGATTGAGCCGGCGAACAAGCGTATTAGTCTGATTTTCGGTCTGAACTTTTTCCACCAGAAAATGGGCATCGGCCCGACTCGCCATCTGCGCAGAATGGGTTATGACCAAAACCTGGTGCCGGGTTGCCATTGCTTTTATCAGTTTCCCGACACGCATGGCCACTTCTCCGGAAATGCCGGTATCAATCTCATCAAAAATCAAAGAAGGCATTTCAGCCCTGGAAGCAAGCAAGCATTTGAAGGCCAGCATTAACCTCGAGAATTCCCCACCCGAGGCGGCACTTTTCATATCAGCAAGGGCAAGACCCGGATTGGCTGAAAAAAGAAAACGAATGTTCGCAAGGCCAAAAGGACCAAGACCGGAAGGTTTCAATTCAATCAAGAAACGCGCGTTTGGCATGGCCATTTCCGTCAGAAGGGACTGAATTTCTGCCGAAATGCCATCTACTTTTTCCAGTCTTGAGGCATGTAAATGTTCTGCGGAAGTTTCAACAAGGCTGTGAAGTCGTGCCAGTTCTTTTTCCAACAAGGCAATGCCATCTTCATTTAAAACAGAAGCCCGGAGAAATTCGTCCAGCTCGTTTTGCATTGCAATGAGTTCTGAAATGCTGTTTAGTCCGTGCTTTTTCTGCAGGGCATAAATCTTGGACAATCGTTCCTCATCTACTTGCATTTGCCTCGGATCGATTTCCAGTTCGGCATCCAGATTTCCAATTTCCGCAGCGATGTCTTTCAATTCAAGGTGCACGCTGCTGAGTCTTTGCGAAACAGATTCCAGCGCTGGTGCATAGGAAGCCACTTTTGCCAGGATGTTCGACATGTTTTTCACCACCGACACAATGTCCTGACTTCCGTCCAAGGCCTCTGTTGCCTGGGCCAAACGGGATTTTATATCACCTGCATTTTTCTGGAGTTCAAGCCTGGATTCCAGTTCTTCCTGTTCGCCTTCTACAAGCGCAGCGGCAGAAAGTTCATTCCAGATAAATCCCTTGAACTCAATTTCTGCAATTTCATTCCGGCTTCGGTTGCGGGCCGTTTCCAGACTTTTGGCAGCGGTTCTCCACTGTTGAAAAACCTCTGCAAATTTTTGCTGCAAGTCAGTGGTTCCGGCAAGGATGTCCAGAGATTCAAATTGAATTTCAGCACTTCCAAGCAGGCGGGTATCCTGCTGACCGTGAATATCAAAAAGCAGGTAAGCAACCTGTTTCAGGATGTCGAGTGTAACAGGACTGTCATTGATGAAAGCCCGACTTTTTCCACCCGGAAGGATTTCCCTGCGGATGATGTTTTCATCCTCAAAATCAAGTTGATTGGATTCCAGAAACAGTTTCAAGCCTGCGGAAAAACCTAAAAACCAAGCCTCGATGGTGCATTTTTTTTCGGGATTTCGAAGTGCTTTGGGGTCTGCCCGCTCACCCGCCAGTAGTCCGAGGGCATCCATCAAAATGGACTTTCCTGCACCAGTTTCTCCCGTTACGATATTGAGTCCGGAATCGAATTGAATCTCCAGTTCGGTAATCAGAATGTAATTGGAAATACTGAGCCTGGAGATCATAATGCGCTAAGTAAATAAGCGATTAATGGCAATTGTCTGAAATTTCCTTGAGCACCTGAGGTGACATTTTTTCCAGACTATCGTTGGTTGGATATTTTGTCATGATGCCATTGAGCACGCATTTGCAATATCCCGCGGGATCCGGACGCGCCTCCTTGCGGGCCATGGAAGTACAAGAATCCACAAATGCCTGCTGGGTACTTTCCGGCCAGATTACCCGGGTACTTCTGTCCATTCCCTGACATTCGGCCACCATTTGCCCGTACTCGCCCAGTTCCATGTTTTCAAACTGATTGGGGTTGGGGTATTTGCTGATGATTTTCTTCACAATGCAATCGCAATGTTTCTCAGGATCAGAAAAACCAAAGCGGGCAGCATCCTGTTCGATGCACCTTTGCTTGAGTGCCTGTTTGTCTTCCTCGCTCCACCTGGCTTTACATGAAGCAGTAAGCAAAAGAATTGGCGCAATGATGGTTAATAAAGCGATTCTCATCTGGTGATTAAAGATATTCTGTTCTTGTAATGATGCTCCGGCCCAAAGTTAATGAATCAGCATATTCCAAATCACCGCCAAGTGGAACACCTCTGGCAATAGAGCTGATTCTAACGCCGCATTCGCGGAGTTTTTTGCTGAGATAAAATACAGTTGTGTCGCCTTCCATGGTTGGACTAATGGCCATGATTACTTCAGCAATATCAGGTGAAGTTGCCCTTTCCACCAAAGAAGAAATATTTAATTCATCCGGACCAATGCCGGCCATTGGAGAAATGATTCCGCCGAGCACATGATAGAGGCCCTGGTACTGGGTGGTTTCTTCAATTGCAATCACATCCCGGCTGTCTTCCACCACGCAAAGAATGGATTTATCGCGCCTGTTTCCGCTGCAAATTCCACAAACTTCCTCCTCGGAAATATGGTGGCAATGCTTGCAATACAGCGTTTTGGTGCGAAGGTTTACAAGGGCGGAGGCCAGATCAACCGTCACCGACTCCTCTGCTTTCAGCAGGTGAAGCGCCAGTCGCATGGCTGTTTTCTTCCCGATTCCGGGAAGCCTCGAAATTTCGTTGACCGCTTCTTCTACTAGTCTGGTGGGGAAGTTCATTGCTGCACCTGGGATTCCGGAGTCCTTCTCCGGTCTGCCAAATTAAATAAACTTCTTATTCTGTGGTGATTGTTTCGCGTCGGCGACAAAATCCTTTACCCTTTGTTCGTGGTCCTTGTGGCAAATCATGATAACACCATCAGCCTCAGCTACTATGAGATTATCAACACCTTCCAAAACAACCAATTTATCTTTACCCACGCGAACTACAGAATTGTATGTGTCGTAGAGCATGGCATTGGCATTCACCACATTTCCATTTTCATCCTTCTCCGACAATTCATACAGTGATTTCCAGGTGCCGAGGTCACTCCAGCCAAAATCAGCCAGCATTACATACACATTGGAGGCTTTTTCCATAATCCCGTTATCCACAGAAATGCTTTTGCACTGGGGATACGATTTGTTGATGAATGCCTGCTCCGTGTCCTTCCAGAAATGCTGCATTCCATCGTTGAAAATGTCATACAACTCCGTCTGGTGCTCCTCAAAAGAAGCGAGAATGGCTTTGGCATTCCAGATAAAAATGCCTGCATTCCAAACGAAATCTCCACTTTCCAGAAAAGTCCTTGCGATGGCCAGTTCCGGTTTTTCGGTGAAGGTTTTCACCTTTTTCACCTTATCAGCAACCTCGTGAAACTGAATATATCCATACCCGGTGTCGGGCCGGGTGGGCTTCATTCCAAGGGTCAGAAGTTTGTTTTCCGCCTGGGTGGAAGCCAGTGCTTCTTTGATTACCTGTACAAAAATATCTTCCTTCAGAATTACATGATCGGCAGGACAAACCACCAGATTGGCAACCGGATTTTTCGCATGGATTTTAAATGCAGCATAGGCCACGCAGGGTGCCGTGTTCCTGCCCATTGGTTCCAGCAAAATCTGGTCATCCTGCATCCATGGCAATTGTGCTTTCACCAGATCTGCATAATTGCTGTTGGTCACAACGAAAATGTTCTCTTTCGGGCAAACATCTGCATAACGGTCAGCCGTTTGCTGAATCAGGGTTTTGCCCGTGCCAAGTATATCGTGAAACTGCTTAGGGAAGCCACTGCGGCTGAAAGGCCAGAACCGGCTGCCGATGCCCCCGGCCATAATGACTACATAATTGTTTTGGTTCATTTTTATCTTTTACCGCTTTAATGCGCGTAAGTTATCTGTTTTCATTTTCAGCATCCGGATTTTCCGAAATGCTGTACATTTTTCCGTACTCAGGGTAGCGGATGGCCGTTCTCTTCATGAGTTCCTGCCGGTCTTCTCCCACAAGTTTGATTTTTCTGGCAGGGATTCCGGCATACAACCAGCCGGCTTCCAGAACAGAGCGTTCTGTTACCACAGAACCAGCGCCCACCAGACAGCCTTTCTGCACCACCGCATGGTCGAGGATGGTGGCGCCCATGCCGATCAGGACATCGTCTTCAATCGTGCATCCGTGAACCATGGCCTGGTGCCCGATGCTCACGCCGGAACCGATCACAGTTGGCGCATGTTTGTAGGTGCAGTGGATAACCGCGCCATCCTGAATGTTGGTAAAATCCCCGATTCGAATGCTGTGTACATCTCCCCGGATGACGGCATTAAACCAGACGCTGCAATTGTTGCCCATCACCACATCACCCGTGATGGTGGCATTGGGTGCAATAAAGCAGTCTTCACCCCAGGAAGGATGAATTCCATTTACAGGAAGGATGAGACCCATTTTAAGAAAATGGTTTATTATTTTACCCTTTCCATGTACTCACCCGTTTGGGTGTTGATACGGATTTTCTCGCCGGTTTCCACAAAAAGCGGAATATTCACCGTGGCACCCGTTTCAACCGTTGCCGGTTTTAGGGTACGGGTAGCAGTATCGCCTCTGATTCCTGGTTCGGTGTAAGTTACCTCAAGTTCCACAGTGGAAGGAAGTTCACCCATGAGCGGCGTTTGGTCATCAAAACTGATTCTCAGACTCATGCCTTCTTTGAGGAAAGAGATGGAATCACCGAAAAGCACCTTGTCAACCAGCACCTGATCGTAGGTTTCCGTATCCATGCAAATCAAGGCATTGCCTTCTTCGTAGAGATACTGCATGTCTTTCACATCCACCCGCACGGGGAAAATTTCCTCACCGGCGCGGAAGCGGTTTTCCAGGAGTTTACCGGATTTGATGTTCCGCATTTTCACCTGATAGAAAGCGCGAAGATTTCCAGGTGTACGGTGTTCATATTCAATTACCTGCACCAGGTCATTGTTGTATCGGAGAAATTGTCCCCTGGAAAGGTCTGCGGTAGTTGCCATAATTCGGATTTGGTATCAGTGGGCAAAAGTACCGAGCCGTGTCGTGAAAAGCAACGCGGGTTTTTTGGGATTTTTGGGCGCCAATTCCGGCTATCCACTACAAGTCCGTTTCGTGTTCCTGTGGCCAGGAACCCGCCAGCCGCACATTCCTCCCTACGGGCTTTTCGTTGCTATCCGGGGCGCAGGGCAGGGGGATTTGATTCCGCACATTTGCGGTAATATGGCAACAGTGGTGCCGTATGTTAAATTGGAAGTCACAAGAAATTTCTAAGCAGTGGTGGAATTGTTATTAAACAGAGTTTGCATTTCTGGCACCAGCAGTGCCGTATGTTAATAGGAAGTCACAAGAATTTTCTAAGTAGTGGTGGAATTGTTATTCAACAGAGTTTGCATTTCTGGCACCAGCGGTGTCGTATGTTAATAGAAAGCGAATTAGGAAAGGCCAAAGCTCCAGAGGAGCGACATGTTATTGGTTGACTCGTCCTAAAAAAAGTTTACAGTTTATTTGATTAATCCAGACCTGAGTTTACAAATGGTTGATAGCTCTAATCCTGGTTTACAAATGTAGGCCTTCCATACAACTAAACACTGGGCGATTGACAATCAATATTTTATATATTCAAGCTGGCTTTGCAGCGCCGATCAGAAAACTATCATCTTAGCTGCTTATCTTTATTTTCTTTTTTCCCCGCAAAGCGGGGTTTCGTGCCGAGGTTTGCGGCACTCAACTTGATGAAAAAGAAACAAAAAATCAAGAAAATCCGAATGTTGCATCAAGGCAAAGCCTTGCTTCAACGCGGATTTTCATTTTTATGAATTGTTCTACACAGAGCGTTTTCGGATATCGAAAACCCAAATCCGTAAGAAAAAACCAAGGTAAGTTTTGCCCTTATCGCTAAAACGAGGGCAAAAATTTACTATTTTCGCCCCTGTTTAATGGACGGCAGGTGAAATACCACCTCCATTGGTTCAGACCCCGGAACTAATAAATAGTCCTGAAATTAGTTTACAGTTGGTTGATTTGAAGCATCATCCGACAATGCCGAGAACCTTGCCATCATGGTGGGATTGTCGCGGGTGAGTTTTTTGATGGAGATGTCTTCCGCTTTGTTGTTGGCCAGGCGAAGGTTGTTTTCGGAGGAAAGCAGGGCCTCCTTGGTTTTCTGGAGGTGACTGATGGTCTTGTCTATTTCCTCAATGGCTGTCATAAATTTCCGGCTTGCCAGTTCATAATTCCGGGCAAATCCCTCCTTAAATTTATTCAAATCATCCTCAAAATTGGTGATGTCAATGCTCTGGTTGCGCACCAGGGCCAGCTCTGCTTTGTATTTCAACGAATTCAAAGCGGCATTGCGCAGCAAGGTGATGATGGGAATGAAAAACTGAGGCCGGATTACATACATCTTCGGGTACTTGTGCGACACATCCACAATGCCGCCGTTGTACAGTTCGCTTTCCGATTCCAACAGCGTTACCAGCACGGCATATTCGCACTTCTTTTCGTTGCGGTCCTTGTCGAGCTCTTTAAAAAAATCTTCGTTTCTTTTTTTTGTGGCGGTTTCATCGCCTTCGTTTTTCATTTCAAACATGATGGAGACAATTTCATTGCCTGCCGCATCTGTTTCACGGAAAATAAAATCGCCTTTGCTGCCCGAACTTGAATCATTGTCCTTTTCAAAATAGGCATTGGGAAAAGCCATGGAGCGAATTTTATTGAACTCCGTCTCGCAATGCTGCTCAAGTGTTTCACCCAGCATTTTGGTTGAGAGCTTCAGCTTCATGTCTTTGCGGAGCGCAATTTCATCATCCTTCATGCGGATGATGTCGTTTTTCAACTGAAGTTCAGACTTGTATTTTTCGGTCAGGGCTTTTTCAAGCAACTCCTTTTCCGCGTCCTTCATTTTTACATCATTCACCAGATTGTTTCGTTCTATTTCAATCCGTTGAACCGCCTCCGCCACCGACAACTTCTTCTCAGTTTCGGCATGTTCAATTTTGGATTTCATTTCAGCGAGTTCAATTTCTCTTTTGGCGAGTTGCTCATTGAGTTGACGCTAATTTTGCAAATGCAAATCCGAAAGTTCCTTGTCCTTTTTGGAGAGGTACTCCTGAAAAGAATTCCGGAGTTTGGCTTCTGCCAGTTTCAGGGCGCTTTCCTTATCCCTTTCTGCCATTTCCATGCGGCTTTGCAGTTCTTCATTAAACTGCCGGTCGCGCACTTGCTTCAGGATGTCGGCAAAACTGGCCTCATCCACCTTGAATGTTTCCCTGCATTTGGGGCAAACGATGTTGTTCATATTAGGTCTGATATATCGGGTTAATCGTGTTATGCGGGAAATATTCTTCCGCGATTTGAAAGGCTATATTACAATTTTCTGTTGCTACGCAAGGGTGAAAAAACAGGAGCGATGGTTTTGGGTTGAGGTGGGGTTTGGGGAGGTGTGCTGGTGTAACAGTAGTGCAGAAATAGGTCTCAAAAAAAACTTATAAGTATGTGCCAAGAGAATTCTCCAGCCTCTTGCGGATTAAATCAGACAAACTGCTTGGTTCCAAAACGGTAACCGTGTCGGAATAAGAAAGAATAAGCCGTTCGAGCTCATAATTGATGACAACTTCCATACTTACTTCCAGCGTGTCCTCATCAAGCCACCTGGATTTTTGAGACCCATGCAAGGGCTTCGTTTCTATGTAAAATCCGGTGCCACCCTTGAAGTGCAAGACGACTTTTTCAACTCTGGCTTCAGTTGACTTGGTAACCCCAATCATATCTTCAAAATACTCCTGCCAGTCGATGGATAAATTAGGCTGATACCGCGTATTCAATTCTCTGATAGAGGAAATACGGTCGAGGGCAAGATTCCAGTCGTATTTGCTTTTATCGGGATTGTAGCCAAATAGAAACCAACGGTTATTATACTGCTTAAGGTAGTATGGGTGAATCACAATCTCAAAGGGCTGACTTGTACCAAATGGCTGATAACCGATAGACAGAACCTTTTTATAGAAAATGGAAATATAAATCTGTCCCAGAAACTCAATGCCACGCAGATATTGGTTGCTGTCAAACTCAATGATGGCTGAAGCATTACTTTCCGGGCTAGAAAGGCCCTGTTGAAGTTTTGGCACCATTTCATGAATCCAGTCGAACTGGGGCATGCCTTTAAATTGGGTAAGAATTTCCAAGGCCGTTTTCAGTTGCTGAATTTCAATCTCACTCAATGGCATATTGTTGATTGAAAAATCAGGGTCGGCATACCGGTAATAAACCTTCTTGACATCCCTGTGGCGAGCAAGGTCAATGCTCCAGCCTTCGCCGCTTTCCATAAAGGCAATGTCGTCAAACAGCTGACGGCGACTTATTCCACTGCTACCGGGGTCAATTTCATTCAACACCTTTTCCATTTCATCCATCAAATCCTGAAAGAAGAATTTTCTGCCCGTATTGCGGAAGCAGGCATCCAGTACCTTGTATCGGATTAAAGCGTTCTTATTGGTTGCCATTAATTGTGTAAAACTCTTTATGTAAGCTGAAAAGACAGCATGGAATGCATTCCGAAATTTCTCAGAACAAATTTATAGATTATTTTTCAACTGTGCAGCTACATTGCACTATTGCCTGATTACTTTGCACCATGTTCATTGAATGCCTGCTGCAAGATATTGACTCGTGCCAGCTGGAGGTTGCCGCAAGGCAATTTCAAATCGGCTGGTGTTCCGGAGTAATCCGGAATGAATGTCTCCTGGTAATTAATAGTTCATCAGTAAGTGAAAACTGAAGATCTTATATTATTATGAAATATTCTTATATTATTATGAATTAATTTTTCATGATTCATAAACAAAGAATACGCAGCAGGCATCAAGGAACATTTTTAAAAGATAATGAAACCGCAACAGGAAAATATCGACCAAATCAAGGATGCATTCTCAAAAATGCAGACCCGGGAAGATTTGCTTCAGTTGCTGAATGAAGTAAAACCTCTGATTTTCGGTGAAAAGGCGGTTGCTTTTCAGATAAAACAGCTTACCTGGTATGCAAATGCCAATCTGGGAGGAAAGCGATATGCCGAATTTAAAATCCAGAAAAAGTCGGGTGGCGAACGAAGCATACATGCACCGGTGAAAGGGTTAAAAGCCATACAGCGTACAATGGCATTTATATTGCAGTGTGTATTTGAACCACACAAGGCTGCAACGGGATTTGTTCGAGATAAATCCATTGTAGATAATGCCCTGCCTCATGTTGGCAAGTATTATGTATACAACATAGATTTAAAAGATTTTTTTCCTACCATTGAACAGGCACGAGTTTGGAAATGCCTCCAACTGAAACCGTTTAACCTGGTTGGGGAAAGAATAAAACTTGCCTCCGTTATTGCAGGGCTATGTTGTACAGAAATGGAAGTGGAGCGCCCGAATGCAAACGGCGAATGGGAAAAAGTGAAACGAAAAGTCCTGCCGCAGGGCGCCCCTACATCCCCTGTAATTACAAATATGGTTTGCCAGCGTTTAGATCATCTTCTTAGCGGGGTAGCCAAAAGATTTGGTTTAACATACAGCCGCTATGCAGATGACATAACCTTCAGTTCCATGCACAGTGTTTACCATGCAGAAGGCGATTTTCTAACGGAACTCAGGCGAATAATAGTAGAACAGGGATTTTACATCAAGGAGAGCAAGACCCGCCTCCAGAAAGACGGCTACCGGAAAGAGGTAACCGGGCTGCTTGTGCACGAAAAACCCAATGTGCCAAAACGCTACATCAAACAACTTCGTATGTGGCTGTATTATTGGGAACGGTATGGATATGAAAAAGCATCTGCCATCTTTTCCAGGCAATACCTGGATGATAAAGGCCATGTAAAAAAAGGCGCTCCTGCAATGGAAAATGTACTGGCTGGCAAGCTGGAGTTTTTGAAGATGGTGAAGAGTCCAAGTAGCTCTGTATTTAATAAATTATCAAAAAGACTGATTGATATTTCTACTGTAAACTCAAATAAAGCAAAATCAATGGATGGCATATCCAACGATTTTGACTTAGAAGAAGACTTTAGCGGAATAGATTTAGACAGTATTTTTGATGCCTTTGAAAAGAGGCCTCAAGAAAAAAATATTGAACAAATAGAAATCGGAATAATTCCAATTTTTCATTGCCCCAAGGAACTTGTTAACTTATTAAAAAATTTCTCAATTAATAATAGTCCATTGAAATATACAACTCATAGTTGGGATGCCGGCAGGGATTCAAATTTATTTAAAGATTTGAATGATTTTATTGATCAAGCAAAAAAGAGATATAATTCTTTTAGCTTTAGGCTTAAGGAGTTAAGTCCAAATCTTAATGGGAAAATTTATAATTTTATTTTCAATAGTAAGATAGAAAATACTGGATGGGGAGATATTAATCCAAAAAAGCGCATTTATTTTGGATGGAGCTCACCAGAGTTAATTGCGGCCTGTAAAAATGATACTTCATTGAATCCAGAAGATTTTATTTTACCTGAAAAGTTTCAGATTCAGCGGTCCGGCAAAACACTTCAAAAATTTAAGCACATAATTGATGTGTTCAAAAATGAAATTGAAGTTAGGGATGAAAACTCTGCATTGCTAAACCTAATACTTCAAAAACATGATAGTTACTTAATCAGTTTTTCCCCTCCAAAGATTTCCAATTTGGAAAACAAAACATTCTATGCTGATATCCAATGGCTCAGTAAAGCTCTTGATTTAATTTTTGAAGGAATCCAAAAGTATCCGCAACATCCCGATGTAGAATATGCAATAACTGTAAGTAATTCTGAGAAAATGGTTCTTGAGATTTTACATCAGAATTCAATAAAGAAGGGATTGTCGATTCATGATGACAAGCTCAACCTAAAGAGAGGAGACTTTAGTACAATAAAAGACAAATTAAAAAATCTCTGCGATTGGAGTATTGAGTCTGAATTTTCTGAAGGTGCATACCGGATTAACTACCTGGTTTCGGATGAAAAGACTCCAGCCTTTGAAAAAATTGTTTCGGCAGATGGTTTCAAGCACATCTTAACTTTTTATAAATGAAAATTTCAATAATTGAAGATAGAATAGGCCGACTTGAACAGTATGCTGATTTTGATTTGAAAAGTTATAAATCAGTTTCAATAATTACCGGTTCTGAATTTGACACCCTAGTTAACTCCTTAAAGATTAATGACACCAGTATACTCGATCAATTTGAATGTATTGCCTCTCACCGATCTGCATTTTCAACTGAAGTTAGAGATACATTAAAGGATTATTGTAGATCAAAAAGAAAACCATTAATTTTCTTTTCTGGTGGAATTACATCAAGTGTAATTAAGGATGTAGAATTTCCCTTCCTTCATATTAATTCAAGAGATTTTTATTCTGAAAATCTTAAATTGTTTATAGAGAAATTTGAGGAAAATAGTAATATCAATTTACTAGTACTTCAATTCGGGAGAAAGTGGAAATTGAGTCTGCTTCTTAACCTACGGAATTATTTAGCCGTCGCTATAAACAAGCAAGTAATCAAAACGCAAATTCCAAATGCGCAAATAGATGAAAGTGAAATTATTAAAAGGGTAAGAGATCTGAAAATTAATGAAGTTATTAAAAGCGATTTATTGAACGAGAAAACAGAAAAAACTCTTTCAGGAAATGAGTTTAATCTTGTCTCTATTGACGAGATTAAGCAGATTAAGCAAATTCTAGATAGATTAATACTTGAAATAGCATGAAAAAGTTATTAGTTCATTCTGACAACACCTCATTTAATAAAGATATTTTTTTCCCAGTTTCTGAATCATTCCGATTTGATCTTGATTTCGATAAGGATATAGATTTATATATTACTGAAAGCCTAGATGAAGAGCATGATGTTGGTCTTAAGAAAAAGATTGAAAGGAGCGATATTGTTTTTATTAAGGCAGCACTTTCCCAGAACTATTTAGAATATCTTGGACTTAGATTAGCTTATCATATTAGGATGTCTAAAGGTTTAGGTGAAAAAGCTAAAATTCCAATTATAATAATTTGCGAAGAAAGCTTTCAGTATTTGGGCTTGATTTATCCGGAACCTTCAATCCTTTTTACAAATGGCCTCTATCTGATGAAAGAGTCCTTAGAAGATTACTATAATGTTCTTAATATGTTTTCTGAAGGTCGAATACAGAAGCTTTATGATTTATCTTCCTTTTATAAATCAATTACTATTAACCCGCCTGCGAATTACCAAAACCATCATAATGTAGCAAATGAATGGGCGCTTGCAAGATATTTTACAATGTTAGAGAAAGATGAAAGTAATTTTTTTTATTCTAGTTTTCGAAAAAAATTATTCGATTTAGAATATTTAAAAACATTACATTTTAAACATTTAGAAGCAAAAGCAAACCGACAAATATTCAATTCAAGAAAGCATACTGGCAATTTTTTAATTAAAAATATTGATGGATTAAATTTTGGGCTCATTGATGATGAAGCATATAAAGGATGGTTTGAATTTTATAGCTATATTTTTGATAAATCAAAAGCTTCAATTGTCCCATATATTAATTTTCAGAAGGATAAGAGTAAAGAACAATTGATATTTGAAATTACAAATTGGGTGTTCGATGTAATTAATTCAAGTCAGCCAATTGATATTTTTATCATTGATCTCAGATTACATGATGATGATTTTATAGAGCAGGAATTTGAAAGTTTAACAGGAATTCAAATTATTAAGTTTATTAAGAAACAAAATCCGGGAATTCAAATTATTGTTTCAACCGCATCAAATAAGGTGTGGAATTATCAAAATTGTTTAGAGCAAGGTGTAAAATACTTCACAATAAAGGAGTCGCCTGAAACGTTTAATAACAGAAATCAAACGCGGACAACTTTTCTGCATTTTACTAAACAGGTTTCTGAAGCTGCAAATAATATTTTTTTAGCCGAACTTTTTCGGAATATTTATAACTTAAAAAGGGTCAATATTTTTTCAAATCGGGTTGATGGAAAAGAATTTGCTGATTTAACTTTTGGAAAAAATGGATTTCTCGACCAAATTTTTAATTTACTTTCTCTATCATCTTCCAATGAATTAATAATAAATCAATGTCTTTTAATTTCTTTTCAGGTATTGGAGAATTACTGTGATTTGCCATTTGTTGGGGTTTTTGATTTTAAGAACTCTTCCGGTAAGGTTTGTTCAATTGATAAGGAAATATTAATTGACATTTTTACTCAATCATCCGACAATAAGAACATATTGACTAAATTAGAACTTGTAAGAGGTCGAATTGAATTTCAAAACGAAAATGAAGCGGAAACTATAAAGTCATTTAATGCTTTTGAGAAGAGCGAGTTAAAAACCACATTTTCAAGTGGTATCGATGCAACCTCATTAGTCAAAATAATTTCTGTTTTGCATTTCCGCCACTCTGTGCCGAAAGTAGATATTGAGAAGATAATTGCTCTTAGGTATTTTAGAAGCAATGTAGCTGCACATTATACAGGTAGAGTAAAGGCTGATAATAAAATTAATTCAACGGATGTTTTATTCTTCTTTAAGATTTTTCTTAAGATTTTTTCCTATGCACCTCCACCGCACACTTCCATTTCACCTTTGCCTCAGTAAAATGAGCTATGCGTATTTTCAGTCATTTTGAGGAACTGCAATTAACCCCTTCGCAGGAAGAAGCCCTGGGCAAATTGGAGCGCTTTTTCCAAGGTTCAGATCCTGTGTTTATGCTAAAAGGGTATGCCGGTAGTGGTAAAACCACCATTCTCAAAGGACTTGTTCAATACCTGAATTCCATTTCAAAAGATTTTGCTCTTCTGGCCCCAACCGGGCGGGCCGCCAAAGTAATTCGGGAAAAGACAGGCCAGGAAGCTGTAACCATCCATAAAGGCATTTATTGCTTTGATCGCCTGGTAGAAGTTAATGAAGGAGACTCCTTTTTCTATTCGTATGCTTTGCGCAATAACATTGATGTGGCTGGCAAAGTTTTTATTGTGGATGAGGCTTCCATGGTTTCGAATGCCAAAAGTGAAGGCGAATTTTTTCGGTTTGGATCTGGATTTTTGCTTGATGACCTAATCGAATATACTCGGGTTAAGGAACCCAATGTTCATTCCAAGATTATTTTTGTTGGAGATCCCTGCCAGCTTGCTCCCGTTGGCGATAACAGTTCCAAAGCTTTTGAACCCGATTATTTCAGGGAAAAATTTAAACTTTCCTGTCAGGAGGCGGAGCTAAAAGAAGTTTTGCGCCAGGAGGGCGAAAGCGGTATCCTGCTTGCGGCGACTAAAATCCGAAAGAGTATTTCGGCCGGCTATTTCAACGACTTTAATCTGAAGGCAAACAACCGGGATGTTTTCAATCTCGCAGGTGATGATTTTTTGAGTATATGGGAAGGTGTGAAAAGCACAAAAATCATTATTGCCAGTAAAAACAAAACCTGTCTTGATATCAATTTAAGGATCAGGGAAAGAAAATATGGCAGCCGGATGCTTCCGCCCCAGAAAGGTGAAATTGTGATTATTGGGGCCAATAACTACCGCAAGGGTGTTTTTAATGGTGAATTTGCTGTAGTGAATTCTGCAGATGATTCCCCAATCCGACGCACAATTTACCTGAAGGGGAAAGCCCCTGTAAATTTGGTCTGGCGCAATGTGGAACTTGTTTTTCCTGATGGCGAAAGCAGCAACAAGTTGGTAAAAGGCTTGATGCTGGAGAATTTCCTTTTCGGAGATAATTACCTGACTCCTGAAGAAACCCAGGCCTTGTATGTGGATTTCACGCAAAGGCATCCAGGGCTTAGATCGGAGACGCCCGAGTTTAAAGATGCCATAATGAATGATGGGTATTTTAACTGCCTGCGGTTAAAATATGGCTATGCTGTAACCTGTCATAAAGCGCAGGGTGGAGAGTGGGAACAGGTATTCAGCATCTGGGATCATGAAAATGCGGATAACTTCAACTACCTCACGGATAAGCAGCGAAAGGCCGGTAAGACCAATAAAGAGTTTTATCGCTGGGCCTATACGGCTGTAACCCGCAGTTCAAAAAAACATTTTGCTCTAAATCCACCCTTTTTCAACTCTTATTCCACTTTATCCTTTTTGGAAATGCCGGTGATAAAAGGTTTGGAAGAACTGAGCGGTAAAGTCCTTCAACCTGAAGACATCTCAATTGATCCCGACATACTAAAAGCACTCAGCGAAATGGGTCTTGCAGAACAACCTGCTCAACTCCAGGATCATTTCATTCAGGTACGGCATGCTGTACGAAACAAGTATATTGAAATTGTGGCCTGGGAGAGAAAGGCCTATGAAATCTGGTACACTTTTCAACGGGAGCAGGAGCGGGCAAGCCTTAAAACCTGGATAAATGGACAAAACGAATTTAAGAAACAGTTTGCTTTAATTCCGGGAGCCTCCCCCCATGCTGCATTCAACAGCGAAATCGCCGGTATTTTACAAGAACTCCCAAAACTGACCATTCAGCGGAATAGCCCGGAAACCATTCTGAGTAAATTGGCCTTTGAAGTAGAGCAGGAAGAGAAATTTCCTTTTACCCGCTACTTATACGACGATTTAAAATCATTGTTTGATTCAAGCGATATTGCCATTGAAGCCGTAGAGCACTTTGATTACCGGGAACGATACACTTTTACCAAAGGCAGCCAGCGTGCGATGCTCGATTTTGAATACAACCAGCATGGCTTTTTTGGCCGAGTTCTGCCACTGACCAATAAATCCAATAGCCCGGCTTTACTGTCCGAAATACAGTTAGCAATTCAAACCCTGAAACAAGAAGAATATGCCGTCTAAAGAAATAAAAGAACTACGTCAACAAGGCAATCTGGAAGCCGCACTTGAAATGGCAAAGGCGGAGTGTATTGCCGAACCGGATAACATCTGGCCGAAACGCAACATCAGCTGGGTGTACTACGATTACCTGAAACTCAATGCCCATGCCGGAGCTTTCAACGAATTTCTTGTTTGGCTGAATGCGATTCGTGAACTCGAACTTACAGTAGATGAAAAACTGCTGTTTGGCAATGTTGCTTGGCAAATCGGCCGTATGGGTATGAGTATGGCAAAGCTTAACCCACTCCCGCAGCAGCAGACCGTTCAGCTTTTTGAGGCAATAAAATCGTTCCATTTCCCAAAAGGAGAAGAAGGCTACAGTTTTCTCTACAAGGCATTTCATAAATTGCTCAAGGGTAGCGCTCATTACATACCTTTTGCCGACTGGTGGAATTTCAACCATTTCCGGCCGGAAGACTGGCAAAAGGAAAAATTAGAAAATGGCAAGGATATGATGGCGCTTGTAGAGCAGGCCTACATTGCCTATGCCAAACAATTGCTACCCGGACAAGCAGGATTTGACCGGGGTAAGGCGGCCGCCTTTTTACCCCGGCTGGAAGAAGTGGTCGAGAATCACCCAGAATATCAATACCCACCCTATTTTCAGGCAAAGCTATTACTAGCGCTTGGAAACAGAAATAATGTGCTAGAGGCCTTGCTGCCTTTTGCCCGGAAAAAGAAAAATGACTTCTGGGTTTGGGAGGTAATTGCCGAGGCTTTTTCCGAAGATCCGGATACTGTGCTTGCCTGTTATTGCCGGGCCCTACTTTGTAAAAGCCCGAAAGAAATGCTGGTGAGCCTGCGCCAGAAAATGGCTGGGTTAATGATGGAAAAAGGATTTTACAACGAGGCCAGAACCGAAATCAACACGCTGGTAGAGGTTCGCTCCGATATGGGCTTTAAAATCCCACCGGAAGTGGTTAGCTGGATTCTTGAAGATTGGTACCAGCAGGCAAGCGATTTGCCATCCAACCTGAAGTTTTACAAACAGCATGCTTTCCGGGCCGATGCTATTCTGTACAGCGATGTGCCGGAAGAGCGGATTTTTGTGGAGTTCGTTAACAAGGACAAGAAGATGCTCAACTTTATAGCATCAGAAAACCGGCTTGGCTACTTCAAATATGACCGCTTGCTCCCGGATGTTAAACCGGGCGATGTATTGAGCGTGCGATTTCAGGGTGGAAGCAAAGAAGGCATGCATCAGGTCTACACAGCAGAAAAGGTGCAGGATGAAGAATTCAAAAGCCGCTTTTACAAGTATGTTGCCGGCCAGGTAAAAATACTGGAAGGCAAGACCTTCGGATTTCTGGAAGATGCATTTATCCCCCCCGCACTGGTAGCGAAATACCAGCTGAGCGATGGAAGCGACCTCACCGGCCATGCCATAAAATCCTACAACAAGGAAAAGAAGCAATGGGGCTGGAGGCTGGTGTAGGACCGGGTTTTCATGCAGAAGATTTAATAAGCCTGCTCTGGACTTCTGTTTAACAGAAAGCAATTAGATTTGAAAGGCTGAAAAGCCTTTTTTTGTGGCTACAACATTTGATATCGTATTAACATTTCCATGCAGGGTAAACAATTAAGACAACTGGAGGCAGAACTTTGGCGAGCCGCCGACCAGCTTAGAGCCAATTCCAAACTAACGGCATCAGAATATTCCATGCCCGTGCTGGGCTTAATTTTTCTGCGGCATGCCTTTAACCGATTTGTAAAAGTTCAGGCCCTGGTAGAGCAAACCCTGCCCTTTCATCCTCAAAGAGGCAGGAGGGCAATAGAAAAAAATGATTTTCTGGAGCAAAATGCCATGTTTCTTCCTGAAGGAGCCCGGTTCGACTTTCTGGTTAACCTGCCCGAAAGTGCAGACACCGGTCAGGCCATAGACAATGCCATGAGACTGATTGAAGAGGAATATGAAACCCTCAGAGGTGTTTTGCCAAAAAACTATTCCATTTTCAGCAAAGACCTCTTGCGCGAACTGCTCCGCATTTTCAATAAAGAAGTGTTGCAAAAAGCCGAAGGCGATTTGTTCGGGAAGATTTATGAATACTTCCTGGGCAAATTTGCCATGTCCGGTGCGCAGGAAGGCGGAGAATTTTTTACACCAATGAGCCTTGTGCAAACCATTGTAAATGTAATTGAACCCGACCACGGCATAGTGTTCGATCCGGCCTGCGGAAGTGCAGGTATGTTTGTGCAAACGGGCTATTTCATAGAAAGCGAAGGACTAAAGCCTGCCGAAAAAGTTACCTTCTACGGACAGGAAAAAGCCGACCTCAATACCAAACTGGCAAAGATGAACTTAACCGTTCACGGACTGGAAGGCAATATTCAGGAAGGCAATACTTTTTACGAAGACAAACACAACATTGTAGGTGGTGCCGATTTTGTAATGGCCAATCCTCCCTTTAATGTGGATGGAGTGGATAAGGCAAAGGATGCCGTTAAAAAAGATCCCCGGCTGAAACTGGACGGGACCGTTAACCTGCCCAAAAACGACAATGCCAATTATCTGTGGATTCAATACTTCTACAACTACCTGAAGCCAACCGGCAGAGCAGGTTTTGTAATGGCTTCGTCTGCCAGCGATGCAGGCCATAGCGAGAAAGACATACGGGAAAAGCTGGTAAAAACAGGTGCGGTAGATGTGATGATGGCCATTGGCAACAACTTTTTTTATACCCGTTCATTGCCTTGCACCCTGTGGTTTTTTGACAGAGCCAAAGAACAGGACGAAGCAAAAAAAGATAAAGTACTGATGCTTGATGCCCGAAAAATTTACCGCAAGGTTACCAGCAAGGTAAACGACTTTAGCCCCGAGCAATTGCAAAACCTGATTTGTATTGTTGGCTTATACCGCGGCCATGCCGAAAAATTTGAAAAAACAGTTTCCGGATATTTGGAGCAGACTACTGCCCTGGCCAAGGAAACTGCAGATGCAACTCGGGCATTACAGGAGCATTTACAAGTGACTTATCGTGCTGTATTTGAATTTGCAGCGCGTTTTACCAAAGAAATACCGGCTGCCGAAAAATGGGTTGAGGCCTTGAATCTGGCAGGTATGCCAGAAATGGCTGATTTGCAAAAGCAATTGATCTCGGTTGCCGAGAAAGCAATGCCCGACCACCAGATCCTGGAAGAAATTGCCCGGCAATGCAAAGCAATCCGCAAACCACAGGATAAGCTGATAAAACAATTGCTGGATGTTATCTCAACAGCAAATAAAGAATATCAGCTGGCCAAAAACAGAGATTGGAAAGACCTTGGTATCAAAGAAAAACTGGATATCCTGAAAGACCTGCAACAGCAACTCAGCGGCAACCCCGATGAAGAAGAACCCGGATTGCTGCACGAAACCGAATATTTCTACAAACAAGCCCATTGGCTTACAAACCGTTTCCCCGAAGGCGTTTATACCGATGTGGAAGGATTATGTAAAGTAGTTACGCAAAAAGAAATTGAAGCCAAAGACTGGAGCCTGAGCCCGGGCCGATATGTTGGCGTGGATACCGCTACTGATGATGACTCTGACTACGAAGAACGCCTGAACGAAATACACATTGAGTTGGAAGGATTGAATGAAGAAGCCACTCAACTGGCCCAAATCATTATGAACAATTACAAAGAGCTTGCACTATGAAACAATGTCTGAACTATGATTCATCTGATTGGTATGATTGTATGATTAATCAGGGTAATCCTTTAATCATAAAAATCACAGTGAAGACAAGCATTTCTGAAAACTATAAAGAGTTGGCGATATGAAATGGGAGAAAGGAAATGTTTTTGACCTGTGCGATATAAACCCTGAAAATATTTCAAGGAACTATCCGCACGATTTTATCCGATACTTTGACATTACTTCTGTTGGAAGTGGTGTTGTGACATCTAATGATGAGATTCCATTAAGCGAAGCACCTTTAAGAGCTAAGAGAGTTGTTAGAAAAGATGACACAATTTTAGCCACAGTTAGACCAGGCAATAGGTCATTTTATTACTTTAAATCTCCTTTTGAAAATTCAATTGTGTCAACTGGATTTGCTGTTTTAAGACCTAAAGCAAATAAAACAGATCCAAGGTTTTTATACTATTTGATTAGCGAACCCGGTTTTACTGCATATTTAGTTGCGTATGAACAAGGGGCTAATTACCCGGCAGTTAATCCTGATATTATTGGTGGCAAACCGATAGAATTCCCCCCACTCCCCACCCAGCGCAAAATCGCTTCCATTTTATCGGCTTATGATGATTTGATAGAGAATAATTTGAAGCGGATAAAGTTGCTGGAGGAGAAGGCGTTTTTGATTTATAAGTTGATTGTTCAAACTGAAAAGTTGGAAGAATTTACCATTGAGGAATTGGCATATGTTATTATGGGCCAAAGTCCAACTTCTGATACATATACCAATGAAAAGGAAGATAATTTGCCCTTTCACCAAGGAGTAACTAATTTTTCAAACTACTTTGTAGAACACAGAATCTATTGTAATGCACCAATTAAAATTGCAGAAGAAGGAGATATTTTATTTTCAGTAAGAGCCCCAGTAGGAAGAATTAATTTCACAAGTGATAAAATCTGCATTGGTCGGGGTTTATGTGCATTTAGGAGCAAAAAAGGTTTTCAGAATTATTTCTATCATCAATTGAAAGAATTCTTTTTTGCAGAGGATGTTATCGGAAATGGAGCAATATTTAATGCTGTTACAAAAGTAGAACTGATGAAAGTCAAGTTGAAAACACCAAGTGATAAAATACAACAAGAATTTGAAGTTGAGGCGGAACAGATGTATAACTTGATATTAAACTTGACAAAACAAAACACCAAACTCCGGGAGGCACGGGATATTTTATTGCCAAGGCTGATGAATGGTGAAGTAGAGGTCTGAATCAGGAAAATGTCTGAACTATGATTTTTGTGATTTTTTGATTAATATGATAATAGGAAGAAAAGATAGATTTCATTGAAATCACTTAAATCAAAAGAATCACAGTTAAGACAATGAGGATATTCACGATAATTAGAAACGAAAAAATTAATATCACCAAAATCACAGAAATCAAAAGAATCACAGTTAAGACAATGTGGAAATTCGCGATGATTCGAAAGAAAAAATTAATATCAAAAGAATCACAGTTAAGACAATTGCAATGATTAAAGAGGAATACAAATATTCAGAATTGACATCCAAAATAATCGGATGTGCCATGACTGTTCATAAAACATTGGGCAATGGTTTTCAGGAAGTAATTTACCAGCGGGCTCTTGCAATCGAATTGAGGTTGGCTGGAATTGAATTTAGCAGAGAGTTTGAAATGCCTATTTTCTATAGAGAAGAACAAATAGGCACCAGAAGGGTAGATTTTTTAATAGAAGGCAATCTATCGGTAGAGTTAAAAGCAATAAGCAAATTAGAGGATGTTCATTTTGCTCAAGCCATAAATTACCTGGAGGCATATAATCTGGAAATTGGTTTGCTGATTAATTTTGGGGAAACCAGTTTAAATTTTAAACGCCTTACCAACAAAAAGTATGAATCAACAGAATCACAAAAATTAAATCAATCATAGTTAAGACATATGAACAGACAGCAAGCCGAAATACAACTTCAGCGCCTGTTTGGGTTTTCCAGTTTCCATGATTTGCAGTGGAAGGTAATTGAAAACCTAATGGCCGGCCGCCGGGTTTTGTTTATCGAGAAAACCGGTTTTGGCAAATCCCTCTGCTTTCAGTTTCCTGCTACCCAGCTGGATGGAGTCACCATTGTATTTTCTCCGCTCATTGCTTTGATGCGAGACCAGGTACGAAGTATGCAAAAAAAAGGCATCCGTGCTGCGGCAATTAATTCCAATCAGGAACCTGACGAAAACCGGGCGATTATTGAGAAAGCCTCCCAAAACAAGATTGATATTCTTTACATCGCACCCGAGCGCATGGAAAATGCCGCATGGATTACGGCAGCGAGGCAAATGAAAATAGCCATGGTGGTAATCGATGAAGCACACTGCATTTCCATGTGGGGGCAGAGTTTCAGGCCCAACTACCGCCGCATTGTGGATCTGGTGCGTTTTCTGCCTACCAATTTCCCGGTTCTGGCTACTACTGCAACTGCCACACCCCGGGTAGAAGAAGATATTCTGCGGCAGGTAGGTGGCCAGCTGATTCCCATCCGGGGACAACTGATGCGGAATAACCTGCGCCTGTTTGTGGTACAGGTAGCAAGCGAGGATGAAAAATTCTATTGGCTCGCCCGTTATATACCAAGTTTCAGGAAGACTGGTATCGTGTACACCGGCACCCAGGTAGAGACGGATGTCTTTTCCAACTGGCTGCAGTTTCTCGGCATCAATTCTGCGGCATACAGCGCCCGCCTGGATTCTGATAGCCGGGTGCGGGTGGAATCTGATTTTATTGCCAGCCGTTTTGATTGTGTGGTTTCAACCAATGCGCTTGGAATGGGGATAGACAAGCCAGACATCCGATTTATCATCCATACCCAGGTGCCGCAATCGCCCATTCACTACTATCAGGAAATTGGCCGTGCAGGACGCGATGGTGAAGAATCATTTGTTGTTTTACTCTATAATCCCGAAACCGACGATACCCTGCCCCGGGCCTTTATTGATGGCAGCAAACCAGCCGCTGCCACTTATCAGCGGGTAATAAAAGCCACCAAGAGGGCGCTGATGGGCAGAAATGAAATCATTAGGGCAACCAACCTCAAGCAAACCACGGTTGGCATTATTCTGGCTGATCTTGTCGAACAGGGCATCCTGAATGTGCAGCAGCAGGGCGCCAGCAAAAAGTACTTTTACAATCCGGATGCCCCAGAACTGGATTATTCGGCTTTTGACCGGCTCCGCGATGCGCAAACCGCCGAACTTGAAAGGATGCTTGAATATACAGAGATTCAATCCTGCCGCATGGAGTACCTCTGCGATTACCTTGGTGATGCACATTCGGGCAATTGCGGTGTTTGCGATAACGACCGCCGCGAATTTATGAAGGTACAGCCGGATGAATCCATCAAGCTTAAGCTGCAGGAATTCCGGGAAACTTTTTTTCCATTGCTCGAAGTAGAAACACAAAGAAGTAACATCGTGAATGGAGTAGCAGCATCCTACTATGGAGTATCAAATGTGGGTGCTGCCCTGCGCCATTCTAAATACGAAGGCGGTGGCGATTTCCCCGACTGGCTGTTGCGTCTTTGCCTGAAGGCTTTCAGAAAACACTATGGAAATCTCCGTTTCGATGTGCTCCTGTATGTGCCACCCACCGAATCGGGAAATCTGGTGCGAAATTTTGCAGAGAAAATATCGAAGACCTTGGGCGTTCCACTCTCTCACGATCTGATAAAATCGGCACCCACTTCACCACAGAAAATGTTTCAGAGCGGAATTACGAAGAAGGAGAATGTACAGGGCAAATTTACCTTGCAGGATACCCGGATTGTTCGGGGTAAAAGGGTTCTGCTGTTTGATGATATTTTCGATAGTGGCGTAACCATAAAGGAAATAGGTTTGTACCTCACAAATCAGGGAGCTGAAATGATTGCACCACTGGTTATTGCCCGCACGGTTGGCGGAGATATTTAAAGCGCAAAACAATGAATGCAAATACCGAAAACGCCTACTGGATGGCCATTGCCCATCTCTCCGGCCTGACTACCGAGCGAACCAACCAGTTGCTTTCGGTAATCCTGAAAGAAAAAGGGCTTTTACTTTCTGAATATTTCACTCTTTCTTCATCTGAACGGCAGGAGATTTTTCCTCTGCAACCTAAAGAAGCTGCTGCCATGGATAAGGTGCAAGAGGATTTTCCGCGGCTTGCCTTTCTCGCAGAGCAATTGCACAATGAGGGTTACCGTCTGATTCCAATCAATTCTCCGGATTTCCCCGCTGCCCTGAAATCAAATTTAAAAGTTAAAAGCTGCCCTCCACTCTTGTATGCAAAGGGAAAAATAGAATTGCTGCATGGAGAGGCTGTAGCCATTGTGGGTTCCCGAAAAGCGGGCAATGCCGCCCTGGCCTTTACCGATAAGGTAGCCGCTAAATGTGCTTCAGAAGGGAAGGTGGTGGTGAGTGGGTATGCCAAAGGAGTTGACCAACAGGCCATGGATAGTGCCCTTGCTGCCGGAGGGAAAAGCATCATTGTTCTTCCACAAGGCATTCTTACATTTCAATCAGGATTCAAAAAGCACTATGAGGCCATTGTAAATGGAAAGCTTCTGGTAATCAGTACATTTTTTCCCAAAGCCGGATGGGAGGTTGGTCTGGCCATGGCCAGAAATGCATACATCTACGGACAGGCCACTGAAATATACGCAGCAGAATCCGACAGCAAGGGCGGAACCTGGGAGGGCGTGATGGATGGACTGAAAAGGCAGCGCAAAATTTATGTCCGCCAACCCTTGAAAGGCGAAAAAAATGCCAATGACCGGCTGATTGCCATGGGAGCATTTGCGGTGGATCAGGAAGGCAATCCGGTACAAAGTCCTACAGTTTACCAAAAAGAAACCGTCTCTAATGTTGAAATTCTAAGTGAAGAAAAACAGGAATTTCAGGCTGGAAAAACGGATATGCTGCATGAGGTACTGCGACTATTGCAATCGGGCCCTTTAACCGCAAAAGAATTGATTCTGGCCTTGAAAATGCCAGACTGGGATGTGCGAAAGCTTGGTGCAGCATTAAAGAAAAATCCGCAGGTAAGGGTTGTTAACGGAAAGCCGGTTAAATTTGCAAGGAACGATTCAATTCTGCACTTACCGGTATAAATAACATGTCCTGGGAATATTCAGAAGATAAACTGATAGAACAGACCGCCATTCAGCTGTTTGAAGAAAAACTGAAATGGAAAACCATTCTGGCCTACAATTCAGAAGTTTTCGGTGAAGCCGGTACTTTAGGCAGAAACAGCAAAAAAGAAATTTTACTCAAGCCAAAGATTCTTCAAAAGCTCACGGACTTAAATCCCGGATTGCCTGTAAAAGCTTACGAAGAGGCGTTTCAGCGTCTCATTGAATTCAGCAGCAGCAAGAGCATTGCAGAAATTAATTTTGAAAAACACAATCTCATCCGCAACGGAATTCTGGTTGATTACCTGAATGAACAAGGAGAACATGTGCGCAACAAGCGTCTGAAAATTATTGACTTTGAACTTCCGGAAAATAATGATTTTACTGCAGTAAGGCAACTTTGGATAAAGGGAAAAAGCAGCCGCGACCGGAGGCCGGATATCATTGGTTTTGTAAATGGAATTCCCCTTTTATTCATAGAACTCAAGGCAGCGCATCGAAATCTGGAGAGTGCCCATTCAGATAATTTCAGCGATTATCTGGATGTTATTCCGGAACTGTTTCATTTCAATGCTTTTGTTATTCTGAGCAATGGCATAGGAAGCAGGATAGGCAGCATTACCGGCAAATACCAGCATTTTCACGAGTGGAAGCGAATCAGTGAAGAAGATGAGGGAACCATTGCCCTTGACCGGATTTTGGTTGGAGTATGTGAGAAAAGCCGCTTTCTCGATTTATTTGAGAACTTTATCCTTTTCGACAATTCCGCTGGTAAGGTAGTAAAACTAATTGCAAGAAATCATCAGTTCATTGGCGTAAATAAGGCAATAGACAACATCCGCCAGAAAGAACTGCTTTATCAGGCAGGGAAAATAAGTCTGGAGGAAAAACAGAAACTAGGTGTTTTCTGGCACACCCAAGGGAGCGGGAAATCCTATTCCATGGTTTTTTTCTGCCAGAAAATTCACCAAACCTTCCGAGGTAGCTACACCTTTCTTGTGGTGACTGACCGAAATGAACTGGACACTCAGATTTACGGAACATTCGCTGGAGTTGGTGCCGTGCCAAATGTCAGGTCTGGTTCTGCGGATTCCCTTAGAGCAAACAGCGGCAGGCATCTGAAAGATTTACTCGCCTCGGATCACCGATATCTTTTTACACTGATTCATAAATTCAATTTTGACCAAGAAATTACCCGAAGGGACAACATCATTGTAATTTCAGATGAGGCTCATCGTACGCAGGGGGGAAGTCTGGCCATGAACCTCCGGAATGCATTACCAAATGCCTCATTCATCGGATTTACCGGAACACCCTTGTTTAAGGATGATGAAATCACCCGCCGAATTTTTGGTGATTATGTTTCCCGTTATGATTTCAAACGAAGCGTAGATGATGGTGCCACAGTTCCACTTTTTTATGAAAACAGGGGAGAATACCTGGGCCTTCAGAATCCTGATATCAACGCGCAAATCCGTGCAGTGCTGGATGAAGAAGGCGATGAGTTGGACGACATTCAGCGTAGTCGTGTTGAGCAGCTAATAGCAAGGGAGTATCCAATATTAACTTCAAAAAAGCGGTTGGAAGCGATTGCAAGGGATGCGGTGTGGCACTTCTGCAACCGGGGTTACAAAGGAAAGGGCATGTTCATAGCGCTCGATAAGCTCACTGCTGTGCGCATGTATGACCTTATTTCTGTCCAGTGGAAGCAATACGCAGATGACTTTGAAAAAGAAATCCGGAAATCAAAATTTGGTGACCAGGAAACCCTTGAGAAAAAAAGGGAATTGCAGTGGATCCGCGCTACAGAAATATGCGTTGTAGTGAGTCCCGAGCAAAATGAAATTCAAAAATTCCGGAACTGGAATCTGGACATAGAGCCCCACCGGGAAAAGATGAACAGTCAGGATCTCGAGAGTCGGTTTAAAGATGAAAACGACCCATTTCGCCTGGTAATTGTTTGTGCCATGTGGATTACAGGCTTTGATGTTCCAACGCTTTCCACACTTTACCTTGATAAACCACTGAAATCTCATACCCTGATGCAGGCAATTGCAAGGGCCAACCGGATCAGCGAGGGAAAAAATAATGGCCTGATCGTTGATTACATAGAAACCTACACAGCCCTATTGGATGCCCTTTCAATTTATGGTGCTGACACTGGAAATGGAGGAAATGGAGGAAAAGATATTGTGGATCCTCCATTAAAACCAAGCGATGAACTTTACCGCCAGCTGGAGGAGGTATTGTCTGCAATTGAGAATTTCCTAATAGATGAACTGAATTATCATCTTGAAGATCTGGTTAATTCAGTAGGTATTGATAAAATCGCAGCTTTGGAAAGAGGGCAGAATGCTGTAAATACAAATGATGAAACCCGCAGAAAATTCCAGATCCTGGCGAGAGAGGTTTTTAAAAAATATAAGGCCTTACAACCCCATAAATTTCTGAAGGAATTTGCATCCCGTAAAAATGCAGTTGATGCCATTTATGCTGCCATTGTAGAGCAGTTTAAAAATGTTGATGTTGCCGACATAATGCGCAAAATTCAGGATGTGGTAGATGGTTCTATTGTTGATATTGCTGCAGAAGGAGGTCAAAATACAGGCAATCTCATTGATTTAAGCGGGCTGGATTTCCAGCAACTTGAGCGGTATTTTTTAAAAATGAAAAATAAGCAGACCACTGTTCAGGTTTTAAAAGATAAAGTTGAAAAACAGTTGAACAGGATGCTTTCTGCAAATCCGATGAATATTGATTTTTACCAGCGTTATCAAGAAATAATCGAAGCATACAACAAAGGTAAAGATGAAGCAACGCTGAATGAAACTTTCCGGAAGCTGATCGAGCTTGTGGGTTCTTTCTCGGAAAGAGAGGCCGAAATGCGTCGAGAAGGCTTAAATGAAGAGCAGAAAGCAGTTTTTGATATTTTAAGACAGGGTATCAGTTTAGATGAAAAAGAAAAAAATGAAATTAAAAAGATATCTATTCAACTTCTTAATGAATTAAAGAAGGAAAAGCTGAAAGTTGAAATGTGGTCTGATAAATCTGAAACTGCAGCCTCAGTTTATCGGTTTGTAAATGATACCCTTTTTCAATCTCTTCCTTATCCTGCATACTCGGAAAATGAAATAGGCATTAAAACAAGTATGCTATTTGAACATTTTAAAATGCAATATCCAGGAGGCCCTATTGCACAATTTACTTAATGATATAATGCCCCTGCAATCCTTTTGTTGAGAAGAAGTCGTAAATTTTAATCCTCAATTTCTACCTCATATTCTTTATCTGGGTCAGCCCCAATTTCTGAGTAACCACCATTTGGCCAGTAAATGGTTTCGGCTTCACCATCTACCACTTCAACTTCAAGGTCATAATCTGCCGTATATCCTGTGCTTCTGTTATAATAGTGTACAGTTGCAGGGTAGGTTCCATCCGGTCGGGTTTCTTCCTCTTCATCTGTGTCATCGTCATTTGAATAGTAATAAACACCTGTGCTTGGCTGAGTTTGCTGAAGTTGGGGATTAGCAGGTAAGGGAGCTTGAATATTGGTTGAAATTTGAGAGGTTTTTTTATCATCTGTTTTTCCCGGTGTGCACGAACTGAGGATTTGGTAAAAAACCAGAATTGCCATCTTTAGCGAAGGCCTGAATAAATTGATAAATACTTGCTTATTCATGCTGGTAACAATAACCTGAAGCATTTTTTGTCATTCGCCTGCACTGATTCCCAGCTCTTGTTAGTCCAAGGCATTGGGTAGCCACATCCTCATATTCAGAATCGGAGGAATTTGAATTTGGTGTTGTGAAGCTTGGCTGAGAAAATAAATTGGACTGTGGAACCACAATTGTTCCTGTTTGGCCTGTGTAGGGATTTATGTTTGGCTTGGTACTGAAATTGTCCAGCTTGGTATTATTGGGCGATGTTTTATAATGGGGCTGGACATAAGTACCATTCTTCTTGGTGTGGCCTTGAACATAAATAGTGTTCTGAGCAGCTAGAGTTTGAATTAACCCAAGGATAAAAACAAGGCTTATGAGAGTGTAAAGTTTTTTCATTTTACTTGCGATAGATTCAAATGTAACTCGAAAGAAATAGGTTCATAATATTTTTTTGATCAAGCAATTCAAACCAAGCTGAAGGAAAAGGATTTCGTGCTTTGTATAAGGAATTTTATTTTCACACAGATATGGTTATGATTGATTTGGCCTTCTATTTCTTCGATTGTCAATTTTGGATTCTCTCTCAACAGTTCGAGAATTTTCTCCCAACCTTTCACCCTACTTTTTCAAACCCGAACAGCTCGTTGTGCTTTCGTAAATAATCTACCCAATCCATTTGTTGCACTTTTGAAAAAAAATTATTTTGTGCAACAAATTTTGTTGCACATTTTCAAAAAAATAAAAAAGAGCAACAAGATCTGTTGCACATTTTCAAAAAATTTCAAATGTGCAACAAACAATCGCCGTTAAAATGAATGGTGTTTGAGCATTGCTTGTCTATCGAAATTTTTTTTACACGCTGTTGGTATTTTTCCCGATTTTATTTTCCTTCGCATTAACTATTGAAGGATTTACATGTCGTGGATAAAAAATTTCAGGCTACGCTATGGCCTTACTCAATCTCAACTTGCCCGTTTTGCCGGTGTTACCCGCAATTACATTGCTTTATTAGAGGGCCGTTCGGAAATACCCGCTTCCCTGGAACGCCTGCTTGTCAATCTGGAAATAGAGTTTGAATCTGCCAGCGCTATACAAGAGGCCCTGGCCCCACAGTCCCATCCCGTCCAGCAGCAAAAGCGCCTTTCGCAACTCCTGAATGCCATCGAAAAAAAGAAGGCCCAACTGGACCGCCTAGAAAAGAAGCTTGCTTCGCTCGAAATCCGCTATGCCAATCTGGCTTTATTTCAAAGGGTTTGCCATAGCTGGAAGACAAAGCAGCAGGACCATGATCCGCTGATTAAGTTAAAAATCGATTTTCTTCTTGCAGAGAAAAAAGTGGAAATGCAGATCTGCGGACCCGAAGCTTTGTCGGTGATCAGGGTCAGCATCATCCGGCTCCGCTCAGAAGTGGAATCTTCCGAATATGAATACCAAAAATTATCGCAAACCTATCAAAATACAACATTATAGTTGATTAAGAACTACCTCTAAATATCATTAACATTTTTTTAATCACCATATTTTAAAAAATATGGGCTATTTTATATTGCTTTTATATATATTATAATTAAAAATAATTAAAATAAATGTTGCATCATATAATTTTTAGCCCATACATTTGCAATGCCTAACTAAACAAAAGGCTTTTATAAAAATGTTACAATCATTCATCAATGGCATCACGCTGAAAAGCGTAGCCGAATCTCTTAAGGCCCGGGTGGTCGAAGAGAATGACAAGGAGAAACTTCGTATTGCCAACCTGAACCAGAGGATCAAGAACTTCACGGGCTCCCGGGAAGACATTGCCAATGGTCTCATTCAAGTCAATGCGGAGCTAACTGGCCTTCAGAATGTGGTCGGCAGTCTTGTAGAAGGCTCGGACACACGGGATAAACTGGAAACCCGCATCCTGCGCCTGGAATTCCAGAAAAACGTGTTCGAATCCCGGGATAAAACCAGGGGAGCCGACATTCTGGTGGAAGTAGCCCAGGAAATATTGGTTTCTGAGGCCGCGGTGGCGCTCAATGCGCAGCTGATCGATCTTTTGAACACCAAAATTGCCGGCATGGCTTAATCCAATTCATTTTCCAATCCACGGCCTCGTCCTCACCGGACGGGGCTTTTTTTTGGGCATGGAGGAAGGGTTGCTAAAGCACAGTAATCAATTGTCCAGACTCTGATTTTTATGATTTCTGTGATTGACTTGATTTTATAAATATCCGAAAATCATATTAATCAACTAATCATAGTCCAGACATTGATTTCTGTGATTGCCTTGATTCTATAAATATCCGAAAATCATATTAATCAATTAATCAGCTTAATCATAGTCTTGACTCTGATTTTTATGATTCCTGTGATTGACTTGATTTTTTGATTTTTCGTAAATCACTTAATCAGCTTAATCATAGTCCAGACAATTGCCTTATACTGAAAATTCAGCCCATATCTTTCTCCGAACTTTTCACCCTACTTTTCACCCTACTTTTTGAGGGAGAAAACAGACCTTATTTCTGCGGTTTGGGTATTACCTGCCACTCACCGCCTCGGTCGGGGCCTTGGCGAATGAGGATGCCTTTTTCCTTCAACTTGGCGATTTTTTTCTCTACTGCGCGGGTGCTGATGGATATAGCCTCTGCTATTTCAGCGATTGTCATATTTGGATTCTCTCTCAACAGTTCGAGAATTTTCTCCGAACCTTTCTCCGAACTTTTCTCCGAACTTTTCTCCGAACCAGTTTCTTTCTGATCTACTTCGGATTGATCCGGCCGCTGAAGGATTACGGTAAACATGCCTTCCTTACTGAAGCTAGCCTCGGGAAGCCCGGCCTTCTCCATCAATTCCTGTATGCGGCCTATGCCGGAGCCCACCTGCTCTACCAGCTGCATCCGCGCAAAAAGACCAAATATCAATGGATTGCGGGAATGGCTTTTCCTGCCGAAATCTTTCTCAGAAATGGCGCTTACCAACCCGCCCGGATTGCTGATCTCTACCCGGTTTTGAAATACTTCGATGTGAATAACCGCGCCTTTCTCATAATAATCGCGGTGTGAAAGGGCGTTGATGATGGCTTCCTTAAAAACGGTTTCCGGAATCTCCCAGTACTCTTTTCTTGGACCGCCGCCCTGGCCTTCAATATCGTAGCGCACGTTGAGTTTGCCCCGAAGCCATTGCATGCCCTGGCGGTATTGTTGCCATAGGTTGCCACCAAATACCTTGTCGTCGATGATAAAGCGTTTGTCTTTATCCTGAAAAGCAATGCAGCGGATAATGGCCTTATCCAAAATTTCTTCGGGTTGCTTTCCAAAAAATAATACTGCGCCGTTCTTGAAATGCTGATCTTCGGAATAAACCCGAAGGTTCTGAAACAGCTGCTCATCGGACACACCTGCACTGATACCGGATTCTGCCTTGAATATGGGCAAAAAGGAGGCATCAATCATGCTGGCCGGGAGGAAGTCCCGGCAGGGCACTTCATCAAAATAGATTTTTCCTGCCTGCTGAAAGAAGTCGCGCATCTGCTCGGCCGTAGTGAGCTTTTGGGTATTGGGCCCAATGCGCACATAGATTGCGCCGGAAAGGACATAGGGCTTTTTAGGACCGGAGGGTACTTCGATAACCGCTATGGTCTTGCCATCTACCTCAACCATTTCCAAGTGGCAAGAAAGATGAGGGGAAATTTCGCCAAGGCTGTTCTGAAGTGCAGAGCGCCGGGCATTATCCACTTTTACTCCAACCAGGCGGTTCTGGTCGTCTACACCGATGAGCAGCGTGCCGCCGGCGGCATTGGCAAAGGCGCATACTTCTTCGGAGATATCTTTTACCTTGGTGGGAACAGCCTTCTTGAATTCGGCGTTGTAGCCTTCTCCGGCCTGAACCAGAAGCCTGATGTCGTCTGCTGAAATCATATTACCCCTTGGTATTTGATAAGGCCATTTCCAAAACAAAGAAAAGGGTAAAATTGAAAGGAAGTCTGCAAACTTTGCAAGTTCTGCAAGGCTGTCTCTTTCCTGTTTTTTAATAATTGATTTCTGAATTATGCCTTCGAAAGCAGGTTGGTAAAAATAGAAATGCTGCAATTATGTAAAGGCTAGACTTGCACTCCCCTTATTTTTACTCCGAAAGCATACAGAGGAATAATCTCTATGTTGCCTGTTCTTCCAAAGTTTTCCAAGGAAACTCGAAGGCCTTTCTTTCGATTCTTCTGATGTAAAAATATATGCATACTTTGCATTGAGCCCGTACCGGAAGATTTTACTTCTATTGGTACAACTTCCCCGTCCACATCAATCAGGTAGTCGATTTCGGCATTTCCGGTTCCAGCCTCTTTAGACCAGTAATAGAGGTTTTCCTGATGAAAAGGATTTTGTGATTTAAGCCACTCAAGTCCTACAAACAGTTCTGCCAGAGCGCCTTTGTTTACGGCGCTAAAATCTTCTGAAATGAGCACATCCGAAATTTTTAAACCCAGAATACGCTGGAATAGACCTGTATCCAGCAACAACATTTTTTGCTTTTTCGGATTGATTTCAGCCCCAAGAGGAATTCCGTTCCCCGAGCTGTGAATTACCGGAAGAACAAGTCCGCTCAGAATGAGCAGATCGAGTGCTTCTTTTACTTGTTTCAGGTTAAGGCCGCTACCCCCTTTGGCAAAAACAAATTTACCACCCATCTGAGCCACCACCGATTCAAACACCTCCCTGATTCTCCCTGTTGGCACCCTTTTTTTATATTTTGCAAAATCGCTGCGGAAGGAAATAATCAGGTCATCGAGAATGGCCTGCGTTTCCAATAAGGATTTGCCCCGCAGATAGGCGGATACTACTTCGGGCATGCCGCCCAATACAAGAAAAGTCCGGAGATAGCGTTCCAGTTTATTGTGCAAAGGCAAATCCAATGGAACCGTTGATCCTGCCTTTTTAATCATTCCAAGAAGCGTTTCCTCACCTGAAGCAGCAAGAAATTCCTCAAACGAAAAGGGATACATAAAAAGAGATCTAATCCTTCCTACGCCAAAGGAAGGTATTTCTGATAGGGCAAATTCCAGCAGGGAACCAGCGGCCACTACATGAAGGCCAGGCATTTTTTCATAAAAGAAACGCAGACGGGATATGGCCTCGGGACAGGCCTGAATTTCATCCAGGAACAACAAGGTTTTGCCCTCTATAACAGGTATCCGGTACAATACGGAAAGCCTTTCTATAATCAGCAAAGGATCCTTTTGTGTAGTGAAAACAGCGTATGCATCTGCATCCATTTCAAAATTGACTTCCAGAAAATGTTCGAAAAAACCGGAGAGATTTCGGATGGCAGAAGACTTTCCCACCTGCCTGGCTCCACGGAGCAGCAGGGGTTTTCTTTCCTTTGTCTGTGCCCAGTCCAATAGGTGCGTATCGATCAATCTTTTCAGATAAAATCCGTTTTCCTTGGGCGAATTCATGGCTTAAATACTGTTTTTTGGATGCGAAAATAGCGATAAAATCATTTTTTTGGATGCGAAAATCTAAAAAACGATTTTAAGGGTTTTAATCCTGTCCTAAAAAAAGTGTTTTTTGGGGATTCCATTGAGCTTCACCAATTCTGGAAAAACATGGAATTTACCTCTGCAATTCCCTCAATTCCCCACCACAATAAACCCATTCAGCGAGCTGGCAATCAGCAGCCAAATCAGGTAGGGTAAAATCAAAGCAGATTTCCATTGTAAATCATTGCGGTAATGAAAAAGGAACCAAGCAACAAGGATGGTGAGTGCGCTGATGTCAACCATGCTGAGACCGGTCTGGTGGAAATGGAAAAACAACGGATTCCAGATTACATTCAAAATCCACTGCAGGCTGTACATGAAAACCAGCCGCTTTTTATCCGCACAGATTTTCCACAAAAAGGCAAGGTAAATACTGAAGCAAATCATGATGCTCGTCCAGGCAAAGCCGAATACCCAGCCCGGTGGAGTCCAAGGTGCTTTAGCCATATTAATATACCAATCGGAACGCACACCCGCACCGGTGAAATAGCCGCCGATGCCTAGGGCCAGAAAATTGAGGAGGAGGAATAGCAGGAGGCGGGGAATCATGATTATTTGGGTTGATGAAATGGAAAAAGAAGGGAAACCGACCTTAGTTTGATTTAAGAAATTGCTCTGCAGTCAATACTGTAATTTCTGCTTTTCTGAAATCTTTGAGGTTGCGGGTTAAAAGAACTTTGATGTTGTTTTCTATGGCTGTGTAATACTGAAGAGCATCTTCGAAATCCTTGAAATCAGATGAAAGTGCCAGTTCCACAATTTTGTCGCTTACTGCTAAAACTTTGACAAGGGTCTTGAACTTCAGTAATTTCATTCTGGCCTGCTCAGCCGAATATATTTTTGAAAGCAGGTAGTTGAGGGTGCCAAACGACAAAGATGAAACTACGATTTCTATGGAATTGCGGTCAGCCTGTGAAAACAAGCATGCCGAAAACTCATAAAAAGGTTCGCGTTCGGCCAATAAATCCAGCAGTATATCGGTGTCTACAAAAATGCGCTGCATGTCTTAGTATTTCTTTGACAGGTATTCACCGTAGGCTTTCTTGTGGTCGAAATCCGCAGGTAAATCCAGGATTCCACTTAGGCTTTTTACTAAGGGAGTAATCTCCTTGTCATCCCCAGTTTCGCTGGTAAGGTGATTAAGGTAGTTTTCGATGAGCCGGGATAGACTGGTCTTTTGTTTCTTGGCATACTCTTTCGCCTTTTCTATCACAGCATGTTCGAGTTTTAAAGTGAGTTTGGTATCCATAGCTTTTTATTTTACGTGCAAAAATAAAAAATAAATACGGACAAATCGCCAAGGTAAATTAGGCGGAATGCTGTTTTTCTTCAGACTTCATCTCACACCTCAAACACCACCTCCTTGAACTGAAAATTCTTCTCGCCATCCTGACAAATAAGAATTAGTTCGCCCTGCTCTCCAATGCTCTTGAGCACCGCCGTAAAGCGGCTGCCATCCGGAAGGGAATATTTGGCAGGCATTGCCAGACGGTATAATCGGGCGATGTATTTGGATCGGATTGCTTCCCAGCCACCATCGCGGAGCAGCTGATACTGGTTCAGTACTGAGTTCCGGATTAAGTTCAGCAATTCCTCCCGGTCGCTGGTTTTTCCTGTTATGTCCAAAAGCGAAACTGCATTTTCGGGCAACCCAACCTGGTTGATATTTAATCCGATTCCGGCCACTGCCCGGTCAACAAACATACCCGACAGCGCCGTCTCAATCAGAATTCCACCCATCTTCCGGTTTCCGCTGAAGATGTCATTGGGCCACTTAAGTTTTAGGTCCGGACAATGCTCCTCCAAAACAAGGGCAATGCCAAGGGCGATGGAAGCCGATAAACGAAAGGCAAACCTTGCTTCCAGAAATTGAGGTCGTAAATAAATGGAAAACAAAAGGTTGCAAGCCGGATCTGATACCCAGACGGAGCCCCGCTGGCCCCTGCCTGCCGATTGAAAATCAGTGCTCAGCACAAAGCCTTCGGGAATTTCTTCCCGTTTCGACTGTGCCAAAGCCATTAATTCATCGTTTGTTGACTGACACTCTGGCAGATGAATCCGCTCAGGAAATTCTGTTTTGTATTTGGTTGAAATATTGCTCTGCATGAGGTAATATTGTACCTGCTTCAAAAATACAGTTTTTCCTACGCTTTTGATTAAATCCGAAATCAGCTCCAGCCAGCTCGCCGACCTCGTTGTGCAAGGAATGCTGGAGAAAAAAGGCCAGAACATTGCAGTTCTGGACCTCCGTGATGTAAAAAACGCCATTGCCGATTATTTCATCATTTGTTCAGGCACTTCCGATACACAGGTAAATGCCATCGCCGACTCCGTTTTGGAAGAGGTTGAGAAACAATCCGGCCAGGATCCCTGGCACAAGGAAGGTTTTCAGAATCGAGAATGGATTCTGCT